>NZ_JAQYXC010000253.1:0-345 GCF_036322365.1 Streptomyces sp. SP18CS02
CTGGAGATCGCCGAACTGGCCAACCGCTACCGCGACCTCGGCGTGGTCGGCTTCGACAGCGCGGGCGCCGAGGCGGGCTTCCCCCCCCCCCCCCCCCACCCCCCCCTCGACGACCAACACCGCGCGACCCAACAACGCACCAAACCACACCCCCCACCCCCCCCCCCAACCGCAACAAACACACCACCCCCCCCCCCCCCACCACACACCCCCCCCCCCCACCCCCCAAAAAAAAAAAAAAAACCACAAACAAAAAAAAAAAAACCACAACACCACAAAAAAAAAAAAAAACACAAAAACAAAGAAAAAAAAAAAACACCCCAACAAAAAAAAGAACAACCAACA
>NZ_JAQYXC010000254.1:0-187006 GCF_036322365.1 Streptomyces sp. SP18CS02
ATCTACGTCAGTGACGAGGTCCGTGAGCGGATCGTCGGCAGCACAGAACCCGAGCTCCTGCTCCGCTGGCTCACCCGCGCGGTCAGCGCCACGTCCGCCGAAGAGATCTTCGCGGAGGAGTAGCCACCGGGCGGGAGCCCGGTACGCACACCAGGAGCGCCCTCGCACCCGGCACCCGCCGGGTGCGGGGGTGTTCGGTCGGTGTAGCCAGTGCCCGGGGTCAGGACCGTGACGCGTACGTCAGGAAGTCCGACCAGGCAGCGGGCGCGACGGCGAGCCGGGGGCCCTCGGTGTTCTTGGAGTCCCGGACGTGGACGGCTGCGGGGGCGATCGCCACCTCGACGCAGTCGTTACCACTGCTGCTGTCGCTGTAGCTGCTCTTGAACCAGGCGATGGCACCGGCCGCCCCGGCAGAGGTGTCGCGGATCATGTCTCTCCCAGCACTTGCTCAATGAAGGCCAGCGACTCTCGTGGCGCAAGAGCCTGCGCCCGGATCATGCCATACCGCAATTCGAGGATCCTGAGCTGTTTTGGATCAGTGACCGCCCGTCCGCTGAAGGCCCCGCTTGAGCGCCCTACAGCCGTACCATCCCCGAACTTCAGCACTTCGATCCCACCGTCCAGTCCGGGGTGGGTCTCGCAGTTCAATGGCATCACTTGAAGCGAGACGCTCCTCAAGCGGGCGACTTCCAGCAGACGTTCAAGCTGGCGGCGCCACTCCATTCTGCCCCCGATGGGGCGCCGCAGCGCGGCTTCCTCCTGAACAAAGCTGAGCATGGGCGCAGGCGTACGGTCGAAGATCGACCGGCGGGCCATACGGGCGGCCACGCCTCGCTCGACCTCGTCCAGCGAGTACGCAGGCTGTCGGGTCTCCAGGAGCACGCGCGCGTGACTCTCCGTCTGCAACAAGCCATGGATGCCATGGTTGGCGTACACACAGAGCTCCACCGCCCGTGCCTCCATCCTGGCCAGGTCCCGGACCTTCTTCGGGTAGCGGACCTCCGCCACGTCCTGCTTCATGGCCGCGATCAGGCCGCCCGCCCGCAGCGCGGCGTCCGCCTTGTCCAGGTACTCGGGCCTCGGGATGCGGCGGCCGGCCTCGACCTTGTAGACGAGGTCCTCGCCGTACCCGATCGCCTGGCCGAATTCGGCCGCCCGGAGACCTGCCGCCTCACGGCGCAGCCGGAGCTGGCGGCCCACCGTGGCGACCACCGCCGCGCCCGACTCGTCGTCCGGGTCGACCTCCCAGCCGGGCTCGTCCGCCTCGCCCGTGGGCCCTTCCGTACCGTTCGCTTCCACCCGCACCCGCGCCACCTCCGACGTACCGCCGCCACTGGACCCCCCGTGCCCGCACAACCGCGCGGACAGGCCGGACAGCACGGGACAAGCTCCGGACAGTCACCGTACGCACGCCCAGAGTCACTGGCGCCCGAAAAGGTGGCGTCGGCAGGATGTGTGACGTGAACCACATGAACAGTCAACTCGGCATTCCCACACGTCACTTCACCGTGCAGTTGTCCCCCACGTCGCGCGGTGCCCGCCTCGCGCGGCTGCTCGCGACCGAGTGGCTGCGGGCGTGGGGCGTGCCGGGCGGGGCGATCGGGACCGCCGCGCAGCTCGTCGGCGAGCTCGCCGCCAACGCGGTCACGCACGGGCGCGTGGACGACCGGGACTTCCTGCTCGCGCTCCGCACGACGGACCGTGATCGCGCTCTGCGGATCGAGGTGACCGATACGTGCCACGACCGGCTGCCGAGCCCGCACCGGCCGTCCGCCCCCTACGACGAGTCGGGACGCGGGCTGCTGATCGTCGACGTCCTCGCGGACCGCTGGGGCGTGACCATGGGGCCGGTCCCGCGCAAGACGGTGTGGGCCGAGCTGGACCTCGTACCGGAGCCACGCGATCAGAGCGCATCGCGGCACGTCGCACCGGGTCACGGTTTTCCGGGTCCCGGTGGCCCGGGCGGTCTTTCCAAAGAAACGAAGGAGAAGAAAGAACCCCACCAGACCCCACCCCTCCCGCCCCCGGACCCGGCTCACCCACAGGGGTGAACATCTCCGACTGGACTGGCGGGGCGCCCCGTTGCGTGTTCTACGCTCACCACGACAACCGACCACAGACATGCGACGGCCCCCGCCGGGACGGCAATCCGGGCGAGGGCCTGACCACCGAGGAAGCAGTACCTTCCTGATGGATACCCAGCACTTTAGCGCTCCCCCGCACGCCCCGTCCGCCGTCGCGGACAGGCGCCCCGCCCCCGTCCGGACCCGCACCCACGGTGACCGCCGCGAGCGGCATCCGTACGGCGTGAGGCACGACAACACCCGGCACACCACCCGCTTCACCGTCGTCGGCAACCACCTCGTCCAGCATCCCGAGCTGTCCCTGACGGCGATCGGGCTGGCCGCCCACATCCAGTCCCTGCCCACCGGCACACTGGTGGACATCAGGACCCTGACCGCCAGGTTCCCCGAGGGCGCGGACCGCATCGCCGGGGCCCTTCGCGAGCTGGAGGTCCACGGCTATCTGCGGCGGGTCCGTGAGCGCCTGGCGAGCGGCCTGATGGTCACCCGCACGATCTCGTGCAACCAGCCCGGCGCGCGGCGGACCGAACCGGACGGCGGATGCGAGCGCGTGGCCCCGGACACTCCGGAGCGCGCCTGCCCGCCCGGACCACCGCCCGGCCGCCCGATCGGCGAGGACGACGCCGCGTGCGCTTCGGTGGCGCCGCCCGCCCCCGAGCCCGTACACGCCCCCCGCCGCGAAGCCGCGCCGCTGCGCGTGCCCCGGCCGGCCTTCCCCGCCGCCTCCCTCCTCGCGTCCGCAACCGCCCTGCTCTCGGGCCTGCACCGCCAGGACCCGCGCCTGCTGCTCTCCGCGCGGGACGCGGAGCGGCTGGCGCCAGGGGTCGCCGCGTGGCTGGAACGGGACGTCAGCGCGGAGTCCGTACGGCATGCCCTGACGGCGGACCTGCCGCCCGAGGGCGTGCGCCGCGCCGCCGGACTGCTCGCCCATCGGCTCACCGCCCTGCTCCCGCCACCGCCCGCGCCCCGCGCCGCCCCGGCCGCGCGGCAGCACCCGTTGCAGAACTGCGAGCGCTGCGACCGGGCGTTCCGGGCGCCGGAACCGGGCGAGTGCGGCGCTTGCCGGGCGCTTCCCGGGGACGCGGACCGGCCCCTCGGCCGGGTCGGGTGACGCCACGACAGAACCGTGAGGGGGACGCCCCGTTGGAACCGACCCCCGCGCCCCGAACGGATGTCCCGTTTCGAACAAAGGACGTCACCACGGGCAACCCCGGGCATCGCTCAGCCGTCTACTCGATCGCGGGGGCCGCGGCTCCGACCGCCCGCCCGCCGCCTGGGGAGATGACGTTACGCAGACGGGGCCCTCTGCCGGCCGCTGCGGGGGAAGCGGACGGAGCACCACACGTGGACGACAGCGCTGCTCGCGCAGGCATGGGCGGCTCGCCTCGCGAGACCCCCGGGCACACCGAGGACCGGGGCCCGCGGACGGGTGGGCGGCGGCCGCGGCGGCGCGGTGTCGTCGCCGCCCTCGCCGCCCTGACCGGCGCGACCGCCCTCGGCGCCTGCTCCGTGCCCGCCCCCCGGCGGGCCGGGCCCACCGCCGACCCGGCTCCCGGCATCCCCATCACCAGCTCGCGGCGCGCCCAGCTGATGCAGATCGCCGCCCACCCGGACGACGACCTGTACTTCATGAACCCGGACGCCCGGCGGATGCTCGACGCCGGGGTGCCGCTGGTGACGGTCTACGTCACGGCCGGCGAGCACGACGGCAGGAACCACATACCCGGCCGCAAGGGCACCCCCGCCGACAAGTCCGCCTACTCCTCCGCCCGCCACCAGGGCCTGCGCCAGGCGTACGCGACCATGCTCGGCCTGGACGTCTTCGCGAGCTGGCAGAAGGGCGTCGTCACGCTGCGCGGCGGCCGCCGGGCGGAGATCAACACCATCACCAACGGCAACCGGCGCGTGGAGCTGGTCTTCCTCAACCTCTCGATGCACGCCCCGCGACGCTGGATGGCCCTCCCCAGCCTGTGGAAGGACCGTGCGCTGGGCCTGCGGACCGTCGTGGCCGACGACTCGCCCGTGCGCAAGGCCGACGACTACGACTACGACCGGCTGATCGACGTGCTCGTCGGGCTGATGGAGCAGTACCGGCCGACCGTGATACACACCCTGGATCCCGACCCGGACATCCAGCACAGCGACGAGAAGACCCGCAAGAAGGACTCCGAGCAGCCCGGCTACTCGGACCACGCCGACCACACGGCGGTCGCCTGCTTCAGCTGGGCCGCGATGGTGCGCTGGGTCGCCGACGCGACGAAGGACGGCGGGGCGATACCCGCCTTCGTCACCACGTCGTTCCGCGGGTACTACAACCGCCACTGGCCCAAGAACCTGCCGCCCCAGGTCCTCCAGGAGAAGGCGTCGCACCTCGTCCCGTACGGCGGCGACCCGTCCTGGCAGTGCGGCAACAGCGCCGGATGCGGCGACTACAGCGTCGGCGGCAGGCGTCCGCTCACCAACAAGAAGGGCTGGGTGCGCGCCACCCACTACCGCTACCCGGACGCGGGGCCGGTCGTGACGACCGGACGCGACGGGCGCCTCACCGCGTACGGGGTGCTGGGGCTGCGCGCGGTGCGCTGGCGCGAGACGGAGGGCGGCAGCGGCCGGTGGGGCGCGCCGGACGACCTGGGCGGGGGGCCGCTGGCGCCCGGGCTCGGGGCGGCGGCGCTGCCGGACGGGCGGCAGCTGCTGTTCGGACTGCGGTTCGCCGCGCTCGGGGGGCACGGCGGGGCCAACAGGCGCGAGATCGTCGTGCTGGAGCAGCGCTCGCCGGGCGGTCCGTTCCGCGCCTGGGCGGGGCTCGGCAACCCGGAGCGCGGTGACGACCGGGGGCGGCGGCTGGGCGTTCCGGTGGCCGTGACCGGCGGGGACGGCCGGATCCACCTCTTCGTACGGAACGCGGACAAGGGCGTCAGCAGCCGGGTCCGTGACACGGACGGGGCCTGGGGCCCCTGGCGGGACCTGGGCGGCGAGGAGGTGCAGGACGGGCTGTCGGCCGCCGTGGACAGCGCGGGCCGGGTGCACCTCTTCGCGGCCGGGCGCGAGGGCGTCCACCACTGGTCGCAGGACGCGACCGGGTCGCCGGTGGTCTTCCGCGCGGACAGCGCGCTTCCGCTGTCCGGCGACCCGGTGGCGGTCGCCACCACGCCGACGGGGGACCTGGAGCTGTACTACCGGGCGCCGGCCGCCAAGGAGCTGCTGGCGGTCCGGGTGGACGGCGCCGCCCCCTCGCGCGTCCAGCTGGACGGACACGGGCCGGTCGGTGCGGCCGCCACGCCCAAGGGGCCGGTGCTGCTCGGCAAGGACGCCGACGGGCGGATGCTGCTGCGGGACGGGGACCGGCTGTCGACCCGTACGCGCGGGGCGGTGGCGGTGGAGGCCGCGACCCTGCACCTGGGCCGCGACGGCGCCCTCGCGATCGGCCTGGGCGCGGACGCGCACCCGTGGACGTGGGCGCCCGAGGCCCGTACCGAGAGCTGAGGCCGGACCCGGCCGGCCCGTTGCCGCCGAAGCGTCCGGGAGCCCCGAAGCATCAGGACGCCGGCCGGACGCGAAGAACCGGCCGGACACGGCGGTCCGGCGGGACGCGGAAGGCCCGGGGCGGAGCACGACAAGGGCCCCGCACCTTTCGGTGCGGGGCCCTTGCTGATGCTCCAGGGAGCTACCAGGTCATACCAACAAGACTACTTGTTGATCTTGACGACCTGGCCGGCGCCCACGGTCCGGCCACCCTCACGGATGGCGAACTTCAGGCCCTCCTCCATGGCGACGGGCTGGATCAGCGAGACCGTCATGGAGGTGTTGTCGCCCGGCATGACCATCTCGGTGCCCTCGGGGAGGGTCACGACGCCGGTCACGTCCGTGGTACGGAAGTAGAACTGCGGGCGGTAGTTGTTGAAGAACGGCGTGTGACGGCCACCCTCGTCCTTGGACAGGATGTACGCCTGGGCCTCGAACTCCGTGTGCGGCGTGACCGAACCCGGCTTGATGATGACCTGGCCGCGCTCGACGTCCTCGCGCTTGATGCCACGGAGGAGCAGACCGACGTTCTCACCGGCCTGGCCCTCGTCGAGCAGCTTGCGGAACATCTCGATGCCGGTGACCGTGGTGGTGGTCTTCTCCGGACGGATACCGACGATGTCGACGGTCTCGTTGACCTTGAGGACACCACGCTCGATACGACCGGTGACGACGGTGCCACGACCGGTGATCGTGAAGACGTCCTCGATCGGCATCAGGAACGGCTTGTCGACGTCACGCTCGGGCTGCGGGATCGCCTCGTCGACGGCGGCCATCAGGTTCAGGACCGACTGGCCCCACTCCTTGTCGCCCTCGAGCGCCTTGAGCGCCGAGACCTTGACGACCGGCAGGTCGTCGCCCGGGAACTCGTACTCGGAGAGGAGCTCACGGACCTCGAGCTCGACGAGCTCCAGGATCTCCTCGTCGTCCACCATGTCGGCCTTGTTCAGGGCGACGACGATGTACGGAACGCCGACCTGGCGGGCCAGGAGCACGTGCTCCTTGGTCTGCGGCATCGGGCCGTCGGTGGCGGCGACCACGAGGATGGCGCCGTCCATCTGCGCCGCACCCGTGATCATGTTCTTGATGTAGTCCGCGTGACCGGGGCAGTCGACGTGCGCGTAGTGACGCGACTCGGTCTGGTACTCGACGTGCGCGATGGAGATGGTGATACCGCGCTGGCGCTCCTCAGGAGCCTTGTCGATCTGGTCGAAGGCCGAGGCCTCGTTCAGGTCCGGGTACGCGTCGTGCAGCACCTTGGTAATGGCGGCCGTGAGGGTCGTCTTACCGTGGTCGATGTGACCGATGGTGCCGATGTTGACGTGCGGCTTAGTCCGCTCGAACTTCGCCTTCGCCACTGAGTCCTCCTGTGGAGTGGTTCTGTACGCCTTGCTTCATCGGCGCCAGGTGATCTTTGCTGGGATGCCGGCCCCCGGGGCACGTGGTGCGATCGGCACCGAATGCCCCGGAGTATCCGGTGACAAGCCTAAAGCGTGAACTCGGAAGAGTTACTCGCCCTTGGCCTTCGCGATGATCTCCTCGGCGACGTTCCGCGGAACCTCGGCGTAGGAGTCGAACTGCATCGAGTAGCTTGCGCGACCCGAGGTCTTGCTGCGGAGGTCTCCGACGTAGCCGAACATCTCCGAGAGAGGCACGAGGCCCTTCACGACGCGAGCGCCGCTGCGCTCCTCCATGGCCTGGATCTGGCCACGGCGGGAGTTGATGTCGCCGATGACCTCACCCATGTAGTCCTCGGGCGTGGTGACCTCGACGGACATCATCGGCTCGAGGATGACCGGCGAAGCCTTGCGCGCGGCCTCCTTGAAGGCCTGCGAACCGGCGATCTTGAACGCGAGCTCGGAGGAGTCGACCTCGTGGTAGCCACCGTCGAGAAGGATGACGCGGACGCCAGTCATCTCGTAGCCGGCCAGGATGCCGAACTGCATGGCCTCCTGAGCACCCGCGTCCACCGAGGGGATGTACTCCTTGGGGATGCGGCCACCGGTGACCTTGTTCACGAACTCGTACGAGGCGTCGCCGCCCTCGAGCGGCTCGATCGCGATCTGCACCTTGGCGAACTGACCGGTACCACCGGTCTGCTTCTTGTGGGTGTAGTCATGACGCTCGACGGCCTTGCGGATCGTCTCGCGGTACGCGACCTGCGGCTTGCCGACGTTCGCCTCGACCTTGAACTCGCGACGCATACGGTCGACGAGGACGTCGAGGTGAAGCTCGCCCATACCACCGATGATGGTCTGGCCGGTCTCCTCGTTGGTGTGCACCTGGAAGGAGGGGTCCTCCTCCGCGAGACGCTGGATGGCGACACCCAGCTTCTCCTGGTCACCCTTGGACTTGGGCTCGATGGCGACCTGGATGACCGGCGCCGGGAAGTCCATGGACTCCAGGATCACCGGGTTCTTCTCGTCGCACAGCGTCTCACCGGTGGTGGTCTGCTTCAGGCCCATGACGGCGACGATGTCGCCGGCGCCCACCGCGTCGATCTCCTCACGCTTGTTCGCGTGCATGCGGTAGATCTTGCCGATGCGCTCCTTCTTGCCCTTCACGGAGTTCAGCACCGAGGTGCCGGCCTCCAGGCGACCCGAGTAGACCCGGATGAAGGTGAGCTTGCCGAGGTGCGGGTCGCTCGCGATCTTGAAGGCGAGCGCCGACAGCGGCTCTTCCTCGGACGGCTTGCGCTTGACGACCTCCTCCGGGTCCTTGACGTCGTGGCCCTCGATGGCCTCGACGTCCAGGGGGGAGGGGAGGTAGCGCACGACGGCGTCGAGCAGGGGCTGAACGCCCTTGTTCTTGAACGCGGTACCACAGAACACCGGGGTGACCGTGGTGTCGCCGCCCTTGCCGGAAGCGATGGTGATACGACGGATCGCGGCGTACAGCTGCTCCTCGGAAGGCTCCTGGCCCTCCAGGTACAGCTCCATGATCTCTTCGTCGTTCTCCGCGACCGTCTCGAGCAGCTTGCCGCGCCACTCCTCGGCGGCCTCGGTGTGCGTGGCCGGGATGTCGACGACGTCGTACATCTCGCCCTTGGTCGCCTCGGCGGACCACACGAGGGCCTTCATGCGGACGAGGTCGACCACGCCCTTGAAGTCCATCTCGGCACCGATGGGCAGCTGCATCACGATCGGGGTCGCGCCGAGGCGGTCCACGATCATGTCGACGCAGCGGTGGAACTCGGCGCCGGTACGGTCGAGCTTGTTGACGAAGCAGATACGCGGAACGCCGTAGCGGTCCGCCTGACGCCAGACGGTCTCGGACTGGGGCTCCACACCGGCGACACCGTCGAACACCGTCACGGCGCCGTCGAGCACGCGCAGCGAACGCTCCACCTCGACGGTGAAGTCGACGTGGCCCGGGGTGTCGATGATGTTGATGGTGTGGTCGACGTCCTCGAGCGGCCAGTGGCAGGTCGTCGCGGCGGACGTGATCGTGATGCCGCGCTCCTGCTCCTGCTCCATCCAGTCCATCGTGGCTGCGCCGTCGTGGACTTCACCGATCTTGTAGCTCACACCGGTGTAAAACAGGATGCGCTCGGTGGTCGTCGTCTTGCCCGCGTCGATGTGGGCCATGATCCCGATGTTGCGGACCTTGGCCAGGTCAAGCGAAGTGGTGGCCATAAGGCTCAGTCTTCTCTCGGTTTCGATGTGGGTAGCGACTACCAGCGGTAGTGCGCGAAGGCCTTGTTGGACTCGGCCATCTTGTGGGTGTCCTCACGCTTCTTGACGGCAGCGCCAAGACCGTTGGACGCGTCGAGCAGCTCGTTCATGAGGCGCTCGGTCATCGTCTTCTCGCGGCGGGCGCGGGAGTAACCCACGACCCAGCGCAGCGCGAGGGTGGCGGCGCGACCGGGCTTGACCTCGATCGGCACCTGGTAGGTGGCGCCACCGACACGGCGGGACTTGACCTCGAGAGACGGCTTGACGTTCTCAAGGGCGCGCTTCAGCGTGATGACCGGGTCGGCGCCGGTCTTCTCGCGCAGGCCCTCCATGGCGCCGTACACGATCCGCTCGGCGGTGGAACGCTTGCCGTCGAGCAGAAGCTTGTTGATCAGCGACGTGACAAGGGGAGAGTTGTAGACCGGGTCGATGATGACCGGGCGCTTCGGGGCGGGGCCCTTACGAGGCATTCTTACTTCTCCTTCTTGGCGCCGTAGCGGCTGCGGGCCTGCTTGCGGTTCTTGACACCCTGGGTGTCGAGCGAACCGCGGATGATCTTGTAGCGAACACCCGGCAGGTCCTTCACACGGCCACCACGCACGAGCACGATGGAGTGCTCCTGCAGGTTGTGTCCCTCACCCGGGATGTAGGCCGTGACCTCGATGCCGGAGGTCAGACGCACACGCGCGACCTTACGGAGGGCCGAGTTCGGCTTCTTCGGGGTGGTCGTGAACACACGCGTGCAGACGCCGCGGCGCTGGGGCGAACCCTCGAGCGCGGGCGTCTTGTTCTTCTCGACCTTGTCCTGCCGGCCCTTCCGGACCAGCTGCTGGATCGTAGGCACTACTTCTCCGGTTTCTGTGTGCCGTAGTGAAACTAACCTGGAACAGTCACCGACCCACGCGGTCGGGTGTGTCGAATACTGCGGACTCCCACCCAAAGGCAGGAAGGAGCGCAGATTGCGGTGGCCCTTACGGACTCGCCGTGCGGTTGAGGACACGCACAGGAGCCCAGGCACACCCCAGGCACAAGGTCTGAGCGTACCTATCGCATGGACTCCGGTCAAAACAAATGCCACGCCAGCGCCCCGCCCCACGACGGCCCGCCACGCCCCTCTCACAGGGTGTCGCCGTCAGGCTCTCACAGGGTGTCGTCGTCCGGCGCGGCGGACGGCTCGCGCCGGGGCCGGGACGGACCGAGCCTGGGAATCGTGGGTACGCGGGAGTTGCGGCTCTTCGGTACGAAGGCGGGCCTGGCCCCCGGGTCGGTCTCCGCCCGCGCGGAACCGGCGGAAGCGTCGCCCGGCTCGTCCGCCGCGGCCTCCTGCCGGGCGCCGCTCCGGGGCGCGTGGCCGGTGCCGCCGCCGGGGGCCCGGCCGGTGCCGACGGCGGTGGAGCCGGTTCCGCCCGCCGGGGACCCGGGGCCGCTCGCGGCGGGGCCCGGGGACGGCGGACCGCCGCGCACCGGGTCGTCGCCGTCCTGCCGGTCCTGCGGGAAGGGGATCACCGCCGCCTGACCCGGCGTACGGCCCACCAGCCGCAGCGTCCGGGCGCGCGCGAGCCGGGCCTCCTCCAGCGCGGCGGCGTAGTGGGCGGCGGCGTCCCGCCAGCCGTCGGCGTACGCCCGCACCTCACGGCGGTCGAGTTCGTCGCGCAGGAGAAGGGCGATCTCCCCGGGGCCGTGGCGCTCCAGCAGTCTGCCGAGTAAGCCGAGCAGCCCCGGAACGTCGTCGGGCGGCAGCGGCGGGAGGCCGTCGGCCCCGGAACGGCCGTCGGAGCGGCGGTGCCGGCCGTCACGGTCGTCACGGTCGTCATGGGTGTCATGGCCGTCATGGCGGTCATGGGTGTCCGCGCGGCCGCCGTGGCCGCCGGCGGGGGTGTCACGGCTGCCGTGACCGTCGGCGTGGCCCTCGTGGCGGCCGCCGGCCGGGCCGTCGGCTGGCCGGGAGCGCTCGTCGCCCTCGGCCATGCGTATCTCTCTCTCGCGTCCCATCGCTGCCAATCCCGCCCTGGCGTCGGAGGCACACGTCGGTCACGCGTCAGCTCTGGTGACGGCTGCCGGGCGCGTGCGCGGCACTTGAGGGGCGTACAGCCTGCTCGTGGCGTGGGGGGCCAGGCCGGGCCAGCTTACTGGTGGGGGTCCGGAAGAACCTTTCCAGGCCCGGCCGAGCGCGCACGGGCGCCGACGGCCCGCGGCCGCGGGGCGGGCCGGCCGGGATCGGCTCAGTCGCGGGCGAGCGGGGCGCGCTCACCTCTGCGCACGGGCGAGGCCGGGAGGAACTGACCGGCGACCTTGATGAACATCTCCCGCTGGTCGGACGGGACGCCGAGGGCCGTCGCGGCCTCCTCCAGCGTGAGCTGCCGGGCCTCGGTACCGGTCGCCCCCTCGGCGGCCTGCGGCAGCGGCAGGTCCTCCTCGGTGAGCCGGCCGGACCGGATGAGCATGTCCCGCACGGGCACGTCCAGGACGTGGGCGAGGCGCCGGGTGGTCTCCAGGTCCGGCATGCTCTGCCGCTGGAGCAGCCGGGTGATGGCGGCGCGGTGGACGCCCGCCTCGTCGGCGAGGCGGGACTTGCCGCCCCCGCGCGGGCTGTCGATGTCGAAGCCGCGCCGACGGATGAGCTCCTCGATCCAGGCGGCGAACTGCTCCAGCTCATTGGCGGTCATGGATGGTCGCCTCCCTCCGAAGCGGGCCTCAGCTTATCGCGCTTGCGCGCACGGAATTACGTGGTCTCAGGCCTGTGGGGTGTGGATTGTGCAAAGGGACCCAAGGGAAAGAAGTTGCGTGCGAGCACGCAACATGCGAGGGTGCGAATCCGCAACAGCCCGCGTCCGGCGCGTCGCGCC
This sequence comes from Streptomyces sp. SP18CS02, assembly GCF_036322365.1. Lineage (NCBI taxonomy): Bacteria > Bacillati > Actinomycetota > Actinomycetes > Kitasatosporales > Streptomycetaceae > Streptomyces > Streptomyces sp. SP18CS02. The sequence continues at coordinate 12,127 of NZ_JAQYXC010000254.1, forward strand.
GAGTCAGGAGCGCCGCCGTGTCCGTACCTGTGTCCGTGCCCGTGTCCCTGCCCGCCGCCGCGTCCCTGCCCGGAGCCGCGCCCGGACCTGCTCGCGCCCCCCGCCGTGGATCCGGGGGCCCGCCGCCCGGACCGGGAGCCGCGGCCCGTGGCGCGGGTCCCTCCGCGCCCGCCCTGCCGCTGCCCGAGGTCCTGGAGTTCCTCGGCTGGCGAGCGGCGGCGGCGTGCTCCGGTCTGCCCGCGCACGTCGTCTTCTCCCGCCGCGAGGCGGAGGCCCGGCCCGCCCTGCTCGCCTGCGGGCGCTGCCCCGTGGTGCGCGAGTGCGAGGAGACGGTCGCCCCGGCGGAGAGCTGGTTCGACGGCGTGAGCGCCGGACGGCTGTGGCGCAACGGGCGCCCGGTCGCTCCCCGTGGAAGGGCACCTCGCCCCGCATGACGATCCGTCCCCGCCCGCGCCCGTACCCCTTGGGAGGCACCGTGCCCGTACCGAACGACCCCGACCGCGTCCGCCGTGACGCCGCCCTGTGGATAGAAGCCCTCCTGCGGCAGTTCCCCGAGCTGCTGACCGAGCTCGCGCCCGGACGGCGGGCACCCGGGGCGGGACACGCCCCGAGCGGCCCCGGCGACGAGCTTCTGCGCGAGGAGCGGCACGAGGCGCTGCTCGTCGAGCAGCGGCACGGGCTCGCCGTGCCCGGCCACTCGGCCGCGCCCCTGCGGCTGCACGTCTCGGACGCGATCCGCGACATCACCGACGGGGTGGTCGAGCTGGACGAGGCCGTCCACGACAAGCTCGGGCTCGGGCGGCCGCGCCACGCCCGCGTACCGCAGCGCCTGTCGCGGATCGCCGGTCTGCTGGATCCGGCCCTGGCCCACCCGGCGCTGGTCGAGCACGTCCGCGACGAAGCCCGGCGGATGGCGCGGCGCTGCTCCCGCGCGCTCGGGGACACCGAGTCGATGGTCCGGGTGCGCGGGCGCTGCCCGTGGTGCGACTCGGTGTCCCTGCGCGCCTTCCCGGCCCGCCGGGCGGTGCTGTGCGTCAACCCGGCCTGCCGGTGCGAGGACGAGGAGTGCGACTGCCGTACGGATCCCGCCTACCGGCACGTATGGCGCGAGGCGCAGTGGGATGCGCTGGCCTCGTCGTCCGGGGGCGACGCCGGGGAGATCGGCGCCTCGATGGACGAGCGCGCGCGGGAGCGGGCGGGAGACACCGTGGACACGGGAGACATCGGAGACACGGGAGACACGGGAGGGAATCGGCGATGAGCGCGCTGATCGGCGGAGAACTGGCGGCGAGCGAGGCGGGGGTGGTGCCCGCCACCATCCGCAAGTGGGTCCAGCTCGGGCATCTGCGGCCGGCCGGTCATCGCGGGCGGGCCCTGCTCTACCGGCTGGAGGACGTGTTCGCGGCGGAGCGCGCGGCGCGGCGCAGGCCCGCCGGCCTCGGCGCCCCCGCCGCCGGGGGCCACAGCGGGCACGGCGATGCGCCGGCCGCCGGCTGAGCCGTCGGCGCGGAGACCAGAGGCGGCCGCCCCTTCGCGGGGCGGCCGCCTCTTCTCGCGTCTCCGGCGTCTCCGGCGTGCCCGCGGACCGGGAGGTGGGGGTGTCATGGGCCGTCACCCCTGACAGGCCGCCCGGGACCGCCGGACGCCCCGGGACCGCCGGACGCCCCGGGACCGCCGGGGCCGCGGGGACCGCCCGGGCCGCGGGGACCGTCCGGGCCGCCGGAGGCACCGGAGACACCTGGCCGCCTGTCGGGGCTCTCGGGTTTTCCGGGGCTATCGGGCTTCTCGGGGTCGGGGTTTCCGGGCTTCTCGGGGTCGGGGTTTCCGGGCTTCTCGGGGTCTCCGGCGCTCACAGAGCTCTCGGCGCCTCCGGGGCGCCCGGACCGCTCCGGGGGGCCGGCGAGGTTCTCGGGGCCGCCGGGCCGTTCGGCGTGGACGCGCGGCACACGGGCCCCATCGGCACCGGGGTGCGTGCCGGTCAGCCGTACCGCCTCCTGCCAGCCGCTGGTGAACCCGCGGACCTCGGCGTCGACGGCGATGCGCGCGCCGATCTTGCCGACGACGGCGGTGAGCGTTCTCGCGACCTCTCCGGTGTACGTACCGGACTCCCCCGCCTCCGCGGCGACTTCCACGACTGCGGCGACCACCTCGGTCAGCCGCTCTTGAGCACTGCTGACCATGCGCACCTCCACATGCACCGCCACCTTTTCGAATACACGTTCGAAGTAGGCAGCGTAACGCGCCGGGGTCGGCGGACACCACTCCGAACGACGTTCCAAGTGCGGCCGCGCACGAACTAGTTGCGCGCTCGCACGATCTCAATCACAATGAGTGCAGCGGCGGAGCTGTGCCCCCATCCCTCCGGGACACAGCTCCGCCGTCCTCGTCTCCCCCGCGTACGAATGGAGTGACATCCCGTCATGAGCTCAGCCCCGAGCACGTTCCCCGACGTGGAGGCCATCGTCGTGGACCTCCTCTCCGACCGCCCGGAGCTGGCGGGGGCGATCGTGGACGAGACCCCGCCGCCCGGCTTCGACGGCACGGCGCGGGCCGTGATCGTCTCCCGGCGCGGCGGTGCCTGGATCGACGATCTGCACCTCGACCAGCCGCTGATCGAGCTGGAGGTCTACGGCCCCGACAAACCGGCCGCGCACACCCTCGCCAACGCGGCGCGGGCGGTGCTGCTCCAGTCGGCCGGCACGGTTCACGGGTCCTCGACCGTCACGGACGTCAGCGAGGCCGACGGCCCCCGCTGGCTGCCCGACTACCTCTACACCGCGGCCAACCGCTATCTCTGCGTGCTGCGGTTCTCCCTGCGTACGGCCTGAACACGCCCCGTACGCCCCACAGTCCAGGCCCCGCCACCCACGGCGGGGCCTTTGCCGTATCCGCGGCAGCCCTCAGGCACCACCTCACCCAAGGAGTACCAGTCATGGCAGGAAACAACGCGTCCGAGATCCGTGTGGCCGGTACCGGCCGAGTCCTCGTGGGCACGGTCGGCGCCGCCGCCCCGACCACCTTCTCCGCCAACCCGGCGGCCGACTGGGGCGCGGCGTGGACGGACCTCGGCTACACCACCACCGACGGCGTGACCTTCGCCAAGAAGGACAAGCTCGACCCGGTGGAGACCTGGCAGGCCATCAGCCCGGCCCGGTTCGTCTACTCGGACCGTGACCTCACGCTGAAGTTCGCGATGCTCCAGTTCAACGAGGACACGCTGCCGTTCTTCATCGGCGGCAGCAAGGCCGACGTCAAGCCGGTCGCCGACGCCGCCGGCGTCTTCAGCCTCAGCATCCCGGACGGCCCGACCTTCGACGAGCGCGCGCTCGGCCTGGAGTTCACGGACGGCACCAACATCACGTACCGCTTCGTGATCCCGCGCGGCCAGGTGACCGCCGCCGACGACATCAAGCTCGCCCGCAAGTCCGCGGCGTCGCTCGGTGTCACCTTCACCGCGCTGTCCTCGGGCGACAACGCGCCGCTGGCCACCTTCGTGATGAAGGACCCGGCGTACTCCGCCGTGTGACACCCGCCGGGCGGGGCCGTCCACGGCCCCGCCCGGCACCGCCCACCCCCTTCTCTCTCCCTGGAGGCACCCGCCCATGGCCCGCTTCGACGTCAACGCCGCACGCGCGCAGCGCATGGAGGCCGTCGGCCGTTCCTGGTCCTTCGACCTGGACGGCGACACCTTCCAGCTCCCGACCGAACTCACCCGTGTCACCGCCAAGGCACTCCAGCAGCTCGACGACAACGACGTCGACGGACTGCTGGGGCTGCTGATGGGCGCCGAGCAGTTCGAGCGCTTCACCCGGCACGACATCACCATGCAGGACATCGCCGGGATCCTTGAGGCGTACGGCAAGGAGACCGGGCTCGGCCTGGGGGAAGACTGAGCCTCGTCGCGTTCGCCGAAGAACACGCCGAGGCCCTCGAAGCCGACCTGCTCCGTTACTACGGCGTGGACCTGCTCGACTGGCACCGCGGCCGGCTGACCTCCCGTCGGCTCGCGGTGCTCGTCAAGCACCTGCCACGCGACAGCGCGGTCAACCGCGACCTGTACGGCGAAGAGGCCGAGTGGTCGGTCACCGACCACCTGCTGGCGGCGGTGGTGGACCATCTGGCCGCCGCGAACTGGATGTTCGCCACGGTCAACACGGACGAGGACGGCGAACCGCCGGAGCCCCCGGCGCCGGTGCCGCGGCCGGGTGACACCGCCGCGGACGGCGCGGCAGGCACCGAAGACGCCGCAGGCCCGGAAGCCCCCAGCCCCTCCGAACTGCTCGGCTTCTTCAGGTGACCTCTCGCCACCGGGAGAACGCCCTCACCCGAACCCCACTGCGAGGTGGACATGGCCAGAGATACGGCACAACTGGACAGGGACCTCGGCATCGCCGAGGGCGCCATCAAATCCTTCCGCACGACGATAGCCAGTCATGGAGGGACGCTCGCCACCCATGGCTCCGACATCGCGACGCTGAAGGAGTCCTACAAGGAGGACCGCCGCACCCTGAGCGGAAACTCCACGAGCATCGCCGGCCTGAGCAGGACCATCAGCGACCTGAGCATCTCCCAGAGCAAGCTGAGCGGAACGCTCACCGGAGTCGGTGCGACGGTCACCGGGCTGACGCTCGCCACCATCGGAATCTCCCTTTTCAAGGTCGACGAAAAGGGGATCACCATTCTCGGCGCCACACGCGAGTTCAAATGGACCAACACGTGGATCGACAAGTGGCAGAAGGTATTCGAAAGCCGGACGCAGAAAGCGAAGAGGCGCGAGAAGGAGCAGGACGACGCGATCCTGGAAAACCTCCGGCGTGACATGGACAAGATCAAGGAAGCCCTCCGGGGTGCGGCGCGGGCCGGTCAGGCCACGCAGGCCCAGCGCCAGAGGGAGGCGGACCGGGTCGCCGGACTCCCCGCCCATCGCCTTCCGCGCGGAGTCGACAACGCCAGCCCCACGATCAAGGGAGTGGCCTCCGACCTCCGTGTCCTGCGCAGCACCGTCGACGCACTCGCCACCGCCTTCGCCTGATCGCCCTATCGCAAGGAGTCGCCATGTCGCTCGCTTCCGCAGCAGCACGGGCCGCGGGCTCACTGAAACAGTTCAAGGCCCAGGCCGACGGTTCGGCCCGGGCGGCCCAGAGCATCGGCCAGGGCGCCCGTACCGGACAGAGCGGGCTGAGCGCGCTCCGGTCCGCCGCCCAGGGGTCCACCCGTGAGCTGAACAACCTCAGATCGGCCGCCGACCGGGCGGACAAGTCGCTCTCCAAGGCCGGTCAGGCCGGCCAGCGGGGCGGCACCCAGATCGGCAACTTCAAGAAGGGGGCCGACAACGCCTCCAAGGGCATGAACGGCCTCAACAAGTCGATGAAGGGCAATTTCATCGGCACTCTGCTCAATCTGCTCGCCCCGCTGATCCAGAAGGTCGTCGACATGGCGACCCAGTCCAAGACGATGCAGAAGGTGCTCAAGGTCGCCTTCGACGCCATCAAGAAGGTCATCAGCAGTGTCATGAAGGCCGTGGGGCCGATCATGAAGGCCGCGGGCGACCTGATCAAAAAGGTGTGGGACGGCATCAAGAAGGCCGTCACGGTGGTCGTGCAGGCCGTCGCCAAGGTCATCACGACGTACTTCAACGCCTGGAAAAATGTCATCACGACGGTGATGAACGCCGTCAAGTCGGTGATATCCGGTGTCTGGAACGGCATCAAGAACATCATCTCGCCCGTCATCAACTGGGTCCGCGATGTCATTCCCCAGGCGTTCACCAAGGTCAAGGACAAGCTGTCCAGCATCTGGGGCGGGCTCAAGGGCATCGCCTCGCGCGCCTTCGACGCCATCAAGGGAGCCGTCCGCGGCCCGATCAACGCCGTCATCGACCTGATCAACTCGGCCATCGGCAAGCTCAACGGCATCAAGGTGTCGATCCCCGGCTGGGTGCCGCTCGTCGGCGGCAAGACCTTCGGCGTCAGCCTGCCCCGCATCCCCCGCCTCGCCGAGGGCGGCGTCATCACCCCCCGGGCCGGCGGCGTCCCGGCGATCATCGCCGAGGCGGGCGAGGCCGAGGCCGTGCTCCCGCTGTCCAAGCTGAACCGGCTGCTGCGGCACACCGCGGCCCGGGCCAGGGCCCGGAGCGTCACCACGGGCGGGTCCGGATTCCACATCGAGCACTACTACGCCGCCCCCTCCAGTGACGTACGGGACACGGCGAAGGCGCTGATGTTCCTGGCGAAGGCCCGCGGATGAGTGCCGCGGCCCTTCCGGCGATGGATCCGATGGCCGGCGTGGCGGCCGCGCTGCGCGGCCTCCGCGGGCACCTGTCGGGCACGACGGGGTCCCTGCGGACCATCGGCCGGGGCATCAGGGCGGCGGCCGGGACCCTCGACGGCATACGGCCCGGCACGCAGGCGTCGGCCACCGCGGTGGGCGGCCTCAAGGCGGGGGCCGAGGCGTCCGGGCGCTCCGCCGTCGCGACCGGACGGACGGCCGGGACCGCGGGCTCCCGGCTGCGGAGCCCGAACGGCCGGGTGCGGTCGGCGGGCGGCGCCCTGGGCGCCCTGGCCGCCGAGGCCGGCGGGTTCGTCTCCGTGGCCGATCTGCTGGGCGCCGCCGGGATCACCGTGGGAGGCTTCATGGCCGTCTTCGGCGGCGCGCTGGCCGTCGCGGCCGGTGCCATGACGGCCGTCAACATCGCCATGCGGGCCAATCCGCTCGGCTTCGTCCTCGGCCTGCTGGTCCCCGTGATCGGCTACCTCATCGAGCTGGCGGTCGAATCGCAGACCGGGCAGCGGATCATGAGGCAGGTCTTCACCCAGGTCCTCAAGGGCTTCCAGGGCATCGGGAAGTTCCTCGCCCCGGTCGTCCGGGCCTACGCCACCGTCGTCTCGGCGTACTTCACGGCCGTACTGACCATCGTCACCGGCGTCCTCAAGGTGATCGGCGCGCTCCTCGACAAGGGGTTCCCCGCCGTCCGCCAGAAGGTCGAGGGCGTGACCCGGGCGCTCAGCGGGATCGTGCGGAGCACCTGGGACAGCCTGCAGAACGGCGTCAGGCCCGTCCTGGACTGGATCACGCAGAAGATCCCGGACGCCTTCACCCGGGTGACGAACGCGACGGGCGACGCCCTCGGAGGCATCGGCGACTTCATCCTGACCGGGCTCCAGGCCGTCGTCGGCGTGATGAAGGCGCCGCTCGAAGGACTGATCTCCTTCGCCAACTGGGTCATCGACGGCCTCAACAGCCTCAGTTTCAGCATCCTCGGCAAGAAGTTCGGCGTCGACATCCCGAAGATCCCGATGCTCGCCGAGGGCGGTGTGGTCACCCCGCCGCACGGCTCGCGCCCCGGATCCGTCCTTCCGCTCGCCGCCCTGGAGCAGCTGCGGCCCGCCGAACCCGGCAGCCGGGCGGACACGTCCGGGCCGCGCCGCGTCGGCCTGCACACCTTCCACGAGCCGGCCGGCGGCAGCGCGTACGGGATCGCCGAGGACCTGCTCTTCCTGGCCCGCGCCTCGTGAGCGCGTCCCCGCGCCCTCCCCGCAGGCCCCCGACGACGCCCTCCCCGTGAGCGCGCGTCCCCGCGCCCTCCCCGCAGGCCCCCGACGACGCCCGCTCCCGCCTCATGACAGGAGGTGACGGCCGTATGGCCGCGACCGCCACGACGACCCCCCGCACACCCGACGACACCTCACCCGGCTCATTGATCGCCCGCGACGGGCAGATCCAGTGGGCCGGACTGCTGCTCGGCCCCGGCACCCCGTACGAGATCGACCGGCAGGGGATGACCGGCTGGGAGGACCTCCCCGAGGCCGACCTCTCGGACGCCGACCGCCCGACCGCGCACGGGGCCTGGCCCGGCGCCCAGTACGCCCGCCCCCGCCGGATCGGCGCCCAGGTGTGGCTGCTGACGCCGCCGGGCGGCGACCCGCTCGACACCCTGCGCACCCTGCGCCGGAGCCTCGCCCTGGGCGACGAGGAGCAGTGGCTGGCCGTGCGCGTGCACGGCGAGACCCTCGTCGTACGGGCCAGGGTCACCCAGCGCGTGCTGCCCGCCGACCGGCAGCTGATCACCCAGGGCGTCGCCAGGGCGAGCGTCCAGTGGCTCGCCACCGACCCGCGGCGCTACGCCGTGGACGAGCGGTCCGCCTCCACCGGCGCGCCCGAGCCGGAGACCGGGCTGACCTGGCCGCTGACCTGGCCCCTGGAGTGGGGGGAGGCGGCCAGTACCGGCGACATGGCGGTCACCAACGACGGATCGGCCCCGACCCAGCCGGTGATCACCTTCCGCGGGCCCTGCGTCAACCCCGCGCTGACCGAGCGCGGCAGCGGCCGCCGGCTGCGCTACCTCATCGAGCTGGCCGCCGACGACGAACTGGTCGTGGACACCGCCGCCGGCACGGTCACCCTCAACGGCACCGCGTCCCGCCGGCACACCGCCGCCCCCGACAGCGGGCCCGAGGAGCTCTTCGCGTTCGGCGCCGGTCGCGGCGAACTGGCCTTCCGCCCGGAGTGGTCGGCCCCGGGCGCGTCCGCCTCCGTGCGCTGGCGCAGCGCCGAGTGGTGACGCGACGCCCGCGACCGGCGCGGCACCCGGGCCGGTCGCCGCGACCGCGCCGGCCCCCGGACGACCGACCGGGCCCACGGCCCCGAGCAGAGAGGCGACGACGATGAACGTACGCAGCGGATGGCTGGCGCCGTCCGGCCAGACCCGCGAGGACACCCGCGTCACGGCGCTCGGCGCGCTCACCCCCGAGTCGCCGGTGCGCACCCGCTCCGGCATCCTGCCGGGTTCCGCCGACGGCACGCACCGGATCTCCGGCTTCACCGTCTCCGGCGCGTCCGCGATGGCCGCGACGGTGTTCCCCGGCCGGGCGATCGTCCAGGGCATGGACAGCCAGGGCGCCTACCCGGTGGCGCTCACCCAGCCCACCGCGCTGACCTTCGCCGACGGCCACGCCCAGCACGACCGGGTCGACCTGGTCGTGCTGCGCGTGTACGACGACCTGTACGACGGTTCGCAGCGCGCGGAGGCCGTCGTGGAGGTCCTCCAGGGCACCGCCGCCCCGGTCCCGGCCGCCCCCGCCGTGCCCGGCACCGCGCTGGCGCTGTACGAGGTGCGGGTGGCGGCCGGGGCGAGCGCGGGGAACGGGGGGATCGCCTGGGCGGCCGCGCTGACCGACCGGCGCACCACGACCGTCGCGCTGGGCGGGGTCCTCCCGGTCACCGGCGACTCCGGCAACGGCGCCTATCCCGGCCAGTACCGCGACCTGAACGGCGTGCTCCAGCGCTGGGACGGGGCGCGCTGGGAGGCGTACGGCCGCGGGATCGGGGGCATCGCGCCGGCCGGCGCCCACAGCGGGGACGGCTATCCGGGCCAGTACCGGGACACGGCCACGCGGCTGGAGCGGTGGGACGGGACGCTCTGGCGTCCGGCGGTGCCCGGGCCGGCGTACACGCTCTCCAACGACGCCGGTTACACGAAGTCGACGGCCTTCACCGACAAACTGCTCGACACTCCGGGCACCGCGATGGCGCTGCCGTTCACCGCGCCGCGCACCGGGGGCGTCCTGGTCACGGTGGGCGCCCGCATCAAGATGGTCACCTCGTCGACCGCGTACGGCTTCGCGGGCGCCGTGGTCCGGCGCGGCACCACCGTCGTCTCGCCGGCCAACGACGACCTGTGTGCCGTGTACGCGGGGTCCCGCTACATGTCCGTGACGTCCACGTACCGCGTGACCGGGCTCGCCGCCGGGGCGGAGCACGTGGTCACGGCGCTCTACCGGACCGAGGACGCGGCCGTGGAGGCGTGGTTCGACACCCGCTACCTCCGTGTCGACCCCCTGCTCTGAGGCCCGCCCCCTGCCCCGGCCCGCTCCCGCCGGGCCCGTCCCACGAGCCGCTCCCGGGCCGCCGGCCCGGGGCACCGCCCCGGACGCCCGGCCCCCGGCACACCCGCCCGGCACCACCCGCTCAGGACACCCGCCCGGCACCCCGCTCCGAGGCCGCTGCGAGGCCGTGACGCTGCGAGGCAACCGCACATGACCGACACCACATCCGCGCCCGGCTCACTGATCACCCTCGACGGGCAGATCCAGTGGGCCGGGCTTCTTCTGGGCCCCACCACCCCGTTCCAGATCGACCGCGACGGCCTCACCGGCTGGGCCGACCTGCCCGCCCTGGACGCCGCCGACGCCGACCGGCCCACGGCACACGGCGCCTGGCCCGGTGCCCGCTGGGCCCGTCCGCGCGTCGTCACGGCGGGCGTCTGGCTGCTGCCGGACGCCGCTCCCGGCGCCCCGGGCGAACTGCTGGACGCGTTCGTCCGCGCCACCGGGACCGGAACCGACGACGCCGAACAGTGGCTGGCCGTCCGGCTGCACGGCCGTACCACCGCCGTACGGGCGCGGATCGCCCAGCGCGCCGTCCCCACCGACCGGAGGTTCACCACCGGCGGCGCCACCAGGGTGACCGTGCAGTGGACGGCCACCGATCCGCGCCGCTACGAGCCGCAGGAGCAGAGCGTCTCGCTCGCCCTCCCCCGCTACGGCGCGGGCCTCGGCTATCCGCTCGGCTACCCGCTGGACTACGGCGCCCCTGCCTCCGGCGGCTCCGCCGTCGCCGTGAACAGCGGCTCGGTGGCGACCTGCCCCCGCGTCGAGTTCACGGGCCCGGTCACCCGCCCGCGGCTGGTCAACCACACCACCGGCCGGGTCCTGGAGTACGACATCACGCTCGCGGCCGACGACCGGCTGACCGTGGACGTCCAGGAAGGGACCGTCCTGCTGGGCGGACGCGCCTCACGGCTGTACACGGCGGCCCCCGGCAGCAGCCCCGAGCAGTCGTTCGTCCTCTCGCCCGGCGAGAACCGGCTCGACTTCCGCGCCCCCGACGGCGATCCGGCCGCGGCCGCCCGCCTGAGCTGGCGCTCGGCCCACCTCTAGCCCCCATCACCTTCAGGGAGAACAGACGATGAGCGTACGAGTAGGGCGGCTGAGCAGCGGCATGTCCCCCGAGGACCACCGTCTGGCGGCCTCCGCGGGAATGACCCCGAGCGGCCCGCTGACCACCCGCGGCGGCTGCGTACCGGGCGGACTCGATCTGCGGCCCGCCTCCGCCATGCAGGCGACCCTCACCCCCGGCCGGCTCTGGATCCAGGGCGCCCACGCGGCCACCCAGGGCGGCTACGCCGTCGCCGTGGACGCGGACGAGCTGCTGACGTTCAGCCCCGGGCACGCGACCTACGGCCGCATCGACGCCGTGGTGGTGAAGGTCCACGACCCGGTCTACGACGGGTCGACCACGCCCAAGGGCGAGGTACTGGTCATCGAGGGCGCTGCCACGGCCACCCCGGTGGCCCCGGTCTCCCCCGCCAACAGCGAGAAGCTGTACGAGGTGACCGTCCCGGCCGGGGCGAGCGCCGGCAGCGGCGGCCTCGACTGGGCCGCCGCCGTGGCCGAACGGCGCCGCTACACCGCCGCGCTCGGCGGGATCGTCCCGCCTGGCTGGGCGGGCGGATTCGACGGCGGCTACCCGGGCCAGTACCGGGACCTCGACGGTGTGCTCCAGCGCTGGAGCGGCACGGTGTGGGAGCCGATCCTGCGGCTCGGCAACAACGGCGTCCTGCAGCTCGGCGACGCCCGTCTGTACCGGGACGCGGTCAACACCGTCGGCACCGACTCGATCCTGCGGTTCCGCGAGGCGGAACCCGCCTCCGACGCCATCTCGGTGCGCGTGCGCGACGACGGGGCGTCCCGCCTGCTGATCAAGGCGAGCGGCGCGCTGATGTGGGGCGCCGGCGGCACCGCCGTGGTGGACACCTCGCTCTACCGGGCGGCCGCCAACACCCTCAAGACGGACGACGACTTCATCGTCCGTACGCACAAGGCGCACTACGGCGAGAGCCGCACCGAGACGCTGACCTTCACCAACAGCACCTCGCACACCCGGGTCGTCACCTTCGACACGCCGTTCGCCGCCCCGCCGCGGGTCTACTGCAACATCAACTCCGGTGTGGGCTCCACCGCCCAGTGGCACGCGCGCGCGTTCGGCATCTCCGCCACCGAGTTCTCCCTGTTCGTCTTCGGGCCGGCGGCCGCCTCCTGGTCGGGCGTCCCGGTCTCCTGGACCGCCCTGGCGTCCTGAACCCTCTTCCAAGGAGCAGCTCATGACCGTACGCAGCGCCTGGCTGCTGTCCTCCGGCCAGACCCGTGAGGACACCCGACTGACCACCTCCGCCCTGCTCACGCCCAACGGGGAGCTGACCGCCCGGGCCGGCGTCGTGCCCGGCGGATTCGCCCTCACCGGCGTGTCCGCCATGCAGTGCGCCATCGGCACCGGCCGGGCCGTCGTGCAGGGCGCCGCCGACCAGGGCGCCTATCCGGTCGCCGTCACCGAGCCGGAGACCCTGACGGTCGCCGACGGCGATCCCACCTACCCGCGGATCGACCGGATCGTGCTGGACGTGGAGGACCACCCGTACGACGGCTCCGGGGAGACCCGGGCGCTGGTACGGATCGTCCCGGGCACCCCCGCGGCCGTCCCGGCCGAGCCGGCGCTCCCGGTCAGCTCGCTGCCGCTGTACAGCGTCACCGTGCGCGCCGGGGCGTCGGCGGGGAACGGCGGCATCGACTGGACGACCGCCGTCGTCAACCGGCGCCACCCGACCGCCGCGCTGGGCGGCATCGTGCCGGCGGCGGGCTTCGACGGCATGTACGCCGGGCAGTACCGGGACGCGAACGGACGGCTGGAGCGCTGGAACGGCACCGCCTGGACCGCCTACCCGCCGCCGCCGGTGTGGCGGAACTGGACTCCGGCGTGGACGACCAGCAGCGGTTCCGCCACCCCCGCCTACGGCAACGCCCTGATCGACTGCCGCTATGTGCACTCCGGCCCGACCGTGCACGTCAACTTCCGGATCGTGTTCGGCTCGACCACCAGGTTCGGCGCCGGCACGACGGCCGACAACTGGCGGTTCTCGCTGCCCGTCCCGGCCGCGACCCCCACCCAGGGCATCGGTTTCGCCGAGCTCACCGCCACCACGTCCGAGCGGGTGATGGCCCGGATGCGCTGCACCGGCACCGCCTTCTTCGAGCTGGAGGTCAGCTCCGGGAAGCCCAACGCGACCGCCGTGGCGGGCACCGGTCTCGCGGACGCCGTCACGCCCTGGGCCTGGGCGTCCGCCCACGCGATCATCGGCTCGGCGACCTACGAGGCCGCCGTATGACCGCCACCAGCCCCTACCGCGCGCTCTTCTGCGACCTGCGCACCGACCGCCCCATCGACGTCCTGCCGCTGCGGGACGTGTCGGTGGACGACTACATCGGCCGCCCCGGCTCCCTCACCGGCACCGTCCCGATCCCGGACGCCGGGCTCGCCGAACGGGTCAGGCGCATCGAGGAGGGCCGTACGGCCGTCTATCTGGAGCGCGGCGGTGACCTGTGGTGGGGCGGCATCCTGTGGACCGCCACCCTCAACGCCGACGACAAGGGCATCCTCACCCTCGCCCTCCAGGCGGCGACGTTCGACTCGTACGCCGCCCGCCGCCGCATCCGCAAGGACCTGCCCTTCGCCGGCCAGGACCAGCTGGCGATCGCCCGCGCCCTGTGGGACCACATCCAGCACGGGACCGAGGGCGGCGACATCGGCGTCACCTGGGGCGACGAGACGTCCGGGGTGGTGCGGGACATGGTGTGGCGGGACGGCGACGAAACCCCCGTGGAGGAGGCGTTCAAGCAGCTGGCCGAGGTCGAGAACGGCTTCGAGCACCACATCGCCGTCTACCGCGATCCGGTGACCGGCCGGCGCGTCAAGCGGCTGCGGCTCGGCCACCCCAAACTGCGCACCGGCTCCACCGACCTGGTCCTGGACCGGCCGGGACCGGTGCTGAGCTACTCCTTCCCCCGGGACGCGACCCGTGGCGGCACCACCGCCCGGGCCCGCGGCGCCAGCGCCAACTCCGACCCCAGTCAGGAGAGCCGGCCGGCCGTCTCCGTCGAGCACGTCGCCCAGGACCTGATCGACGGCGGCCACCCGAGGATCGACCTGAGCTCCGAGCACTCGTCGGTCAGCTCCGTGCCGGCGCTGAACGCGCTGGCCGCCGCCGAGCTGGCCGAGGCCCGGGGGGCCGTGGTCATCCCGGCCGTCACCGTCCGCCTCGACGACCGGGACCCGGTGCCGCCGATGCTGCTGGGCCGCACGGTACGGCTGCGGATCACCGACGAGTGGTACGCCGAAGGGCTCGACGCCCGGTACCGGGTGATCGGCGTCAAGGTCGCCCCACCGCAGCGCGGCCGTCCGGAGACCGCCGAACTCTTCCTGGAGGCCACCTGATGCCCGCTCTCCCCGAGGACCTGCTCGATCTGATCCGGGAACTCCAGCGCAAGGTGCAGCGGCTGTCCACGGCCGCCGTCACCCGCCCCGCGCTCGACACCATCTCCGGCGGAGGTCTCACGATCACCGACGGCGGGCGGCTGACGGTGCGCGACGCGCAGGACAACACACTGCTGTACCTGGGATCGATCCAGGACCACGACGACGGCACGCCCCAGCAGGGCGCCCTGATCCGCCGGGAGGACGGCTCCCTCGCGCTCGGCCTGTACGGCGACGAGACCCAGGCGCTGAGCATCTGGGACCGGTTCGGCTCCATCGTGGCCGCCGACGACACCCAGCGGGGCGGCCTGGCCCGCCCCTATGTGCCCATCCCCCTCTATCCGGCCCCGGCGCCGCTCGTCTCGGACCAGTGGACCCGGGTGCTCCAGGGCGGCATGTACCTCCAGCACCCCCAGCTGGCCGTCGGCGTCTGGGTGCAGGCGGGTGCGGACACCACCGTCGAGGCCCGGGTCCGCTACCTCGCCGAGGACGGCGCCACGGCCCAGCTCGGCGAGACGGTCACCGCGACCGGCGAGGCGTTCACCCGGATGATCCTCGCTCCGCACGAACGGCCGATCTTCAGCTGGAGCAGCTTGTACGTGGAGGGGCGCCGCACGTCCGGGACGGGGGACGCGGCGGTCGGGGTGCTCTTCGCCGAGGGCCGCCAGTCCTGACCCGGCCCCCGCCCGCGACGCCGCCACCGCCGCCGCCGCCGCAGCCGCGGCGGCGGCCCTTCGGCGCCACCCCGTCCTGCCCGGCACCCCTCCGCCCCGAAAGGAGCGCCCATGTCCGACGCCCTCCCCGAGGAACCCCTGCCCGACGAGGTGATCGCCCCGCCCGGCGGCGAGCTGATCCTCCCGCCGGCCCCGGCCCCGTACCACCCGCCCGCCTTCCCCGCAGCCGCCCCGGCCACCGCCGCCGGCCCGGCCGCCTGACCGGGCCCCGCACGACTGGAGACCGCCATGGCCACACCCCTCTCCCCCGACCGCCTCCTCGCCGCCCTCCGGGCCGAAGGCGTCCGCGTCGTCGAGCACCCCGGCTGGCGCACCCGCAACCGCAACCACAAGGGCGCCTGGGGCCCGGTGCACGGTGTGGTGATCCACCACACCGTCTCCACCGGCTCCGCCTCCTCCGTCGCCCTGTGCCGCGACGGCTACAGCGCGCTGCCCGGCCCGCTCTGTCACGGCGTCATCGACAAGGAGGGCCGGGTCCACCTCATCGCGAACGGGCGGGCCAACCACGCGGGCACGGGCGACGACGACGTCCTGCGCGCGGTGATCGCCGAGACCCCGCTGCCCGAGCCGGGCGAGAACAACACCGACGGCAACGCCCGCTTCTACGGTTTCGAGTGCGTCAACCTCGGCGACGGCAAGGACCCCTGGCCCGCCGCCCAGCTCGACGCCGTCGAACGGACCTCCGCCGCCATCTGCCGGGCCCACCGCTGGGGCGCGGGCTCCGTGATCGGCCACAAGGAGTGGACCGCCGCCAAGAGCGACCCGCGCGGCTTCACCATGGAAGGGCTCCGGTCCCGGATCGCCTCCCGGCTGAAGTCCGCGCCCGGCCGCCCCACCGGTCCCGTCACCCCCCGCTACCAGCCGTTCCCCGGCGCGGGGTTCTTCGCCACCCAGCCGGTCTCGCCGATCATCACCGCGATGGGCCGCCGGCTGGTCGCCGAGGGCTGCTCCGCGTACCGCGTCGGCCCCGGCTCCACCTGGAGCGAGGCGGACCGCCTCTCGTACGCGAAGTGGCAGCGCAAGCTCGGCCACACCGGCGACGACGCCGACGGATGGCCGGGCCGCGCGTCCTGGGACGCGCTGAAGGTTCCGTACACCACTTGAGGAAGACCCGCCTGAGCAAGACCCGCTTGCGGAAGACCCGCGTGAGGAGATCCCCATGTCCGACGCCTCCAGGCGCACGGCCCGCACCGTCCTCCAGACCGCCGTCGCGATCGCCGTCGTGCTCCCGGCGCTGGTGGACGCCTCCGGCATCCCGGCCACCCTCCCCTGGGTGGCCGGCGCCCTGGCCGTGGCCGGCGCGCTGACCCGTGTGATGGCCCTGCCGTCCGTCCAGGCCCTGCTGCCGCCCTGGCTGCGGGGCGAGTCCCCGGGAGCCGCCCATGACCGAGACTGACCCGAACGACCCGGTCGCCGTCGCCCTGGAGCTGGAGCGGCTGCGCGGCACCCTGGAGGCGGGATTCGCCCGGGTCGACGGATCGCTCGCCCTGCTGGTCCAGCGCAGTGACCAGACCGACCGGCAGCTCGCCGACCACGAGGCCCGGCTCGACGCCCTGGAGCGCTCCCGCTGGCCGCTGAGCAGCATCGCCGCTCTCACGGCGAGCGCCGGCCTCGCCCTCGCCCTCTGGGAGATCGGCGTGCGCTGAAACGCCGAAGGGCGGCCACCCCGTACGAAACGAGGTGACCGCCCTTCGGATCCACTACTTACTGGTTGTACGGACCGTAGTCGTAGTCCTCCAGCGGGACGGCCTGGCCGGAGCCGGTGCCGAACGGCGAGTAGTCGATGTCGTCGTAGCCGACGGCCGAGTACATCGCGGCCTTGGCCTCCTCGGTCGGCTCGACCCGGATGTTGCGGTAGCGGGACAGACCCGTACCGGCCGGGATGAGCTTACCGATGATGACGTTCTCCTTGAGGCCGATCAGGGAGTCCGACTTGGCGTTGATCGCCGCGTCGGTCAGGACCCTGGTCGTCTCCTGGAAGGACGCCGCCGACAGCCACGACTCGGTGGCGAGCGAGGCCTTGGTGATACCCATCAGCTGCGGACGGCCGGAGGCGGGGTGACCGCCCTCGGTGACCACACGACGGTTCTCGGTCTCGAACTTCGAGCGCTCGACGAGCTCGCCCGGCAGCAGCTCCGCGTCGCCGGACTCGATGATCGTCACACGGCGCAGCATCTGCCGGATGATGATCTCGATGTGCTTGTCGTGGATCGACACGCCCTGCGAGTTGTAGACCTTCTGGACCTCGCCGACCAGGTGGACCTGGACGGCGCGCTGGCCGAGGATCCGCAGCACGTCGTGCGGGTTGGTGGCACCCGCGGTGAGCTTCTGGCCCACCTCGACGTGGTCGCCCTCGTGCACCAGGACCTTGGCACGCTTCGAGATCGGGAACGCCGTCTCGTCGCTGCCGTCGTCCGGGGTGACGACGATCTTCTTGGTCTTCTCGGTCTCCTCGATCCGGACGCGGCCCGCCGCCTCCGAGATCGGGGCGACACCCTTGGGCGTACGAGCCTCGAAGAGCTCGACGACACGGGGCAGACCCTGGGTGATGTCGTCACCGGCCACACCACCGGTGTGGAAGGTACGCATCGTCAGCTGGGTACCGGGCTCACCGATGGACTGGGCGGCGATGATGCCGACCGCCTCACCGATGTCGACCAGCTTGCCGGTGGCGAGCGAACGGCCGTAGCAGAAGGCACAGGTGCCGACCGCGGACTCACAGGTCAGGACCGAACGGGTCTTGACCTCCTCGACGCCCGCGTTGACCAGGGCGTCGATGAGCACGTCGCCCAGGTCGACGTTGGCCGGCGCGATGACCTTGCCGTCCACGACGACGTCCTCGGCGAGCATCCGCGCGTACACGGAGGTCTCGACGTCGTCCGTCTTGCGCAGGACACCGTCCTCGCCCTTGACCGCGATCTTCAGCTTCAGACCGCGCTCGGTGCCACAGTCCTCCTCGCGGATGATCACGTCCTGCGAGACGTCCACCAGACGACGGGTCAGGTAACCCGAGTCGGCGGTACGCAGGGCGGTGTCGGCGAGACCCTTACGGGCACCGTGGGTG
Organism: Streptomyces sp. SP18CS02; assembly: GCF_036322365.1. Lineage (NCBI taxonomy): Bacteria > Bacillati > Actinomycetota > Actinomycetes > Kitasatosporales > Streptomycetaceae > Streptomyces > Streptomyces sp. SP18CS02. The sequence continues at coordinate 30,289 of NZ_JAQYXC010000254.1, forward strand.
GAGATGAAGTACTCCAGCACGGACAGGCCCTCGCGGAAGGACGCCTTGATGGGACGCGGGATCGTCTCGTTCTTGGCGTTCGACACCAGACCACGCATACCGGCGATCTGCCGCATCTGCATCATGTTTCCTCGGGCACCCGAGTCAACCATCATGAAGATGGGGTTCGTCTTGGGGAAGTTCGCGTTCATCGCCTCGGCGACCTCGTTGGTCGCCTTGGTCCAGATCGCGATGAGCTCCTGAGTGCGCTCTTCCTTGGTGATCAGACCGCGCTCGTACTGCTTCTGGACCTTCTCGTCCTGCGCCTCGTAACCCTTGACGATCTCCTTCTTCGCCTCGGGAACGACGACGTCGGAGATGGCCACGGTGACACCGGAACGGGTCGCCCAGTAGAAGCCCGCCGCCTTCAGGTTGTCGAGCGTCGCCGCCACGATGACCTTGGGGTAGCGCTCGGCGAGGTCGTTGACGATCTCGGAGAGCTGCTTCTTGCCGACGGAGTAGTCGACGAACGGGTAGTCCTCGGGCAGCAGCTCGTTGAAGAGCGCACGGCCCAGGGTCGTCCGCAGACGGAACGAGTCACCCTGCTGCCACGCGGCCGCGCCGATGGAGTCCTCGCCCGCCTCTTCGGCCGGCGGGGTCCAGCCACGGGGCGGGACGGTGCCGATCGGGAAGCGGATGTCGACCTTCGCCTGGAGCGAGAGCTCGCGGGCGTCGAACGCCATGATCGCTTCGGCGGTGGAGCCGAAGGACCGGCCCTCGCCCTTGACCTCGCGCTCCTCCTCGTCCGTGGTGAGGAAGAAGAGGCCCAGCACCATGTCCTGGGTCGGCATGGTGACCGGACGGCCGTCGGCCGGCTTGAGGATGTTGTTCGAGGACAGCATCAGGATGCGGGCCTCGGCCTGCGCCTCCGCGGAGAGCGGCAGGTGCACGGCCATCTGGTCACCGTCGAAGTCCGCGTTGAACGCGGTGCAGACGAGCGGGTGGATCTGGATGGCCTTGCCCTCGACCAGCTGGGGCTCGAAGGCCTGGATGCCGAGGCGGTGCAGCGTGGGCGCACGGTTCAGCAGAACCGGGTGCTCGGCGATGACCTCTTCGAGCACGTCGTACACGACCGTGCGGCCGCGCTCGACCATGCGCTTCGCCGACTTGATGTTCTGCGCGTGGTTCAGGTCCACCAGGCGCTTCATCACGAACGGCTTGAAGAGCTCCAGCGCCATGGCCTTCGGCAGACCGCACTGGTGCAGCTTGAGCTGCGGGCCGACGACGATGACGGAACGCGCGGAGTAGTCCACACGCTTGCCGAGCAGGTTCTGACGGAATCGACCCTGCTTGCCCTTCAGCATGTCGCTGAGGGACTTCAGCGGACGGTTGCCGGGGCCCGTCACCGGGCGACCACGACGGCCGTTGTCGAAGAGGGCGTCGACCGCCTCCTGGAGCATCCGCTTCTCGTTGTTCACGATGATCTCGGGAGCACCGAGGTCGAGCAGACGCTTCAGACGGTTGTTGCGGTTGATCACACGGCGGTACAGGTCGTTCAGGTCGGAGGTCGCGAAGCGGCCACCGTCCAGCTGCACCATCGGACGCAGGTCCGGCGGGATCACCGGCACGCAGTCGAGCACCATGCCCTTGGGGCTGTTGCTGGTCTGCAGGAACGCGGAGACGACCTTGAGGCGCTTGAGCGCACGGGTCTTCTTCTGGCCCTTGCCGGTACGGATGATCTCGCGGAGGCGCTCGGCCTCCTCCTCCAGGTCGAAGGACTCCAGGCGCTTCTGCAGCGCCGCGGCACCCATCGAACCGTCGAAGTACGTGCCGAAGCGGTCACGCAGCTCGCGGTAGAGCAGCTCGTCGCCCTCCAGGTCCTGGACCTTGAGGTTCTTGAAGCGGCTCCACACCTCGTCGAGACGGTCGATCTCGCGCTGCGCACGGTCGCGCAGCTGCTTCATCTCACGCTCGGCGCCCTCGCGCACCTTGCGGCGCACGTCGGCCTTGGCACCCTCGGCCTCGAGCTCGGCCAGGTCGGTCTCGAGCTTCTTGGCGCGGGCCTCGAGGTCGGCGTCGCGGCGGTTCTCGATCTGCTGGCGCTCGACGGAGACGTGCGCCTCCAGCGACGGCAGGTCGCGCGTGCGGCGCTCCTCGTCCACGAACGTGATCATGTAGGCGGCGAAGTAGATGACCTTCTCGAGGTCCTTCGGCGCCAGGTCCAGCAGGTAGCCCAGGCGCGACGGGACGCCCTTGAAGTACCAGATGTGGGTGACGGGGGCGGCGAGCTCGATGTGGCCCATCCGCTCACGGCGCACCTTCGCGCGGGTGACCTCGACGCCACACCGCTCACAGATGATGCCCTTGAAGCGGACACGCTTGTACTTGCCGCAGTAGCACTCCCAGTCCCGGGTAGGACCGAAGATCTTCTCGCAGAAGAGTCCGTCCTTTTCGGGCTTGAGGGTGCGGTAGTTGATGGTCTCCGGCTTCTTGACCTCGCCGTGGGACCACTGACGGATGTCGTCCGCGGTGGCCAGGCCGATCCGCAGCTCGTCGAAGAAGTTGACGTCGAGCACTATGCGTCAATCCCTCTCAGGGTTGTGTCTCAATCATGGTCTGGGGGTTTCCTCCACGCCCGCTGGGGCGTAGGGGGAGGGTCGGAGGAGGTGCCGGCCGCCTCCTTTCGGGGAGGCGGCCGGCCAACCCGTCAGACCTCTTCGACGCTGCTCGGCTCTCGCCTGGACAGGTCGATGCCGAGCTCCTCCGCAGCGCGGAAGACGTCCTCGTCGGTGTCGCGCATCTCGATGGACATGCCGTCCGAGGACAGCACCTCCACGTTGAGGCACAGGGACTGCATCTCCTTGATGAGCACCTTGAAGGACTCGGGGATGCCGGGCTCGGGGATGTTCTCGCCCTTGACGATGGCCTCGTAGACCTTCACGCGGCCGGTGACGTCGTCGGACTTGATGGTCAGCAGCTCCTGGAGGGCGTAAGCGGCGCCGTAAGCCTCCAGCGCCCACACCTCCATCTCACCGAAGCGCTGGCCACCGAACTGAGCCTTACCACCCAGCGGCTGCTGGGTGATCATCGAGTACGGACCGGTCGACCGGGCGTGCAGCTTGTCGTCGACCAGGTGGTGGAGCTTGAGGATGTACATGTACCCGACCGAGATCGGGTCCGGGAACGGCTCACCGGAGCGGCCGTCGAACATCCGGGCCTTGCCGGACGGGAGCACCATGCGCTCGCCGTCGCGGTTCGGGATGGTGTTCTCCAGCAGACCGGCCAGCTCGTCCTCGCGCGCGCCGTCGAAGACGGGGGTCGCGACGTTGGTGCCGGGCGCGACCTGGTCGGCGCCGATGGCCTGCAGACGCCGGGCCCAGTCGTCGCCGAGGCCGGAGACGTCCCAGCCGCGGCTGGCGAGCCAGCCGAGGTGGATCTCCAGCACCTGTCCCGGGTTCATTCGGGACGGCACACCCAGGGGGTTGAGGATGATGTCGACCGGGGTGCCGTCCTCCAGGAACGGCATGTCCTCGATCGGCAGGATCTTGGAGATGACACCCTTGTTGCCGTGGCGGCCGGCGAGCTTGTCACCGTCGGTGATCTTGCGCTTCTGCGCGACGTAGACGCGGACCAGCTGGTTCACGCCCGGCGGCAGCTCGTCGCCCTCTTCGCGGTCGAAGACGCGCACACCGATGATCTTGCCGGTCTCGCCGTGGGGCACCTTCAGGGAGGTGTCACGGACCTCGCGGGCCTTCTCACCGAAGATCGCGCGGAGCAGGCGCTCCTCCGGCGTCAGCTCGGTCTCGCCCTTGGGCGTGACCTTGCCGACGAGGATGTCGCCGGCGACGACCTCGGCACCGATACGGATGATGCCGCGCTCGTCGAGGTCGGCGAGGACCTCCTCGGAGACGTTCGGGATGTCCCGGGTGATCTCCTCCGGGCCGAGCTTGGTGTCACGGGCGTCGACCTCGTGCTCCTCGATGTGGATCGAGGAGAGGACGTCGTCCTGCACGAGGCGCTGCGACAGGATGATCGCGTCCTCGTAGTTGTGACCCTCCCACGGCATGAACGCCACGAGCAGGTTCTTGCCGAGCGCCATCTCACCGTTCTCGGTGGCCGGCCCGTCGGCGAGGACCTGGCCCTCGATGACCCGGTCGCCCTCGGAGACGACGACCTTCTGGTTGACCGAGGTGCCCTGGTTGGAGCGGGAGAACTTGGCGATGCGGTACGTGGTGTACGTGCCGTCGTCGTTGGTGACGGTGACGTAGTCGGCCGAGACCTCCTGGATGACACCGTCCTTCTCCGCCTTGATGACGTCACCGGCGTCGGTGGCACAGCGGTACTCCATGCCGGTGCCGACGAGCGGCGCCTCGCTCTTGATGAGCGGGACGGCCTGACGCATCATGTTCGCGCCCATGAGGGCACGGTTGGCGTCGTCGTGCTCCAGGAACGGGATCATGGCGGTCGCGACCGACACCATCTGGCGCGGCGAGACGTCCATGTAGTCGACGTCGTCACCGGGGACGTAGTCGACCTCGCCGCCACGGCGGCGCACCAGGACGCGGGACTCCTCGAACCGGAGCTCCTCCGTCAGCGGCGCGTTCGCCTGGGCGATGACGAAGCGGTCCTCCTCGTCGGCGGTCAGGTAGTCCACCTCGTCGGTGACCTGGCCGTCGACGACCTTGCGGTACGGCGTCTCGACGAAGCCGAACGCGTTCACCCGGCCGTACGACGCGAGCGAGCCGATCAGACCGATGTTCGGGCCTTCGGGCGTCTCGATCGGGCACATGCGGCCGTAGTGGGACGGGTGCACGTCACGGACCTCGAAGCCGGCCCGCTCACGCGAGAGACCACCCGGGCCGAGCGCCGACAGACGGCGCTTGTGGGTGAGACCCGACAGCGGGTTGTTCTGGTCCATGAACTGCGACAGCTGGCTGGTGCCGAAGAACTCCTTGATGGAGGCGACGACCGGCCGGATGTTGATCAGGGTCTGAGGCGTGATCGCCTCGACGTCCTGGGTGGTCATGCGCTCCCGCACGACGCGCTCCATACGAGCCAGACCCGTACGGACCTGGTTCTGGATGAGCTCGCCGACGTTGCGCAGACGACGGTTGCCGAAGTGGTCGATGTCGTCGGTCTCGACGACGATCTGGGAGCCGTTCTCGCCGACCGTCTCGGTCTCGCCCGCGTGGAGCTTGACCAGGTACTTGATGGTGGCGATGACGTCGTCGGTGGTGAGGACGCCGGCGTCCAGCGGCTCATCCGCGCCGAGCTTCTTGTTCACCTTGTAGCGGCCGACCTTCGCGAGGTCGTAGCGCTTGGGGTTGAAGTAGAGGTTCTCGAGCAGCGTCTGAGCGGCCTCGCGCGTCGGCGGCTCGCCCGGACGCAGCTTGCGGTAGATGTCGAGCAGCGCGTCGTCCTGGCCCTGGGTGTGGTCCTTCTCCAGGGTGGCGCGCATCGACTCGTACTCGCCGAACTCCTGCAGGATCTGCTCGGTGGTCCAGCCGAGCGCCTTGAGGAGGACGGTCACGGACTGCTTGCGCTTGCGGTCGATGCGGACACCGACCATGTCGCGCTTGTCGATCTCCATCTCCAGCCAGGCACCCCGGGACGGGATGATCTTGGCCGAGAAGATGTCCTTGTCGGACGTCTTGTCGATGGAGGAGTCGAAGTAGACACCCGGCGAGCGGACCAGCTGCGACACAACGACACGCTCGGTGCCGTTGATGACGAAGGTGCCCTTGTTGGTCATGAGCGGGAAGTCGCCCATGAAGACCGTCTGGGACTTGATCTCGCCGGTCTCGTTGTTGGTGAACTCGGCGGTGACGAAGAGCGGGGCGCCGTACGTGAAGTCGCGCTCCTTGCACTCGTCGATCGAGTTCTTGGGAGGCTCGAAGCGGTGGTCGCGGAAAGTCAGCGACATCGACCCGGAGAAGTCCTCGATCGGCGAGATCTCCTCGAAGATCTCTTCCAGACCGGACTTGGTGGGAACGTCCTGTCCGGACTCCAGAGCCGCCTCGACACGAGCCTTCCACGCGGCGTTGCCGAGCAGCCAGTCAAAGCTCTCGGTCTGCAGCGCGAGGAGGTTCGGAACCTCGAGGGGCTCCTTGATCTTTGCAAAGGAGATGCGCAGCGGGGCGGTGCTTGCGCCGTTGTTCGTATTCGCGGTCGAGGCGTTGCGCGAGGCGGCCAAGAGGGGGTCCTTCCGAGGGCTCGGACTCACTACGCGCGTACCGGTCCCAAGCTGGACACGGAGACAGAATCCCAGGTCAGGGCATTCGGTCAACTGTGCTCTTGCGAGGGGATGCCCCTGGTGACGGGCAGGGGGCAGCTAACAGGCAGCGCAAAGGGACAGTGTAGCCACTTGGCCCACTGATGTCCAGGGCGAGCAATTCGCAACCCTCGTTGTTCTCAACTCCGCGTCACCTCGCGCCGTTGGCGCACATCGATACTGCCCGTTCGGTCGTCGATCCATGCCTCGGATGCGGATCGTTGTGACGACGCGTCCTGAGAATTGCGCGCTGCGTGCGGTTCGTCAAGGCCCCGGGTGCGCGGGGCGCACGGCGAAGATCACCATACTCGCCCCTGAGCCCAGTGCAAGACGGACATCACGACAACGCCGAAGGGCGACCACCCGAACGGGTGATCGCCCTTCGAGGGTGCCCCTGAGGGCACCCAGGCCATGCGTGTACGCGCCCTAGGGGCACGTGGCAGCAGGCCTTGGGGTCACTTGACCTCGACCGAGGCGCCGGCGCCCTTGAGGGACTCGGCGGCCTTCTCAGCGGCCTCCTTGGCGACCTTCTCGAGGACGGGCTTCGGGGCGCCGTCGACGAGGTCCTTGGCCTCCTTCAGACCGAGGGAGGTCAGCTCGCGCACGACCTTGATGACCTGGATCTTCTTGTCACCGGCGGCGGTGAGGATGACGTCGAACTCGTCCTGCTCCTCAACGGCCTCGGCCGGGGCACCCGGGGCGCCCGGGGCGACGGCGGCGACGGCCGCGGCGGCGGTGACGTCGAACTTCTCCTCGAAGGCCTTCACGAACTCGGAGAGCTCGATGAGGGTCATCTCTTCGAACTGCGCGAGCAGGTCGTCCTGGGACAGCTTCGCCATGATGGCGTCCTTCCACTCATTCGGCTGGTGCCGATGTACATGTGAGGCGGGCGTACGTCGGGCCCGCTGCGACCGTCGCCCTGCTGGGCGGCGATCAATAAGCGAGCCGAATTACTCGGCACCGCCCTGCTCGGCGAGCTTGACGCGAAGCGCTTCCGCGGTGCGGACGAACTTCGACGGCAGCGCCTGGAAGAGCGAGGCAGCCTGGGACTGCTTGCCCTTGAACGCGCCGGCCAGCTTGCTGAGCAGAACCTCGCGGGACTCGAGGTCCGCGAGCTTCTTGATCTCATCGGCGGACAGCGCCTTGCCATCAAGGACACCGCCCTTGATGATCAGGTTCGGGTTCTCCTTGGCGAAGTCACGAAGACCCTTCGCCGACTCCACCGGGTCACCGGTGATGAAGGCAACCGCCGTCGGACCAGTGAACTGGTCGTCGAGCGAAGTGATCCCGGCCTCGTTGGCCGCAATCTTGGTCAGCGTGTTCTTCACCACGGCGTACTGGGCGTTCTCACCGAGCGAACGACGCAGCGTCTTGAGCTGCGCCACGGTGAGACCCCGGTACTCGGTCAGCACGGCGGCGTTCGAGCTGCGGAACTGGTCCGTGAGCTCGGCTACCGCGGCAGCCTTGTCGGGCCTTGCCATAGAGCGTCGGCCTCCTTCCGGGTGATGAGGACCGCTCAGAAGGGGCTGAACAAAACAGAACGCCCCGGCGCAGGCGCACGGGGCGTGACTCGACCGGAGCATGCGCTCCAGGAGTTCATCCACAGTCACCTGCGCGGGTCGTCCACATTCAGCGGATCCTTCGGCCACTGCACCCCTTGCGAGAGCACAGCAACGACCAGCGGTCTTTGGCTTCTGCATGAGAGTACGTGAAGGGGTCACCGTCGAGCAAATCGGCCCATCGGAGTGACCCTCGGACGGCGCTCCGGCCCTTCCGCGGACCTCCCCGGGGCCCGTCCCACGGCCTGTGCGCGGCCGTTCCGGCGGCCTGTCCGCTGCCCTTCACAGCCCCCTGCCCGCCGGAGACACGAAGAACCGGCCCCCGCCACTCCGGAGAGCGGCGGGGGCCGGCTTCAGTGCGCGTACGCGACCGCGACTGCCGTCAGATTCAGACGGCGGCCGGGTCCTCCTCGACGAGGAGGTTGCGGGTGCGGTTGGAGTCCAGCGGGATGCCGGGGCCCATCGTGGTGCTCAGGGTCGCCTTCTTGATGTAGCGGCCCTTGGCGGCGGACGGCTTCAGACGGAGGATCTCCTCCAGAGCCGCGGCGTAGTTCTCGACCAGCTTCGTCTCGTCGAAGGAGACCTTGCCGATGATGAAGTGCAGGTTCGAGTGCTTGTCCACGCGGAACTCGATCTTGCCGCCCTTGATGTCCGTCACAGCCTTCGCGACGTCCATCGTGACCGTGCCGGTCTTCGGGTTCGGCATCAGACCACGCGGGCCGAGGACGCGGCCGAGGCGGCCGACCTTGCCCATGAGGTCCGGGGTGGCGACGACGGCGTCGAAGTCCAGACGGCCCTTCGCAACCTCGTCGATCAGTTCGTCGGAGCCGACGATGTCGGCGCCCGCGGCTTCCGCGGCCGCAGCACGGTCACCGGTCGCGAAGACCAGGACCCGGGCGGTCTTGCCGGTGCCGTGCGGAAGGTTCACGGTGCCACGGACCATCTGGTCGGCCTTGCGAGGGTCGACACCCAGGCGGAAGGCGACCTCGACGGTGCCGTCGAACTTGGTGGCGGCGGTGTCCTTGGCGAGACGGACGGCCTCCAGGGGGGCGTAGTTACGCTCCCGGTCGACCTTCGCGTCCGCGCTGCGGAGTGCCTTGCTGCGCTTCACTTCTTCTCCTGTTTGGTTCAGGTACGGAGTCGTGGTGCGGGCCGGCGCTGGCCCTACCACTTGGTGCTTCGGGGCTGAGCGGACCCTTGCCTCTCGGCCCGGGTTCGCCGCTCCTGCCGCGCCTGGACGGCCTCGTCGGCCGGCCGTCGCGCGAGCCGGTGTGTCAGCCCTCGACCGTGATGCCCATGGAACGGGCGGTGCCAGCGATGATCTTCGACGCGGCGTCGAGGTCGTTGGCGTTCAGGTCGGGGAGCTTGACCGTGGCGATCTCGCGGACCTGGGCGCTCGTGAGCTTCGCGACCTTGGTCTTGTGCGGCTCGCCGGAGCCCTTCTCCACACCCGCGGCCTTGAGGATCAGCTTGGCGGCCGGCGGAGTCTTGGTGATGAAGGTGAAGGAACGGTCCTCGTAGACCGTGATCTCCACCGGCACGACCATGCCACGCTGCGACTCGGTCGCGGCGTTGTAGGCCTTGCAGAACTCCATGATGTTGACGCCGTGCTGGCCCAGTGCGGGGCCGACCGGCGGGGCCGGGTTGGCCGCACCGGCGTTGATCTGGAGCTTGATAAGCCCCGTGACCTTCTTCTTCTTGGGAGGCATTGCTCTCTCCGGGTCCTAGTGAGAGTTTTCAGCCAGCCATCCGGTCATCCGGATGGAGGCATACCGCACAACGATAACGGGTACAGCCGCGCGGCCAAAAACCGAGCAGGTCAGAGCGGCTGCGAGAGCCGGTCTGACCTGTTCGGAGGCATATGTTCCAGAGGATGCCGCTCCTGCGGCGAGGAGCTAGTTCTTCTGGATCTGGTCGAAGCTGAGCTCGACCGGAGTCTCGCGGCCGAAGATCTCGACGAGGCCCTTGACCTTCTTCGAGTCGGCGTTGATCTCGTTGATCGTGGCCTGCAGCGTGGCGAACGGGCCGTCGGTGACGGTGACCGAGTCGCCGACCTCGAAGTCCAGGACCTGGACCTCGACCTTGCGGGCCGGAGCCGGCTTGCCCTCGGCCTCGGCGGCCTCGCGGGCGGCCTTCTCCTCGGCCTCCGGGGCGAGCATCTTGACGATCTCGTCCAGGGTCAGCGGGTAGGGGTCGTAGGCGTTGCCCACGAAGCCGGTGACACCCGGGGTGTTGCGGACGACGCCCCAGGACTCGTTCGTCAGATCCATGCGGACGAGAACGTAACCGGGCAGCTTGTTCTGCCGGACGTTCTTGCGCTCGCCGTTCTTGATCTGGACGATCTCTTCCTCGGGCACCTCGGCCTGGTAGATGAACTCCTCGACGTTCAGCGAGACGGCGCGCTGCTCCAGGTTGGCCTTCACACGCTTCTCGTAGCCCGCGTAGGTGTGGATGACGTACCACTCGCCCGGCAGACCGCGCAGCTCGTCGCGGAGCGCGGCGATGGGGTCGACCGGAGCGGCCGGCTCCGCCTCGACGTCCTCGGCGGGCTCGTCGTCGCCCTCGGCGGACTCGTCGGTGTCCTCGGCGAGCGTCTCGGCGTCGGCGTCGATGTCCTCGACATCCGCGATGTCCTCGTCCTCGGCGTCCTCGGCGTCCTCGGCGTCCTCGACGTGGAGTGCTGCCTCTTCGGCCGCCTCGCCGGCAGCGGCGTCCGCAGCTTCCGCCTGGTCCTCGTCGGCCGCCTCGACGATGTCGAGCTCGTCCTGGGCGGACTCGTTCAGGTTCGGGTCAGACACGGTGGCTGCTTCTTCCTGGATACAGATGGGGTGGAACATGCGAAAAGGGGCGCCGCGGTGGGCGCCCTCCGCGGGAATCAGCCGAAGACGTACTTGACTGCTTCCTGGAAGCCGTAGTCAATCACGGTCACCAGACCGATCATGATGACGACGAACACGATCACGACGGTGGTGTACGTCGTCAGCTGGCTGCGAGTGGGCCAGACGACCTTGCGCAGCTCGGCGACGATCTGGCGGTAGAAGAGCGCGAGACGGCCCAGTGGGCCCTTCTTTCCGCGCTTGCCGCCCTTGCGGCCCTTCTTCTTGGACTCCTGCGCTTCGTCCTCGGCATCAGGCATGTCGATGGAGCCTACGGCGTCCGTCACGTCTCTCACCTGATTCCGGGTCGGCCGTGCCGCGCCCGGGTTGAGCCGCACGGCGGTGCAATGGAGTACATACCTGCGCACACATCCTGGCGGTGTGTGTAGCAGGGCCGGAGGGACTTGAACCCCCAACCGCTGGTTTTGGAGACCAGTGCTCTACCAATTGAGCTACGACCCTTTGTCGTTCTCCCCCAACCTACCGCATCCATGGATGTGGTCGGTGAGGGCCAACGAGCAGAGAGTGTACGTGGTCAGGGGCTCCGCGTCGAACAGATAGCTCCGGACCCGCCCACGTCCGTTCGCGACGCCTTCGTGTCCGTGGAGCGAAACCTGTGTGCCGCGCCGGTTTCGGGTCTGGGACGATGGGCCGTATGAGCGCTGCCACTCCTCCCACCGAGCGCCGGGTCTCCGCCCGTGTCGGTGCGATCTCCGAGTCCGCGACCCTCGCCGTCGACGCCAAGGCCAAGGCCCTCAAGGCCGCCGGCCGTCCGGTGATCGGCTTCGGCGCGGGCGAGCCCGACTTCCCGACGCCCGACTACATCGTCGAGGCCGCCATCGAAGCCTGCCGCAATCCCAAGTACCACCGCTACACGCCGGCCGGCGGGCTCCCCGAGCTGAAGGCCGCCATCGCCGCGAAGACCCTGCGGGACTCCGGCTACGAGGTCGACGCCTCCCAGGTCCTGGTGACCAACGGCGGCAAGCAGGCGATCTACGAGGCGTTCGCCGCGATCCTCGACCCGGGCGACGAGGTCATCGTCCCGGCCCCGTACTGGACGACGTACCCCGAGTCCATCCGGCTCGCGGGCGGTGTGCCGGTGGAGGTCGTCGCCGACGAGACCACCGGCTACCGGGTCTCCGTGGAGCAGCTGGAGGCCGCGCGCACGGAGCGGACCAAGGTGGTCCTGTTCGTCTCGCCGTCCAACCCGACGGGCGCGGTCTACTCCGAGGCCGACGCCGAGGCGATCGGCCGCTGGGCCGTCGAGCACGGGCTGTGGGTGCTGACGGACGAGATCTACGAGCACCTGGTCTACGGCGACGCGAAGTTCACCTCGCTGCCGGCGATCGTGCCCGAGCTGCGCGACAAGTGCATCGTCGTGAACGGTGTCGCCAAGACGTACGCGATGACGGGCTGGCGCGTCGGGTGGATCGTGGGCCCCAAGGACGTGGTGAAGGCCGCGACGAACCTCCAGTCGCACGCCACGTCCAACGTGTCGAACGTCGCGCAGATCGCGGCCTTGGCGGCCGTCTCCGGCAGCCTGGACGCGGTCGCCGAGATGCGCACCGCCTTCGACCGCCGCCGCCAGACGATCGTGCGGATGCTGAACGAGATCGACGGCGTCTACTGCCCGACGCCGGAGGGTGCCTTCTACGTGTACCCCTCGGTGAAGGGGCTGCTCGGCAAGGAGATCCGGGGCAAGCGCCCGCGCACCTCCGTCGAGCTGGCCGCGCTGATCCTGGACGAGGCCGAGGTGGCCGTGGTCCCGGGTGAGGCGTTCGGTACGCCGGGCTATCTGCGGCTCTCCTACGCGCTGGGCGACGAGGACCTGGTCGAGGGTGTCTCCCGCCTCCAGAAGCTGCTCGCCGAGGCGCGCGACCAGTAGCGACGACACGCGTGCACCACGGGCCTCCGGCTACGGCCGGGGGCCCGTTTCTTCGTTCCCGCGAGCACCCGATCGGTGAAAGGGGCTGCCCCACGCCCGGCGCGTGCGGCAAGATCCCTCAATGGAGCACGTTCGAGATCTGCGGCAGCTGCCGAAAGCCCATCTGCATCTGCACTTCACCGGGTCGATGCGGCCCGCCACCCTGCTGGAACTCGCCGACAAGTACGGCGTGCATCTGCCCGAGGCGCTGACCAGCGGCGAACCGCCGAAACTGCGGGCGACCGACGAGCGGGGCTGGTTCCGTTTCCAGCGGCTGTACGACGCCGCGCGCTCCTGCCTGCGCGCGCCCGAGGACATCCGGCGGCTGGTGCGCGAGGCCGCCGAGGAGGACGTCAGGGACGGGTCGGGCTGGCTGGAGATCCAGGTGGACCCGACGTCGTACGCCCCTCGTCTGGGCGGGCTGATCCCGGCGCTGGAGATCATCCTGGACGCCGTGGAGACCGCCTCGCGGGAGACCGGGCTGGGGATGCGGGTGCTGGTCGCCGCGAACCGGATGAAGCACCCGCTGGACGCGCGGACGCTGGCGCGGCTGGCCGTGCGGTACGCGGACCGGGGCGTGGTGGGCTTCGGGCTCTCCAACGACGAGCGGCGCGGTATGGCCCGGGACTTCGACCGCGCCTTCGCGATCGCCCGTGAGGGCGGGCTGCTGGCGGCGCCGCACGGCGGGGAGCTGACCGGCCCGGCCTCCGTGCGCGACTGCCTGGACGATCTGCGGGCGGGGCGGATCGGCCACGGGGTGCGGGCGGCGGAGGACCCGAGGCTGCTGCGGCGGCTGGCCGAGAAGGGGGTGACGTGCGAGGTCTGCCCGGCCTCCAACGTGGCGCTCGGCGTGTACGAGAGGCCGGAGGACGTGCCGCTGCGGACGCTGTACGAGGCGGGGGTGCCGATGGCGCTGGGCGCGGACGACCCGCTGCTGTTCGGCTCGCGCCTGGCGGACCAGTACGAGATCGCCCGCCGCCACCACGGCTTCACGGACGAGGAGCTCGCGGAGCTGGCCCGCCAGTCGGTGCGCGGCTCGGCCGCTCCGGAGGACGTGAAGGCGAAGCTGCTCTCGGGCGTCGACCACTGGATCCACTGATCTCCGCCCCGGCCGCCGGGGGCGCGGCCCCGCGGCCGGACCTCCACGGGACCGGCGCGGGTCAGGAGAGGCCGGCCAGCAGGGTGCGGGCCAGGGAGGCGGCGAAGGCGTCGACGTCCTGCGGGGGCTCCTTGCCGACCTTCGCGTCGTACGCGAACGCCCGGTGCGCGCAGGCGCCCAGGAGCAGGGACGCCGCCGCGAAGGTGTCGGCGTCGGCGCGGACGCGGCCCGCGTCGCGCTCGGTCCTCAGATAGGCGTCCAGGGCCTCGACGGGCAGGTGGGGGCCGGTCCCCAGGTCCCTCATCGCCGCGTCGTGGCGGGCCTTCAGCCTGGTCTCGGCGTACAGCGACGCGGCGATCGGGAAGCTCTCGGCGTAGAAGAGCGTGGCCCGCCGGGCGACCTCGGTGAGGTTCTCCTGGACGGTGCGGTCCCCCGGGGCGGCGGTCAGACCGTGCAGGAGGGGGGCCAGCCGTGGCAGCCGCTCGCGCAGGACGTCCACGAACAGCTGCTCCTTGCTGCCGTAGTACTTGTAGAGCGCCGCTTCGGAGCACTGCGCCGCCTTGGCGATCTCCTTGGTCGTGGTGCGGGCGAGCCCGACGGTCAGCCACAGCTCGTGGGCCGCGTCGAGGATCCGCTCCCGGGCGGGCTTCATCTGTCCTCCACCGGACTTGACGGTTAGTGGGTACTTACTCACCCTAGAGGTGAGTGAACACTTACCCACCTTGAGGGGGCGTCATGAGGCTCACCGTGTTCGGGGCGAGCGGCGGCATAGGACGGCAGATCGTCGAGCAGGCCCTGGCGGCGGGCCACCACGTCACGGCGGTGGTGCGGGACCCCGGGGCGGTGACGGCGACGGGTGGGCGGCTGGAGGTCGCCCCCGTCCGGTTCGACGACCCGGGGGCGCTTCGGGCCGCCGTCGCGGGACGGGACGCCGTGCTCTCCGGGCTCGGCCCGCGCTCCAGGAAGCACGTCGGCGTCGCGTCCGCGCTGACGCGGCTCGTCGTGGAGGCCCTGGAGGAGACGGGCACCCGGCGCTTCCTCGCGGTCAGCGCCGCGCCGCTCGGTCCCGTACCGCGGGACGAGACGCCGTACCTGCGGGTCATGACGCCGCTGGTCTCCCGGATCCTGCGCGAGCACTACGACGACCTGCGGGTGATGGAGGCCGATCTGCGCCGCGGCTCCACCGACTGGACGGTGCTGCGGCCGCCGCGACTGGTCGACAGGCCGCTGACCGGTGTCTACCGGACGGCGGTCGGCGCGGGTCTGCGCGGCGGCGCCAGGATCGCACGGGCCGACGCGGCGCACGCGATGCTGGCGCTGATCGACGACCCGTCGGCGCTGAGGCAGCCGGTGGCGGTCGCCTACTGACTCCCGGAGGCGCGGGCCCCCGGGAGTCAGAGGCTGACGCCGACCGTCACCGGTTCGTTCACCAGGGTGACGCCGAAGGCGTCCTGGACGCCCGCGACGACCTCGCGCGCCAGGGCCAGCAGGTCCTCGGTGGTCGCCTCGCCCCGGTTGGTGAGGGCCAGGGTGTGCTTGGTGGAGATCCGGGCCGGCCCGGAGCCGTACCCCTTGGTGAAACCCGCCCTGTCGATCAGCCAGGCGGCCGAGGTCTTGACCAGGCCCTCGCCCGCGGGGAAGGCCGGCGGGGCGGTGTCCGGTCCGAGCCGGTCGCGCACCCGGGTGAGGAAGGTCGCGTACTGCGCCTCGGTGAGGATCGGGTTGGTGAAGAACGACCCGGCCGACCAGGTGTCGTGGTCGTCGGGGTCCAGGACCATGCCCTTGCCCGCGCGCAGCCCGAGGACCGTCTCGCGCGCGGCGGCGAGCGGGACCCGGTCGCCGGTCCCGACGCCGAGCACCCGGGCCGTCTCGGCGTACTTCACCGGCGCGCTCATGCCCCGGGCGTCCTCCAGCCCGAAGCGGACCCGCAGCACGACGAAGCGGTCCGGCTCCGCCTTGAAGCGGCTGTGCCGGTACGAGAAGTCGCAGTCCTCGTTCGCCACGGTGACCGTCTCTCCGGCGCGGCGGTCGTAGGCGACGACCTCCGTGATGGTGGCGGAGACCTCCTGGCCGTACGCCCCCACGTTCTGGATCGGGGTGGCCCCCGCCGAGCCGGGGATGCCGGCCAGGCACTCGATGCCGGCGAGCCCGGCCTCCACCGTCCGGGCGACGGCGTCCGTCCAGACCTCACCCGCCGCGAGCTCCAGGCGGGTGCCCTCCAGGGAGAAGCCCTTGGTGGCGATGCGAAGGGCGGTGCCGTCGAAGCCCTTGTCGCCGATCACCAGATTGGAGCCGCCGCCGATGATCAGCAACGGGGTGCCGGCGGTGTCGGCCTCGCGCACGGCGGCGATGACCTCGTCGTCGGTGGTGGCCGTGACGAGCCGGTTCGCGGGGCCGCCGAGCCGGAAGGTGGTCAGAGGGGCGAGGGGGGCGTCGTGGAGTTCCTGCACGGGCTCAAGAGTACGGGGCACCCCTGACGGCGGACGCGCCTCGGCCCCGTCGCCCGGGTGGCGGGCGGCGGGGCCGAGGGTCGCGCGGGGGCCGGCTCAGGCGAGCCGGACCACGGCGCGCGACATGCCGAGGACCTTCTGGTCCGCGCTCATGGCGGTCAGGTCGACCCGCACCCGGTTGTCGTCCAGCTTGGCGCCCACCTTGGCGCTGACCTCGATCAGCGCGCCCTTGTCGTCGTTGGGGACGACCACGGGCCTGGTGAAGCGCACGCCGTACTCGACGACCGCGCCGGGGTCGCCCGTCCAGTCCGTCACCACGCGGATCGCCTCGGCCATGGTGAACATGCCGTGCGCGATGACGTCGGGCAGCCCGACCTCGACGGCGAACCTCTCGTTCCAGTGGATCGGGTTGAAGTCGCCGGAGGCTCCCGCGTAGCGCACCAGAGTGGCGCGCGTCACGGGGAAGCTCTGGGCCGGCAGCTGGGCGCCGACCTCGACCTCGTCGAATGCGATCTTCGCAGTCATCGCCTCACGCCCCCTCGGCCGCGCGCGCCACGAGCTTCGTCCACGCGGTCACGACGTGCTCGCCGCTCTCGTCGTGCACTTCGCCCCGGATGTCCAGGATGTCGTTCCCCGCGAGGGACTTGATCGCCTCGATGGTCGAGGTGACCGTCAGCCGGTCCCCCGCCCGTACCGGCCGGGTGTACGCGAACTTCTGGTCGCCGTGCACCACGCGGCTGTAGTCCAGCCCCAGCTGCGGGTCCTCGATCACCAGCCCGGCCGCCTTGAAAGTGATGGCGAACACAAAAGTGGGCGGGGCGATCACATCGGAGTGACCGAACGCCTTGGCGGCCTCGGGGTCGACATAGGCCGGATTGGTGTCACCCACGGCCTCGGCGAACTCGCGGATCTTTTCCCGGCCGACCTCGTACGGTGCGGTGGGCGGATAGGTCCGCCCCACGAAGGACTGGTCGAGCGCCATGACTCGCTACCTCCTGGTGAATAAAGGGAAAGAGAACGACGCGAGGCCGCCCCCTGGTGGGGACGGCCTCGTGTACGAGCCTGATTCAGCGCGTTTCGCGGTGCGCGGTGTGCGAGTTGCAGCGCGGGCAATGCTTCTTCATCTCAAGACGGTCCGGGTTGTTACGCCGATTCTTCTTGGTGATGTAGTTCCGCTCCTTGCACTCCACGCAGGCCAGCGTGATCTTCGGGCGGACGTCGGTGGCAGCCACGTGAGTGCTCCTTGACGGACGGATGGACGGATGAACGCATAAAAGAGTAGCCGATCGGAGGACCGACCCCACAATCGGCTACTGTGTGTAGCGGTGACCGGACTTGAACCGGTGACACAGCGATTATGAGCCGCTTGCTCTACCGACTGAGCTACACCGCTTCGATGCTGGATCCCCTCGCCCGAAGGCGAGGATCACCGACATCAGAGCCCCAATACGGAATCGAACCGTAGACCTTCTCCTTACCATGGAGACGCTCTGCCGACTGAGCTATTGGGGCGAGCGATGAAGACATTACACGGTCGGCCGCCGATCGCCCAAATCCATATCCCGGCCCCCCGCCCCGTCCGCCCCACAGGCCCCCGGGGCCCTCTCCCGGACCTCACGCGCCGCGCCCTTCACCGCCTCGGCCGCCCCGCCCGGCTCGCCCGGAGCGACCACCGGGCCGCCCCCACGACCGGAGCCCTGAGGGCACGCCCGCGCCGGTACGACTATTGCGCTCCTCCTCGAAGCCTGGCGGGACGGCCCCTAGGCTCACCTCACGCTGCGTGATCCCGCGCGTACGGACACGCGCACGCGCCGGTGCCACGCCGCCCACCACCCCGTCACGCCCGAGCCCCGCCAGGAGCCCGATGTCCTCCGACAGCCAGCAGCCGCAGCCGCCCGAGGGTGCCACCGCCGACACCGCCTCGCTGCTGCTGTGCGGCGCCCGCCTGATCGACGGCCGGACCGTCGACGTACGGCTCAGCGGCGGGCGCATCGAGGCTGTCGGCACCGCGGGCAGCCTGCCCACCCAGGGCGCCCGCGTCGACCTCGCCGGCTACCTGCTCCTGCCCGCCCCCGCCGAGCCGCACGCCCACGCCGACACCGCCCTCAGCGCCGACTCCCCCGGCCCCGTCTCGTACGCCACCGAGGACGTGCAGCGCCGCGCCACCGAGGCGGCGCTGCTCCAGCTGGGGCATGGCGCGACCGCGCTGCGCGCCCATGTGCGGATCGGGGACGTACAGGGGCTGGGGCCGCTGGAGGCGGTGCTCCAGGCCCGGCGCTCCCTGCGCGGCCTCGCCGACCTCTCGGCGGTCGCCGTGCCCCGGCTGCTCACGGGCGTCGCGGGCGCGGACGGTCTCTCGATGCTGAGGGACGCCGTGAAGATGGGCGCCTCCGTCGTCGGCGGCTGCCCGGACCTGGACCCCGACCCGGCCGGGTACGCGGAGGCGGTGCTGGAGGTGGCGGCCGAGCACGGCTGCCCCGTGGACCTGCACACGGACGGGGACGACCCGGCCAGGCTGGCGCGGCTGGCCGCCATGGCGGGCGGGATGCGGCCGGGCGTCACCATCGGTCCGTGCGGGGCGCTGGGACGGCTTCCCGGGGACGTCGCCGCCCGGACGGCGGATCGGCTCGCGGCGGCCGGTGCGACGGTGATCTGCCTGCCGCAGGGCGGCTGCGGCGGGACGGAGAAGCGGGGGGCCGCGCCGGTACGGCTGCTGCGGGCGGCGGGCGTGCGGATCGCGGCCGGCAGCGGGGCGCTGCGCGACGTGTCGAACCCGGTGGGGCGCGGGGACCCGTTGGAGGCCGCGTACCTGCTGGCCACCCAGGGCGGGCTGCCGCCGGGAGAGGCGTACGGCGCGGTCAGCGCGGCGGCCCGCGAGGCCATGGGGCTGCCCGCGGTGCGGGTGGAGGCCGGCTTCCCGGCGGAGCTGCTGGCGGTGCGCGGGGAGCGGCTCTCGGGTGTGCTCTCGCTGGCGTACAGCAGGATCGTCGTGCACCGCGGGCGGGTGGTGGCGCGGACGAGCGCGGTACGCGAGTACTGCGACTCGGCGGCGGCGCTCGAACTGCCGCGCCAGGGGCGTCCGGACCTCGGCCCCTGAGCGCTTTCGGCGTTCGGGTCGTACGGTCGGGAGCATGCGCATCGTCATCGCTGGAGGACACGGTCAGATCGCCATGCGGCTGGAGCGGCTGCTCTCGGCACGCGGGCACGAGGTCGCGGGCGTCATCCGCAAGCCGGAACAGGCGGGGGACCTGCGGGAGGCGGGCGCCGAACCCGTCGTGCTGGACCTGGAGTCGGCGTCCGTCGAGGAGGTGGCGGCCGCCCTGGAGGGCGCGGACGTGGCGGTGTTCGCCGCGGGCGCGGGCCCGGGCAGCGGCGTCGAACGCAAGGGGACCGTGGACCGGGACGCCGCCGTGCTCTTCGCGGACGCGGCCGAGCGGGCGGGTACCCGGCGGTACATCGTCGTCTCGTCGATGGGCGCGGACCCGGACCACGCGGGCGACGAGGTCTTCGACGCGTACCTGCGGGCGAAGGGCGAGGCCGACGCGTACGTCCGGTCCAGGGAGGGCCTGGACTGGACGATCCTGCGGCCCGGCGCGCTCACGAACGACGCGGGTACGGGTCTGGTGCGGCTGGAGGCGTCCACCGGGCGCGGGACGGTGGCCCGGGACGACGTGGCGGCCGTCCTCGCCGAGCTGGTGGACACGCCGGCGACGGCGGGGCTGACGCTGGAGCTGGTCGGCGGTTCCGTGCCGGTCGCGGTCGCCGTGCGACAGGTAGCGGGCAACTGATCCGAGGAGTCGACATGCCCAACCCCGTGGTGGTGGAACGCGCCGAGCAGCCGTACGTGTTCATGCGGCGGCGGGTCGGCGCGGACGGCTTCGGCGAGCTGGCCGACCTGATTCCCGAGCTCGCCGGCTGGCTGGACGCCCGTGGCATCGGCGCGGCGGGCGCGCCGTTCCTCCGTTTCAACTCCGTGGGCACCGACGGTGAGTCGGAGGTCGAGGCGGGTCTGCCGGTCGCCTCCCCGCCGGAGCCGGAGGGCGATGTCTCGGTGGCGGTACTGCCGGCCGGCCGCTATGCGACGGTCACTCACCTGGGCCATCCGGACGGGCTGCTGGACGCCATCAAGGAGCTGCGGAGGTGGGCGGCGCAGCGGGAGCTGGAGTGGGACATGCGGGAGACCGACGGCGTCGAACGCTGGGGCTGCCGCATCGAGTCGTACTGGACGGGCCCCCGGTCGGAGCCGGACCCGTCCCGGTGGGAGACGGAGCTGGCCTTCCGTCTGGCCGACTGACCCGTGCGGGAGCCGTACGGGTCGCCTCGTACGCGTCGCCTCGTACGCGTCGCACCGTACGGCTCGCACCGGCCGGCCCGGACGGCCGGACCCCCGCCGGGGGCCGCGTGTCGCGGCGGACCGGCGGGGGCGTTCCGGCGGACCCTAGGCTCGCCGGTCGGCGGCCTGGGCGTTGTCGTTCCATGCCTGCGTCCGGACCGAGGGCCTCACACACACCCGGTCCCCCGCCGTGGCCTCTCGCCACACATAGCCCGACCGGCACGTGGGGTCGTCATCGCTGACCCGCCGGTCGGCGGCCTGGGCGTTGTCGTTCCACGCCTGCGTCCGGACCGAGGGCCTCACACACACCCGGTCCCCCGCCGTGGCTTCCCGCCACACATAGCCCGACTTGCAGGTGTCCGACTGCGAGGGCACGTTCGGGGCTGCTTCCGTCGCGGGTGAGAGCATCACACTTCCCGCAACCGCGATGAGAACGGCCGAAGCCGCATTGACCATCCGGCGACGCTGCAGAATTCTTTCCATTTCCGCACTCCCTGCCGTAGCTCCGGCCACTCCACCCGGTACTCGAATGCCGTACCGACGCGCATAGGGACGCGATGGGGCCGGATCCCATGGAGACGTGCATGGCCGAGCCGAGTCGAGGCTCGGCTCCGGGAACCGGAGTGCCGCCCTCTCGGGGGGGGCGTCCGGCCCGTCCCCCGCTCCTCGTCTGACGGCTCAACGGCGTTGGCGCCAGGAGGTTTTGGTGGGGGTCGGTGGGGAGCCCCGTCCCCTCCACCGGCGAGGGCCCTGCCCATCAGAGTGACACCACCCCCTTTCGGCCGCATCTCGGGTGGGCACAGGCCCCGTTGCGCCTGCGGCGCTTTCCCTCCCGCCGGACAGGGCGCCGGAATGCGGCACCTCTCTGAGGTGATTGCGCATTCACCCAGGGGCTGCCGCGCCTGGTTCCGGCCCCCTTTCCCCGACTTCCTCGGTTTCCCCGGCTTTTCGGTTTCTCCGGTTCTTCGGTATCCACGGGGCCCCGAGGGAACGGCCCGCACCCAGGACCGGCCTCGGCACCGGGCGGACCGGAGGGCCGGGAGGGCCGGGGCAGCCGCGCAGGATGTGTCGGTGCGCGTCCGGCATCCGGCCGGCGGGAGGAGCGGCACGGGCGGCCGTCTCCGCGCCGTCCGGGCCCCTCGGCGGACGGCCCGACGGAAGGAGACACCGCAGGCCGGTCCGGCCGGTCGCACGCCCAGCTGGCGCATGCGCACAGCAGAACGGCCCCTGATCGCGTTTCCGCAGATCAGGGGCCGTTTCTATCGCGTGGCGGCGCCAGGATTCGAACCTGGGTAGGCTAAGCCGACGGATTTACAGTCCGCTCCCATTGGCCACTCGGGCACACCGCCATGGGATGTCGCTCGGGAGTCCGCTCCTCGCGGTGCTCCGTGGCAACGACGTAAACGATACCTGATGCTCGGGGATGCTTCGCCACCGGATTGATCAGCACTGACGGCGGGTCCGGGTGACTAGGCTTTGCGGTGGCGGTCCGGGGAGCCGGGCCGTATCTCTTCGCACCCGACAAAGGAGCCACAGGACATGGCCGACTCCAGTTTCGACATCGTCTCGAAGGTCGAGCGGCAGGAGGTCGACAACGCCCTCAACCAGGCGGCGAAGGAGATCTCGCAGCGCTACGACTTCAAGAACGTCGGTGCTTCCATCTCCTGGTCCGGCGAGAAGATCCTGATGGAGGCGGACTCCGAGGAGCGGGTCACCGCCATCCTGGACGTCTTCCAGACCAAGCTGATCAAGCGCGGGATCTCGCTCAAGGCGCTGGACGCGGGCGAGCCGCAGCTGTCCGGCAAGGAGTACAAGATCTTCGCCTCGATCGAGGAGGGCATCTCCCAGGAGAACGCCAAGAAGGTCGCGAAGGTCATCCGCGACGAGGGCCCCAAGGGCGTCAAGGCCCAGGTCCAGGGCGACGAGCTGCGGGTCAGCTCGAAGAGCCGTGACGACCTCCAGGCCGTGCAGGCGCTGCTCAAGGGGCAGGACTTCGACTTCGCTCTGCAGTTCGTGAACTACCGCTGACCCGGGCGGACCGGGGGCGGACACGGCTGCGGCCGGTCCGCCCCCGCCCTGTTTCCCGGGGCGCACGGTGTCCGAATCCCGCCAGCCCTCCGGCCGGCGCGGGCGGAGACTGGCGGGAGAGCGGGAGCCCGCACGGCGGGGCGCTCGTGGCGCGCGAGGAAAGGACCGAGCCATGACGGTGTACGCGTACGTCGACGGCCCGCTGGGCGAGATGCTGCTGGTCGGCGAGGAGGCGACCCAGGACCGGCCGGCGCGGGAAGGACCGGCCCGCGCCGACGGGTTGCCCCGGGCCGCGGGCACCGAGGGCGGGCCGGCGTCCGGTGGAGGCACGCGGGGCGCCACGGTGCTCGTCTCGCTCTCCCTGCCGGGGCAGAAGGGCGGCGCGGTCGTCCAGGACGGGTGGCGACGGGCACCGGAGGCGTTCGAGGCGATCGCCGCCCAGCTGCGGGCGTACTTCGCGGGCGAGCTGACGCGCTTCGACATCGCGTGTGCCGAGGGGGGCACGGACTTCCAGCGGCGCGTCTGGCGGGCCCTGGAGGACATTCCGTACGGCGCGACGGTGTCGTACGGCGACATCGCCGCCCGGATCGGGACGCCGGGGGCCGGGGTACGGGCGGTCGGCACCGCGATCGGGCGCAATCCGCTGCTGGTCGTGCGGCCCTGCCACCGGGTCATCGGCGCGGACGGGGCGCTGCGGGGCTACGCGGGCGGGCTGGAGAGCAAGCAGCGGCTGCTCGGCCTGGAAGGCGCGCTGGCGTCGTGACGGACGGGCTCTTCCGGCTTCCCCGGGAGCGGGCGGAGATCGCTCCCGGGGCGGTGCACGTCCCCGGCTGGCTGCCCCCGGCGCGCCGGCGGGAGCTGGTCGCGGCCTGCCGGGAGTGGGCGCGCGGCCCCGTGCCGATGCGGCACACCGCGCTGCCGGGCGGCGGCGTGATGTCCGTACGGACGGTGTGCGTGGGCTGGCACTGGCAGCCGTACCGCTACACCCGGACCGCCGACGACGTGAACGGTGCGCGGGTGGCCGCGTTTCCCGGGTGGCTCGTGGAGCTGGGGCGGGCGGCGCTGGTGGAGGCGTACGGGGACGACGACGGCTATGCGCCGGACACCGCGCTGGTCAACTTCTACGACGGCGCCGCCCGCATGGGCATGCACCAGGACAAGGAGGAGCGGTCGGGTGCCCCGGTGGTGTCGCTCAGCATCGGCGACAGTTGCGTGTTCCGGTTCGGGAACACCGAAAACCGAGGCCGGCCGTACACGGACGTGACGCTGGAGTCGGGTGATCTGTTCGTCTTCGGCGGGCCGTCTCGCTTCGCCTACCACGGGGTGCCGAAGGTGTGCCCGGGGACGGGGACGGGGACGACGGACCCGGAGTCGGGGCTGGGGTCGGGGCGGCTGAACATCACCCTCCGGGAGACGGGACTGGCCGGCCCCCACCGGCCGTCCCGCGGGCCGCTGGGCGCCTAGGTCGCGTCGGGAAGTCCCGCCGTCTTGGGCGGCGCCCGCTAGCGTGCCCGGGAGTGGCCGAAGAGGATGCGGTAGACGACCAGCAGCACCAGGGAGCCGCCGATGGCCGCCATCCAGGTGGCGCCGTCGTAGAACTCGTTGGTGATCGGCCTGTCGAGGAATCGGGCGGAGAGCCATCCCCCGACGAAGGCGCCGGCGATGCCGATGAGGGTCGTCCCGATCAGCCCGCCGGGGTCGCGCCCCGGGAGCAGGACCTTCGCGACGACTCCGGCCAGCAGCCCGAGGACGATCCAGCTGATGATGCCCATGTCGTGGAACCTGCCTTTCGCGCGTGTGCCCGGGAAGACGCCGGGGGCCGCCGTGGCGGTTGCGGAGATCCCACAGGTGCGGCACAGGACACACGGCCCCTCGCGGGCCGGAACGCCGGCCGAGGGCACGCGCGGAAGGTGCTGCGGCGGCCCGCCCCCCGGACGGCGACCCGGGGCAGCTCTGTGCGCTCGCGAACGATCGCTGCTCGCCGTTAACCGTTTCGCGGCTCCCAGCTCCCGGCTCGCGGTTCCGTCCGTGGGCCGCCCGGCCACCGCGAGCGGTCGGGCGGTCCCCGGCCGTGCCGTCAGCGGCCGGTGAAGGGCTGGTCCGTGGGGACGATCTCCTTGCCCAGCGGCAGCAGCGAGACGGGGATCAGCTTGAAGTTGGCGAGACCCAACGGGATGCCGATGATCGTGACACACAGGGCGATCCCGGTGACGATGTGGCCGAGCGCCAGCCACCAGCCCGCCAGGATCAGCCACAGCACATTGCCCACGCAGGACGCGGCCCCGGCGTCGCGGCGGTCCACCACCATGTGCCCGAAGGGCCAGAGGGCGTAGACGCCGATGCGGAAGGCGGCGAGGCCGAAGGGGATGCCGATGACCGTGACGCAGAGCAGGACCCCGGCCAGCAGGTAGCCGAGGAACATCCAGAAGCCGCACAGGATGAGCCATATGACATTCAGGATCGTCTTCACGGGCGGCGACCTGCCATCTGTTCGAGCCGGGCGATCCGCTCGGCCATCGGCGGGTGGGTGGAGAACATCCTGGCCATGCCCTGTCCGGGCCGGAACGGATTGGCGATCATCATGTGGCTCGCCGTCTCGATCCTGGGTTCGGGCGGCAGCGGAAGCTGCTTGGTTCCCGCCTCCAGCTTGCGCAGCGCGCTGGCCAGGGCCAGCGGGTCGCCGGTCAGCTGGGCACCGGAGGCGTCCGCCTCGTACTCCCGGGAGCGGCTGATGGCGAGCTGGATGACAGAGGCGGCGATCGGGCCCAGCAGCATGATCAGAAGCATGCCCAGCAGCCCGGGGCCCTCGTCGTCGTTGGAGCGGCCGACCGGGATCAGCCACGCGAAGTTCACCAGGAACATGATCACCGAGGCGAGGGCGCCCGCCACCGACGAGATCAGGATGTCCCGGTTGTAGACATGGCTCAGTTCATGACCGATCACACCGCGCAGCTCGCGCTCGTCGAGGATCTGAAGGATGCCCTCGGTGCAGCACACGGCGGCGTTGCGGGGGTTGCGGCCGGTAGCGAAGGCGTTGGGCGCCTGGGTGGGCGAGATGTAGAGCCGGGGCATCGGCTGGCGGGCCTGGGTGGAGAGATCGCGGACCATCCGGTACAACCGCGGCGCCTCGAACTCGCTGACCGGCCGGGCCCGCATGGCGCGCAGCGCCAGCTTGTCGCTGTTCCAGTAGGCGTACGCGTTGGTGCCGAGCGCCACGAGGAGCGCGATGACCAGGCCCGTGCGGCCGAAGAAACTGCCGATCAGGATGATGAGTGCGGACAGCCCCCCGAGGAGTACGGCGGTCTTCAGCCCGTTGTGCCGGCGGTGCACGGTACGCCCTCCAGGTGGTGCGGCAGGGGAACCCTTCGCTTGGTGCTGGTCCACTCCCCCAGTGGACCCTCCCGTTCTGGTCAACGCCAGGCGGGAGCGGCTGGTTCCCTTGTGCGCCGCGGGGCGGGGCTGGGCCGTCCGGGTGGCTCAGCGCGGAGCGGGCAGACCGGCCTTCTCCAGCGCCTCGCGCACCGGCTCGACCTCGCTGGTGCAGTGGCCGCAGCGGCTGGCGATGGCGGGGATCGCGCTGTAGCAGCGGGGGCAGTCGCGTACGGCGGTCTTGATGTCGACCGGCTCGTCGCGCGCGAAACGGCTCTGGATCCTCATCATCGGGACGACGACGCAGAAGTACAGCACGGCGGCGGTGATCAGGAAGGCGATGGCGGCGCTGATGAACAGGCCGTACGGGAACCTCGTCCCCTCGACGGTGAAGTACGCCTTGCTGTAGTCGCCGACCGAGCCCGTGGCGAGGCCGATGAGAGGGGCGATGAAGGCGTTGCTGAAGCCGGAGACGACCGCCGTGAAGGCGGCACCGACGGCGAGACCGATCGCCATGGAGATGACGTTTCCACGGAGTATGAAGTCCTTGAATCCGCTCAGCACGGCGTTGCTCCTCGAACGTGTGGGGGGGTGATGGTCCGTGTGCGTGTAGGGGGGTGATGGTCCGTGTGCGTGGGGGGGCGCGCCGGTCAGAACAGGGTGCCCGCGGCGAAACGCAGGACCAGCTGGGGGTAACCGGACAGCAGCACACCGGCGACGGCCGTCAGCGCGATGGCCAGGGTGATCGGCGCGGGGGCGGGGGCCCGCCGGGGCGGCCCCTCCCGCGGCGGGGCTTCCTGTCCGGCCTCCGCAGCGGGCGCGGGCACGGGCGGGCGGAACAGGACCGCGGTCCACTTCAGGTAGTAGTAGAGGGCGATCACGACGTTCGCGCCCATGACGACGGCGAGCCACCCCAGGCCGGCGTCGACCGCCGCGGAGAAGACCGTCACCTTGGCGAAGAGGCCGATGATGCCGGGCGGCAGACCCGCGAGGCAGAGCAGGAAGAAGCCCATGACGAGGGCGACGACGGGACGGTCGGCGTACAGGCCCCGGTAGTCGGAGATCCGGTTCAGCGGGCGCGTACGGGCCACCAGGGCGGCGACGGCGAAGGCGCCGAGGTTCACCACGGCGTACATCAGGGCGTACGCGACGGTGGAGCCGATCTGGTCGTCCCCGGAGTAGGCGGCGGCCGCGATCGGCACCAGCAGATAGCCGGCCTGGGCCACGGAGGACCAGGCGAGCAGCCGGACCGCGCTCCACGCGCGCGTGGGCACCTGCCGCAGGGCGGCGACGTTGCCGACGGTCATGGTGAGCGCCGCCAGGACGGCGAGCGCGGGACCCCACACATCGGCGTACGTCGGGAAGGCGACGACGGTCACCAGGATGAGGCCGGTGAAGCCGACCGCCTTGCCGACCACGGAGAGGTACGCCGCGACGGGCAGCGGCGCGCCCACGTAGGTGTCGGGCACCCAGAAGTGGAAGGGCGCCGCGGCCGTCTTGAAGGCGAAGCCGACCAGGGTCAGCGCGACGCCCGCCTCGGCGAGGGTCTCCAGCCGGGCCGGGACGTCGTCCAGTGCCTGGGCGATTTCCGTGAGGTGCAGGGTGCCGGTCGAGGCGTACACGAAGCTCACGCCGAGCAGCGTCACGGCGGTCGCGGTGACCGAGGAGAGGAAGAACTTGAGCGCCGCCTCCCCGGACATGCGGTCGCCGCGCTTGAGGCCGACGAGCGCGAAAGCGGGCAGCGAGGCGACCTCCAGGGCCACGACGAGCGTGGCCAGGTCGCGCGAGGCGGGCAGCAGGGCGGCGCCCGCGGCGGAGGACAGCAGCAGGAACCAGAACTCTCCGGCGGGCAGCGCCTCCTCGGTGTCCTTCAGCGACAGCAGGGCCGTCAGCAGCGCTCCGCCGAGCACGAGGAACTGGATGACCAGGGTGAAGTGGTCTGCGGTGTAGCTGCACACGCCGGGATCGGTGGTGAGGCAGAAGGTGGCCCGGTCGCCCTTGCGCAGCGGCACCAGGGCGACGAGCGCGGCGACGAGCGCGGCGATGGTGGTCCAGCCGAGGAGCTGCCGCCGCCGCCTCGGTACGAACAGGTCGGCGACGAGCACGACCAGGGCGGCCGCGGCGGCGATGGCCGGGGGCGCGATCGCGGCCCAGTCGACGGACTGGACGAGATGCGCGGCGTTCGCGGCGTTCTCGGCGTGTGCAGCGTTCGCGGCGTTCTCGGCGTGTGCTGCGTTTGCTGCGTTCACGGCGCCGGCGGCGCTCGCGGTGGCGGCGGTCACGACTTGCCTCCCGAGAGGAGCTTCTGCACGGCCGGGTCGGTCAGGCCGAGGAGGACCGCGGGCCAGAGGCCGGCGAGGACGGTGAGCGCGGCCAGCGGGGTCCAGGCGGCGAATTCGTACGTCTGGATGTCGTCGAGCCGCGGCCGGTCCTCGGCGGGCGCCGCGCCCATGCAGACGCGGCGCACGACGACGAGGAGGTACGCGGCGGTCAGCAGCGTGCCGAAGGCCGCGATGGCCATGAAGGTGAGGAAGGCGGGACGGCTGAGGCCCTCGGCCGGGTCGAAGGCGCCGAACAGCGCGAGCATCTCGCCCCAGAACCCGGCGAGCCCGGGCAGGCCGAGGGAGGCGACGGCCGCGAAGGCGAGGAGGCCGCCGAGGCGTGGAGCGCGGCCGTAGAGGGCCGCTCCGGTGGCGCCGGCGAGAGTGTCGAGGTCGGCGGTGCCGTAGCGGTCCTTGATCGCACCGACCAGGAAGAACAGCAGGCCGGTGATGAGGCCGTGGGCGATGTTGGCGAAGAGCGCGCCGTTGACGCCGGTGGGGGTCATGGTCGCGATGCCGAGGAGCACGAAGCCCATGTGGCCGACGGAGGAGTACGCGATCAGGCGCTTGAGGTCGCCCTTGGCGCCGGTCCTGGCGAGGGCGAGGCAGGCGAGCGACCCGTAGATGATCCCGGCGGTGGCGAAGGCGGCGAGGTACGGCGCGAGGACGTGCATCCCGTCGGGGGTGATCGGCAGGACGATCCGGACGAATCCGTACGTACCCATCTTCAGCAGTACACCGGCCAGGAGGACCGAGCCGACGGTCGGGGCGGCGGTGTGGGCGTCCGGGAGCCAGCTGTGCAGGGGCCACATCGGGGTCTTCACCGCGAGGCCGATGCCGATCGCCAGAACGGCGATGACCTGCACGGACGTACTGATGTCACGGCCGTTGTCAGTGGCGAGTGCCACCATGTCGAACGTGCCGCTCTTCAGCCCGACGAGGAGCAGGCCGAGCAGCATCACGACCGAGCCGAGCAGCGTGTAGAGGATGAACTTCCAGGCGGCGGCCTGCCGTCCCTCGCCGCCCCAGCGGGCGATGAGGAAGTACATCGGGATGAGCACCATCTCGAAGGCCAGGAAGAACAGCAGCAGGTCGAGGACGGCGAAGGTCGCCAGCGTGCCGGACTCCAGGACGAGCAGCAGGGCGACGAACGCCTTCGGGGAGGGCCCCGCGGGCATCTTGAAGTAGCTGTACAGCGCGCACAGGAAGGTCAGCAGCGCGGTCAGGACCAGGAGGGGGAGGGAAATGCCGTCGACGCCGAGGTGGATCCGCACGTCGAGCGCGGGGATCCAGCCGATGTCCGTGGTGGCCTGCATCCGCGACGGCCGGCCGTGGTCGAAGCCGACGGCGAGGACGACGGCGGCCAGCAGGATCACGCCGGTGACGGTCACACCGTGGCGGAGCACGGCCTGGTCCGGGGACTTCCCCCTCAGCCCGGGCGGGGCGGGCAGGAGGGCCGCGGCGGCGCCGATGAGCGGTCCGGCGAGGAGGAACGCGAGGAGGAACTGCATCACGGATTCGCTGATATCGATCACGGCTCACGCTCCGGCGGCGACGAGTACGGCGGCGATCGCCAGGACGACGGAGCCGGCGAGCAGGGCGCTGAGGTAGGTCTGCACGTTGCCGGTCTGGGCGAGCCGGACGGCCCGTCCCAGCAGGTTCGTGCCGGTGCCCGCACCGCGTACATACGTGTCGACGACCTCGCGGTCGAGGAAGCGGACCAGTGAGGCCGCCGCCGCGACGGGGCGTACGAACAGGGCGGAGTAGAGGGCGTCGAGGTGAAAACCGGCCGCGGCGTGGCGGTGCAGGGGACCGAGCAGCAGGCGTCCGGGGTCGGCGGGGTCGGGGGCGGCCGCGATGTCGCCGTAGACGGGGATGTGGGCCGCGATCGCCTCGGCCTCGGACACGGCGGGCTCGGCCTCGGGGTGGGCGGCCACGGCGCCGATCGGGACGCGGGCCGCGAGCGCGGTGGTGTGCCGCCATGCGCCGTAGGTGACCAGGCCGCCGACGAGGGCGATGCCGGTGCCCAGGACCGCGGTGGTGACGGTCGGGGTGAGGGAGCGGCCGTCGAACCAGCCTTCGAGCTGTCCGACGGTGACGCCGAAGGCCAGGGAGGGGAGGGCGAGCACCCACAGCACGGCGTTCATGGCCACGGGCTCCTTGCCGTGGTCGGGCGCCTCGACGCCCCTGCCCCGGAAGGCGAGCAGCCACAGGCGCATGGCGTAGGCGGCGGTGAGGAGGGCGGTGAGCAGGCCGGAGACGAGGACGAGCCAGCCGGCGCCGGCCGGGGAGACCTCCCCGTCGCCGAGGGCGGTGTGCTCGGCGGCCACGAGGACGGCTTCCTTGGAGAAGAAGCCGGCGAAGGGCGGGATGGCGGCGAGCGCGAGCAGTGCGACCGTCATCGTCCAGTAGGCGTCGGGGATGCGCTTGGCCAGGCCGCGCATGCGCGACATGGCGGCGAGCGAGTTCGTGCCGGCGGCGTGGATGATCACGCCGGCGGCGAGGAACAGCAGTGCCTTGAAGGCGCCGTGGGACAGGAGGTGGAAGACGGCGGCACCACGGTCGCCGACGGCCAGGGCGCCCGACATGTAGCCGAGCTGGCCGATGGTCGAGTAGGCGAGGACCCGCTTGATGTCGTCCTGGGCGAGCGCGGCCAGCGCCGAGCCGACCATGGTGATCGCGGCCATCACGGCGAGCACGGTCATGGCGGCCGCGGAGGCGGCGAAGACGGGAAGGAGCCGGGCCACGAAGTAGATACCGGCGGCGACCATCGTCGCGGCGTGGATCAGCGCCGAGACCGGCGTCGGGCCGGCCATCGCGTCGGGCAGCCAGGTGTGCAGCGGGAACTGGGCCGACTTGCCCGCGACGCCGGCCAGGAGCAGCAGCGCCACCAGGGTGGGGTGGTCGATGCCGCCGGCCGCGACGGCGCCGAGGATCCCTGTGATCCGGAAGGTGCCCGCGTCGGCCGCCAGCGCGAACAGTCCGATCAGGAAGGGCACGTCACCGAGCTTGGTGACCAGGAACGCCTTGAGGGAGGCGGCCCGCGCCTCCGGGGTCTCCCAGTAGTGGCCGACGAGGAAGTACGAGCAGATGCCCATGATCTCCCAGCCGACCAGGAGCACCATCAGGTCGCCCGAGTAGACGACGAGCAGCATCGCGGAGGTGAAGAGGGAGACGAGCGCGGCGTACGAGGGGTAGCGCGGGTCGTCGCGGAGGTAGCCCGTCGAGTAGATCTGCACGCAGGACGCGACCAGGCCGACGAGTACGGCGGTGAGGGCCGCGAAGCCGTCCACGTGCAGGGCGAGATCGATGGGGACGGAACCGGTGGGCGTGAGCTGGGTCGCGGCGTCGATCGCCTTGCCGCCGCCCTGGCGGACGGCGACGACGACGGCGAGCACCGACGCGCCGAGCGTCGGCAGGAGGGCCAGCGGGCGTACGAAGCCGGGGGCGGTCCGGCCGAGCAGCAGGCCGGCGGCGGCGCCGAGGAAGGGAAGGAGGGGGACGAGGACGGCGAGGGTGGTGGTGGTCACGCGGTGGCCTCGGCCTTCTCGTCGGCCTGCTCAAGGGCCTGCTCGTCGGGGTCCGGCTTCTCGGCGGTGTCGCGGAGCTTGTCGATGTCCGAGGTGCCGCGGTTGCGGTGGACCATCAGGACGATCGCCAGGCCGATGCCGATCTCGGCGGCGGCGATGGCGATGACGAAGAGGGTGAGGGCCTGGCCGGCGTGCAGGGTGTCGCGGAGCCAGACGTCGAAGGCGACCAGATTGAGGTTGACGGCGTTGAGCATGAGCTCGACGGACATCAGGACCAGGATCGCGTTGCGGCGGGCGAGCACCCCGTACAGCCCGACGCTGAAGAGGAGGACGGCGAGTACCGCGGGATAGGCGAGGTGCATCAGTTCTTCCCCTCGTTGTCCTTGCGGGACAGGACGATCGCGCCGACGAGCGCGGCGAGGAGAAGGACGGAGAGCCCTTCGAAGGGCAGCACCCAGTGCCGGAAGAGCATCTCGCCGGTCACCTTGGTGGAGCCCTGGGCCGGGCCGTCCAGGTCGATCCAGGTGGTGCGGAAGGCGTCGACGACCACCCAGACGAGGGCGACCGCGGAGGCGATGGCGACGACGAGGGCGGCGGGCCGGTTGCCCGAGTCGGCGTCGGGCGAGCGGCCGATGGGGGCCCTGGTGAGCATCAGGCCGAAGAGCAGGAGGACGACGACGGAACCGACGTAGATCAGGACCTGGACCCAGGCGATGAACTCGGCCGTGAGCAGCAGGTACTCGACGGCGAGCCCGCCGAGCGTCACCACCAGCCAGAGCGCGGCGTGCACCAGCTGCCGGGTGGTGACCGTGACGAGGGCGGCGCCGAGGGTGGCGATGCCGACGAGCAGGAAGGCGATCTCGATGCCGGTGGGTGAGAGGAAACCGTGGGCGTTCGCGGCGGCGAGCGTCATGCGGTGCCTCCCTCGGCCGGCGGCTGTGCCTCCGGGCCGGAGGCCGGGGCGCCGGAGCCGATCGCACGGGTGGGGCCGGCGGGGCCCGTGGGGCCGGCGGGCTTGGTCGCCGGGGCCTCGGGCGTCTCCGGCCGGGTCGCCTCGGCCTGGGCGGCCGCGAGCTTCTCGGCGGTCTTGCGGGCCGCGGCGATCTCCTTGGGCTCCTCCGCGCCGGGGTCCAGGGCGGGCGGTTCGGGGACCGTCCACATCCACTCGCGGAGCTTGTCCCGCTCGTGGGTGAGTTCGTGGATGTCCGTCTCCGCGTACTCGAACTCCGGCGACCAGAACAGCGCGTCGAAGGGACAGACCTCGATGCAGATACCGCAGTACATGCAGAGCGCGAAGTCGATGGCGAACCGGTCGAGCACGTTGCGGCTGCGCTCGCGTCCGCCCGGGGCGGCGGCGGGCACCGTCTCCTTGTGGGAGTCGATGTAGATGCACCAGTCGGGGCACTCCCGGGCACACAGCATGCAGACCGTGCAGTTCTCCTCGAACAGACCGATCACGCCCCTCGTGCGGGGCGGGAGCTCGGGCTGGACGTCCGGGTACTGCGCGGTGACGGTCTTCTTCGTCATCGTGCGCAGGGTGACGGCCAACCCCTTGGCAAGGCCGGATCCAGGGATCGGAGCCATGACTACATCACCACCTTGACGACGCCGGTGAGGGCGATCTGGCCGAGAGCGAGCGGGACGAGCGTGGTCCAGGCGAGCTTCTGCAGCTGGTCCTCACGCAGTCGCGGATAGGTCACGCGCAGCCAGATGACGATGAAGGCGAGCACGGCGGTCTTCAGCAGGGTCCACACCCAGCCGAGCCCCTCGGCGCCGAAGGGTCCGTGCCAGCCCCCCAGGAAGAGGACGGTGGTCAGCCCGCACAGGACGACGATGCCCGCGTACTCGGCGAGCAGGAACAGCGCGAAGCGCAGACCGGTGTACTCGGTGTAGGCGCCGAAGATGATCTCGGAGTCGGCGACGGGCATGTCGAACGGCGGGCGCTGGAGCTCGGCGAGTCCCGCGACGAAGAACACCAGGGCGCCGACGATCTGCCAGGGAAGCCACCACCACTCGAAGGCGTTGAGGATGCCCGGGAGGGAGACGGTGCCGGCGGCCATCGCGACGGAGGCGGCGGCGAGCAGCATGGGCAGCTCGTACGCGAGGAGCTGTGCGGCGGTCCGCAGGCCGCCGAGGAGGCTGAACTTGTTGGCCGAGGCCCAACCCGCCATCAGCGACCCGAGCACGCCGATGCCCATGACGGCGAGCACGAAGAAGATGCCCGCGTCGACGACCTGCCCGACGGCGCTCTCGCTCGGCCCGACCGGGATGGCGACGAGCACGAGGAGGTAAGGCAGGAGGGCGACGGCGGGAGCGAGCTGGAAGACGCGGCGATCGGCGTCGGCCGGGACCACGTCCTCCTTCTGCGCGAACTTCACGCCGTCGGCGACGAGCTGGGCCCAGCCGTGGAAGCCGCCGGCGTACATGGGGCCGAGGCGTCCCTGCATATGGGCCATCACCTTGTGCTCGGTCTGACCGATCACCAGGGGGAGGACCAGGAACACGGCGAAGACGACGACCAGGCGGAGGGCGGTGTCGAGTACGTCGTTCACGCGTCTCCTTCGGGGCGTCGTCGGTCACTGTCGTCATCGGTCCCGGGCCGTCCCCCGTCGTCCTCCGGGGCAGCGGCCTCGGACGCGGGGCCGGGACCGGGTGCGGCCGGGCCGGGGTCGGAGGAGGGGCCCGCGGGCGCGGGGGACTCGGGGGCCGCCGGGGACTCGGGGGGCGCCGGGGACTCGGGGGGCGCCGGAGCCTTTGGGGGCTCAGTCGCTTCTGGGGCCGTCGGCGCTTCTGGGGCCGCCGGAGGTGCCGGGGGCCCGGGGGCCGCTGGGGGCCCGGGGGCCGCTGGGGGCCCGGGGGCCGCTGGGGGCTCGGCTGCCTCCCGAGCCTTTGGGGCTTCTGGGGTCACCGGGGGCTGAGGTGGCTGTGCGGCCTTGGAGCTCTCGGCGCGCTCATTGTCCTCGGCGCGCTCGTTGTCCTCGGTGCTCTCGGGCGCGGCCGGGTCGAAGGCCGGACGCGGGTTGTTCCAGGGAGCGTCCGCGCTGCGGGTGCGTGGAGCCGCCGGACGCGGTGACGCGGGCGGGGTCGTGGCCGTCGTGTCCATCGCGGCCGCCGTCGTGTCCGACGTGTCAGCGTTCTCGGCGCGCCGGCTCGCCGAGCCGGAACTCGCGCTGCGCGACCGGCGCGCCGGAGCACCCGCGCCCGCACCCGTATCAGCGGCCTGACTGGCAGAGCCCTCCGACGCCGAACGCGACCGCCGCACCGGAGCACCCGTGCCGGTCGTGCCGGTACCCGCCGGCGCACCCGTCGTCGCCGGCGCGTCAGCGGTCTGACTCGCGGAGCCCTCGGTGGTGGTGCGGGTGCGGCGGGGCGGGCGGTCGCCGGCGGCCGCGGCGCGGGCGGGGCGGGCGGGGGCCGGGGGGAGCTGGCCCTTCAGCGGGCCCCATTCGTTCGGGTCGGGAACCCCCGGTGGCAGCATCTGGCGTCGCTTGGGGCCGCCGTGACCGGCGCCCGCCGCCGGCTCCCCCGGCTCCTTCGCTCCGGGCCACGCCTTGGCGACGCGGGCCGCCAGCACGAAGTCCTTGCGCAGCGGGTGTCCCTCGAAGCCCTCGGGCAGCAGCAGCGGCACCAGGTGCGGGTGGTCGGTGAAGGTGACGCCGAACATCTCGTGCGTCTCGCGCTCGTGCCAGCCCGCGCCCGCGTAGATCCCCACGGCCGTCGGCAGGACGGGCGCGGCGTGCGGCACGGTGGTGCGCAGCAGGAGCCGGCGGACCTTGCCGCCCTCCAGCGCGACGACATGGGCGCAGACCCGGAAGCCCGTGCCCGGTTCGTCGACCGCGCTCAGCCAGTCGAAGTAGGTGCAGCCCAGCGTGGAGCGGGCGACCTCCAGGGCGGCGATCCAGTCGCCGGCCGGGACGTCGACCGTCAGCAGGTCGTAGGCCCGCTCCGCCGTGGACTCCTCGCCGAAGATCTCGGCGACCGCGTCGGGGAGGGTGTCGTACGCGTTCACGCCGAGCCTCCCGGGGCCGGCGGGGGCACCAGGCCGCTGCTCAGCTGGCCGGTGGTGGACGAGGGGCGGGCGTGGCCGTACCGCTCGCCCAGCGACTCCCGGGCGATCTTCTCCTGGAGCTTGAGGATGCCCTGGAGCAGCGCCTCCGGGCGGGGCGGGCAGCCGGGCACGTAGACGTCGACCGGGATGATCTGGTCGACGCCCTTGGTCACGGAGTACGAGTCCCAGTACGGGCCGCCACAGTTGGAGCAGGCGCCGAAGGAGATGACGTACTTGGGCTCCGGCATCTGCTCGTACAGGCGCTTCACCGCGGGCGCCATCTTGTCCGTGACCGTTCCGGACACGACCATCAGGTCCGCCTGACGGGGACCGGGCGCGAAGGGGATCACACCGAGCCGGATGAAGTCGTGCCGGGCCATGGAGGCGGCGATGAACTCGATGGCGCAGCAGGCGAGCCCGAAGTTGAAGACCCAGAGGCTGTAGCGGCGGCCCCAGTTCAGGACCACCTTCATCGGCTCGGGCGCGAGCCGGGACAGTACGCCCAGCCGCTTCGGTTCGGGAAGGTCCACGGGAGTGGAGGCGGGGGCGGGGGTCACGTCCATGTCAGGACGCCCTTCTTGTACGCGTAGAGCAGCCCCACGGCGAGGAAGCCGAGGAAGATGAACATCTCGACCAGCGTCGTGGCGCCGTAGCCGGGTGCGGCGAAGACGGTCGCCCACGGGAAGAGGAAGATCGAGTCGACCGCGAAGATGACGTACAGAAAAGCGTAGACGTAGTAGCGGACCTGCGTGTGGGCCCAGCCCTCTCCGACGGGGTCGACACCGCACTCGTACGTGAGCAGCTTCTCCGGCGTCGGCACGACGGGCCTCAGCAGCCGCCCCGCCCCGAAGGCCACCGCCACGAAGAGCACACCGATCAGGGCGAGCAGCCCGACGACCGAATAGCTCTCGAAGTAGCCGACGGTGTCGACCGGGTCGACGGCGAGTACGGTCGGTACGGTCGGTTCCGGCACGTCCGTGTCCCTCGCTCTCCTGCCTGCGCGGCGCCGTTTCGGCGATCTGTACGCACGGGAGTCTAGGGGGTGACCCAGCACAGGTAGTCAGCCGTGCCGCACTCCCGGTGGGGTTATCCCTACTTCTCCCCACCCACGCACCCCATGGCGCCGGCCGGTCCGCCCCGGGCAGGCTGAGCGGTATGACCGCGCGCAGCCACACCCCCGAGGGCACGAACACCCCGGAAAACACCCATAACTCGGGTCAATCGCATCGCACAAGCACATCTGGCAACTCCCACGACACAGGCAGCACGAGCAGCACAGGCAGCACGAGCAGCTCCGACACCGGGCACCCCACACACCCCGAAAACGTCCGGAACCCCTCGCCCGGCATACGAGCCTCACGCGGCTCACGCAGCTCACGCGGCTCACGCGGCTCACGCGGCGCGCGAGCCGGCCACAGCGCGCACGGCCCGCGGGGCGGGCCCAGCGACACGGGTGGGCCCGGCGACGCGGGGGACGACGGGCGGCCGCCGCCCGCCCGGATCAGCTTCGACCGGTACGTCTGGAAGGAGGTCGCCCACCTCCTGTGCAACCTGCCGGTAACGCTGTTCGAGTTCGTCTACGTGGTGTTCGTCCTCGCCGTCGGCGTGGGGCTGTCCGTCACGGTCGTCGGGCTGCCGCTGCTGGTCCTCGGCCTCTCCGGGGCGCGGGTCCTGGGCAGGATGGAGCGGGCCCGGGCCCGCGCGCTGCTGGGCGTGCGCGTGGACGAGCCGAGCCGCCTTCCCGGCCCGCCGGGCCGGGGTTTCTTCGCGTGGCTGTGGGCGGGGCTGAAGGACCCGGTGGCCTGGCGGACGATGCTGTACCAGTTCGTCCGGCTGCCGTGGGGCGTCCTGACGTTCGTCCTCACCCTGGTGAGCCTGATCGTCCTGTGGCCGCTGCTCCCCTTCGTTGCGCGTGGTCTGGGCAACGCCGACCGGGCGATGGTGCGCGGTCTGCTCTCCCCCTCCGACGAGCTGGAGCGGCGGATCGCCGAGCTGGAGTCGGACCGGGGTGTGGTGGTCGACACCGCCGCCGCCGACCTGCGCCGCATCGAACGCGATCTGCACGACGGAGCACAGGCCCGGCTCGTCGCCCTCGCCATGGGGCTGGGACTCGCGAAGGAGAAGCTCCTGGAGGACCCGGAGGCGGCCGCCACGATGGTCGAGGAGGCGCACGGCGAGGTGAAGCTGGCGCTCCAGGAACTGCGGGACCTGGCGCGCGGCATCCACCCGGCCGTACTGACCGACCGGGGCCTGGACGCCGCCCTGTCCGCCATCGCCTCCCGCTGCACCGTCCCGGTCAGGGTCACCGTCGACCTGCCCGAACGCCCGGCGGAGGCGATCGAGGGCATCGCCTACTTCACCGTCTCCGAGCTCCTCCAGAACGTCTCCAAGCACTCCCGGGCGCGTACCGCGTCGGTCGAGGTGTGGCGGGCGGGCGACCGTCTGATGCTCCAGGTCCGCGACGACGGCCGCGGCGGGGCCCGGCTGGACGGCGGCACCGGCATGGCCGGGCTGGCCGAGCGGCTGGGCGCGGTCGACGGGCTGTTCGTGCTGGAGTCCCCGGCCGGCGGTCCGACCACGGTCACCGCCGAGCTGCCCTGGCGCCCCCGGGGCGCGACCCGCCCCGCACGGTAGGGATAACCCCCGCCCGGGACGGATACCGGCTCCATGGTCCGCAGCCGCCCGCTCCACCAGTCTTGGGACATCACCCGGCGCGCGGCACGGACCCGCGGCAACGAGCAGAAACGGACGACTGCGATGCCCATGGCATACGGACCGGACACCCGGCACCACCGGCTCCCCGCGGCGCTGCGCGCGCCCTTCGAGGCCCGCACCTGGCGCGAGTTCGGCTATCTGCTGCTCAGCCTGCCGCTGAGCGTGGCCTATTTCGCCCTCGCCCTCACGATGGTCTCGCTGGGCGCCGGGCTGCTCGTCACCTTCCTGGGCATCCCCGTGCTGGCCGCCGGCCTCGCGATGTGCCGCGGGTTCGGCCAGGTCGAGCGGGCGCGGGCGCGTGGCCTGCTGCACGCGGAGGTCGACGACCCGGCCCCCGCGCGGGGCAGGCCGGGCGGCGGGCTGATGGCGTGGGTCGGTGGCGTGCTGAAGAGCGGGGTGTCCTGGCGGCACTTCCTCTACTCGGTGCTGCACATGCCGTGGGCGGTCTTCGCCTTCACCGTCGCGACGGTCCTGTGGGTCACCGGCTGGTCGCTGCTGACGTATCCGCTGTGGCGGTGGGTGTTCCCGGTGTACGCGGGCGTGGACGGGCTCCAGCTGTACGGCGACGGGACGCGCGGCTTCTTCCTGGACTCGTCCTTCGAGATGGGGGTGACCAGCGCGGTCGGTCTGGCCCTCGTCCTCGTCGCGCCCTGGGTGATCCGGGCGCTGGCAGCCGTGGACCGGCTGATGGTGACCGGTCTGCTGGGGCCGTCGCGGCTCGCGGTGCGCGTCTCGGAGCTGGAGTCGGACCGGGGTGTGGTGGTCGACACCGCCGCCGCCGACCTGCGCCGCATCGAACGCGATCTGCACGACGGGGCACAGGCCCGGCTCGTCGCCCTCGCCATGGACCTGGGGCTGGCCAAGGAGAAGATGGCCGAGGACCCCCGAGCAGCGTCGATCATGGTCGACGAGGCGCACGGCGAGGTGAAGACCGCGCTGCGGGAGCTGCGGGACCTGGCGCGCGGCATCCACCCGGCCGTACTGACCGACCGGGGCCTGGACGCCGCCCTGTCCGCCGTCGCCTCCCGCTGCACCGTCCCGGTCACGGTCGAGGTGGATCTGCCCTCCCGGCCCGCCGCCGCCATCGAGGGCATCGCCTACTTCACCGTCTGCGAGCTCCTCCAGAACGTCTCCAAGCACTCCCGGGCGACCCGGGCCACCGTCGACGTGTGGCGGGTGCAGGACCGGCTGATGCTCCAGGTCGGGGACGACGGCCGGGGCGGCGCGGACATCGGCGGGGGCAGCGGACTCGCCGGGCTGAGCGAGCGGCTGGAGGCGGTGGACGGGATCCTCGCCGTCAACTCGCCGGCCGGGGGGCCGACGACGGTCACCGCCGAACTGCCCTGGCGCGGCTGAACCACCCCGGCCGGCCCCCGCTTCCCGCTCCCCCGGCCCGGCCCCGCTCGCCCTTCCCGTTCCCCGTTTCCGTTCCCCGTTTCCGTTCCCCGTTCCCCCCTTCCCCGCTCCCGCTCTTCGTTCCCCCCTCCCCGCCTCCTGTCCCCCCAGGGCCCCCGGGTACCCCCTCGGCCGAGGCCGGAAGGCGCCAAGGTGCTTCTCCCCGGCGCCGATGCTGGGATGCTGGGGACTCGGGCGCGCCGGGCGCGCCACCAGCTGTCGAGGTGTGGGGGCTACAGGGTCGTGGAGGACAGGGTGCGGGTGGTCATCGCCGAGGATTCCGTTCTGCTTCGGGAGGGCCTGACCCGGCTGCTGACCGACCGGGGGCACGACGTGGTCGCGGGTGTCGGGGACGGTGAGGCGCTGGTCAAGACGGTGGGTGACCTCGCCGGTCAGGGGGAGCTGCCGGACGTGGTGGTGGCGGACGTACGCATGCCGCCGACGCACACCGACGAGGGGGTGCGGGCGGCGGTGCAGCTGCGCAAGGAGTACCCGGACATCGGGGTGCTGGTCCTTTCGCAGTACGTCGAGGAGCGGTACGCCACCGAGCTGCTGGCCGGGAGCAGCCGTGGGGTCGGCTATCTGCTGAAGGACCGCGTCGCCGAGGTGCGCGAGTTCGTGGACGCGGTGGTCCGGGTGGCCCGGGGCGGCACCGCGCTGGACCCGGAGGTGGTGGCCCAGCTGCT
The DNA here is from genome assembly GCF_036322365.1 of Streptomyces sp. SP18CS02. Taxonomy (NCBI): domain Bacteria; kingdom Bacillati; phylum Actinomycetota; class Actinomycetes; order Kitasatosporales; family Streptomycetaceae; genus Streptomyces; species Streptomyces sp. SP18CS02. The sequence goes on from NZ_JAQYXC010000254.1 coordinate 70,872, forward strand.
CGGCAGGAGCCGCAAGCAGGACGTACTGGCGGGTCTGACGCCCCGCGAGCGGGAGGTCCTCGGTCTGATGGCGGAGGGGCGGACCAACTCGGCGATCGCGCGGCAGCTCGTGGTGAGCGACGGCGCGGTGGAGAAGCACGTGAGCAACATCTTCATGAAGCTGGGGCTGTCACCGAGCGACGGTGATCACCGACGGGTCCTCGCGGTGCTGACGTACCTCAACACCTGAGACCGACGAGAGTCCGGGGGCCGCATGGCCCCCCGGACGGCCCCCCGGACGGGTGAACGGATCCTCCGGGCCGCCCGCTCGACTGAATCGCTGATGCATATGCCGGGGGGACCGGGGACCAAAGGATGAGAGGGGAGAGTCGTCCGGAGGGGACATAGGGGGCGGCAAAGCGTGATGATTCAGGACGAATAGGCGTCTCAAAAAGACGTCCACCATATGAGCGTTCCAGGGAAGGCGACCCTTACGGACGTAGGGTGGGCTGTGGGGCGACCGGTCGTCCGGCCGTCTCCTGAGAAGTCCTCCCGCCGACGGCGGGGAGACCCCTTGCCTCGAGGGAGGTCCAGTTCAGTGACCAGCCAGGTCAGTAGCCCGGCGGAGCAGACGGGCGAGGTCGACGAGGCCGATGAGGCCCTCGTCGGGGAACAGCGCGGCGCGCCGGTCGCGCGCGGGGTCGAGAAGGAAGTCCACCGTCTTGACCGGGTGATCATCCGCTTCGCGGGTGACTCGGGCGACGGTATGCAGCTGACGGGTGACCGGTTCACGTCGGAGACGGCGTCCTTCGGCAACGACCTGTCGACGCTGCCGAACTTCCCCGCCGAGATCCGGGCGCCCGCAGGCACCCTGCCGGGTGTCTCCTCGTTCCAGCTGCACTTCGCCGACCACGACATCCTCACGCCGGGCGACGCGCCGAACGTCCTGGTCGCCATGAACCCGGCCGCACTCAAGGCGAACATCGGCGACGTGCCGCGCGGCAGCGAGGTGATCGTCAACACGGACGAGTTCGCCAAGCGCGCGATGGCCAAGGTCGGGTACCACACGTCCCCCCTGGAGGACGGGTCGCTCGACGGCTACCGTGTCCACCCCGTTCCCCTGACGACCCTCACCATCGAGGCGCTCAAGGACTTCGGTCTCCCCCGCAAGGAGGCCGAGCGTTCGAAGAACATGTTCGCGCTGGGCCTGCTGTCGTGGATGTACCACCGGCCGACCGAGGGCACCGAGACGTTCCTGCGGCAGAAGTTCGCGAAGAAGCCGCAGATCGCCGAGGCGAACGTGGCGGCCTTCCGGGCCGGCTGGAACTTCGGCGAGACGACCGAGGACTTCGCGGTCTCCTACGAGGTCGCGCCCGCCACCCACGCCTTCCCGACCGGCACGTACCGCAACATCTCCGGGAACCTGGCCCTCTCCTACGGCCTGGTCGCCGCCGCCCAGCAGGCGGACCTGCCGCTGTACCTGGGCTCCTACCCGATCACGCCGGCCAGCGACATCCTGCACGAGCTGTCGAAGCACAAGAACTTCGGCGTACGGACCTTCCAGGCGGAGGACGAGATCGCCGGTATCGGCGCCGCCCTCGGTGCCGCGTTCGGCGGGTCCCTCGCGGTGACCACCACGTCCGGCCCCGGCGTCGCGCTGAAGTCCGAGACGATCGGCCTCGCGGTGTCGCTGGAGCTGCCGCTCCTGATCATCGACATCCAGCGCGGCGGCCCTTCGACGGGTCTGCCCACCAAGACCGAGCAGGCCGACCTGCTCCAGGCGATGTACGGGCGCAACGGCGAGGCCCCGGTGCCGGTCGTGGCGCCGAGAACCCCGGCGGACTGCTTCGACGCGGCCCTGGACGCGGCGCGCATCGCGCTCACGTACCGCACGCCGGTCTTCCTGCTCTCCGACGGCTACCTCGCCAACGGCTCCGAGCCGTGGCGGATCCCGGACGTCGCCGAGTTGCCGGACCTCACCGTCCGGTTCGCGACCGGCCCCAACCACGAGCTGGCGGACGGGACGGAGGTGTTCTGGCCGTACAAGCGCGATCCGCTGACGCTGGCCCGCCCGTGGGCCGTCCCCGGCACGCCCGGCCTGGAGCACCGCATCGGCGGCATCGAGAAGCAGGACGGCACGGGCAACATCTCCTACGACCCGGCCAACCACGACCTGATGGTCCGCACGCGCCAGGCGAAGGTCGACGGCATCGAGGTCCCCGACCTGGTGACCGACGACCCGGACGGCGCGCGCACCCTGGTGCTCGGCTGGGGCTCGACGTACGGCCCGATCACCGCCGCCGTGCGGCGGCTGCGGGCGGCCGGCGAGTCCATCGCGCAGGCCCATCTGCGCCACCTCAACCCGTTCCCGAAGAACCTCGGCGAGGTCCTGGGGCGCTACGACAGGGTGGTCGTCCCGGAGATGAACCTCGGCCAGCTCGCCACCCTGATCCGGGCGAAGTACCTGGTCGACGCGCACAGCTACAACCAGGTGAACGGCATGCCGTTCAAGGCTGAGCAGCTTGCCACGGCGCTCAAGGAGGCCATCGATGCCCAAGGCGAATGAAACGCTCACACTGGTGCCCAAGGCCGAGGCCAAGCAGTCCATGAAGGACTTCAAGTCCGATCAGGAGGTGCGCTGGTGCCCCGGTTGCGGTGACTACGCGATCCTCGCCGCCGTGCAGGGCTTCATGCCCGAGCTCGGCCTGGCGAAGGAGAACATCGTCTTCGTCTCCGGCATCGGCTGCTCCTCCCGCTTCCCGTACTACATGAACACGTACGGGATGCACTCCATCCACGGCCGCGCGCCCGCGATCGCGACCGGGCTCGCCTCCTCCCGCCGCGACCTGAGCGTCTGGGTCGTCACCGGGGACGGCGACGCGCTGTCGATCGGCGGAAACCACCTGATCCACGCCCTGCGCCGCAATGTGAACCTCAAGATCCTGCTGTTCAACAACCGGATCTACGGCCTGACCAAGGGGCAGTACTCGCCCACCTCCGAAGTCGGCAAGATCACCAAGTCGACGCCGATGGGCTCGCTGGACGCCCCGTTCAACCCGGTGTCCCTGGCCATCGGCGCGGAGGCCTCGTTCGTGGCCCGTACCGTCGACTCGGACCGCAAGCACCTCACGGAGGTGCTGCGGGCGGCGGCCGACCACCCGGGCACGGCCCTGGTGGAGATCTACCAGAACTGCAACATCTTCAACGACGGCGCCTTCGACGCGCTGAAGGACAAGGAGCAGGCCGAGGACGCGGTGATCCGGCTGGAACACGGTCAGCCGATCCGTTTCGGTCGCGAGCGGTCCAAGGGCGTCGTCCGGGACGCGGCGACGGGCGATCTGAAGGTCGTCCCGGTCACCCCGGAGAACGAGGCACAGGTCCTCGTCCACGACGCGCACAACACCAGCCCCACGACGGCGTTCGCGCTCTCCCGGCTCGCCGACGCCGACACGCTCCACAACACGCCCATCGGGGTGTTCCGCAGCGTCGAGCGGCCGGTCTACGACGTCCAGATGTCCGAGCAGCTGGACGCGGCCGTCGAGCGGCACGGCAAGGGCGACCTGGGAGCGCTGCTCGCCGGGAACGACACCTGGACCGTCGTGGGCTGAGAACAGCCTGGCGGGCCTGGCGGGCCTGGCGGAAAGCCGGAACCAAGGGGGTGTCCTGTCGATCAGGCAAGATCCGCGAGCCCGGCAAGATCGGCGAGACACCCCCAGGGGCGCCCTCCGGTGGAGGGCGCCCTTCGCCGCCCCCGGAACCGGCACCCCGGAACGCCGCCCCCGGACGGGCACCCGCCCCCACGCCCTCGGAACCGGCACCCGCACCCCGCACCCCGCACCCCGCACTCTCGGAACCGACCCACCGGCGCCGCGCCCCGGAGACCCCCGCCCCAAGACCCCGGGTCCCGGCCCGGAGGCCCCGGGCCGGTGCGTCGTCAGCCCCTGGTCTCGTCGTACGCCGACCGGGCCGCCATCACCGCGTCCACGCGCCGCTCCGTCCAGCGGGCCAGCGCCCACACCTGCTCGGCGGCCTCCGTGCCCAGCGGGGTGAGCGAGTAGTCGACCCGCGGCGGGATGACGGGCTTGGCGTCGCGGTGGACGAACCCGTCCCGCTCCAGCGTCTGGAGGGTCTGGGCGAGCATCTTCTCACTGACCCCTCCGATGGCCCGGCGCAGCTCGCTGAAGCGGTGCGAGCGCTCCAGCAGCGTGGCCAGCACCAGCACGCCCCACCGGCTGGTGACGTGCTCCAGCACCAGACGGGACGGGCACATCGCCTCGTTCACGTCGGGCCGGGGAATCCGTCCGGCACCGCCCTCAGTACGTACGCTCATGCCAGTACCTTACTTCAAAGTGGGTACTTTCCATAAGTTAGCGCTAGCCGTAGAGTCGGTGGCAGAGCTACAGGAAACGGAGAAATCCCCCCATGAGCATCGTTGTCACCGGAGCCACCGGCCGGCTGGGCCGCCTCGTCATCGACTCCCTCCTGGCCCAGGGCGTCCCCGCGGCCGGGATCGCCGCCGTCGTGCGGGACAAGGAGAAGGGCGCGGACCTGGCGGCGGACGGCGTCGAACTGCGGATCGCCGACTACGACCACCCCGAGACCCTCGCCGGCGCCTTCGAAGCCGGCGACCGGGTCCTGCTGATCTCCGGCAGCGAGGTCGGGCGGCGCGTACCTCAGCACGCCGCCGTGATCGACGCCGCCAAGGCCGCGGGCGTCGCGCAGCTCGCCTACACCGGCGTGCTGGGCGGCCCCGACGCCGACTTCCAGCTGGCCGCCGAGCACAAGGCCACCGAACAGCTGATCATCGACTCGGGCCTGCCGTACACCTTCCTGCGCAACGGCTGGTACACCGAGAACTACACCGACCACCTCGCCCCGGTGCTGGAGCACGGCGCCGTCGTCGCCAACGCGGGCGAGGGCAGGGTCGCCTCCGCCACCCGCGCCGACTACGCGGCGGCGGCCGCCGCCGTCCTCACCGGGGAGGGCCACCTGGGCCGGGCCTACGAGCTCAGCGGCGACACGGCGTGGTCCCTCGCGGAGTACGCGGCCGAGGTCGCCGGCCAGTCCGGCAGGGCCGTCACGTACAACGACGTCCCGGCCGAGGCGCACCTGGCGGTCCTCACCGGGGCGGGCGTGCCGGAGCCGTTCGCCGCGATCCTGGTCGACGTGGACGTGGCGATCGGCCGCGGCCTGCTGGCCCGCACCAGCGGCGACCTGTCCCGGCTGATCGGACGCCCGACGACCCCACTGGCCGACACGGTGGCGCGGGCGCTCGCGGACCGCTGAGCGCGGACCGCCACCCCTGGCCCGTGACCGGTTGCCGGTGACCGGTGACCGGTGACCGGTGACTGCGGACCCCGTTGGTCATGACCGTATCGCGGTACGGACATGACAGCTCGTCCCGTGCGGCGCTACCTTCTTCGACAGGACAGCGCAGGGCGGGGCGGAAGGCGGCGGGCCAGTGACGGGGAAGAACGAACCGGTGACGGCGAAGAGCGGTGGCGACCAGCGGGTGGGGCTGCTCTGCGGCATAGGCGCCTACGGCATGTGGGGGCTCGTCCCCCTCTTCTGGCCCCTCCTCAAGCCCTCCGGGGCGGTCGAGATCCTGGCCCACCGGATGGTGTGGTCCCTGGCCGTCGTCGCTGTCGCGCTCCTGGCGCTGCGCCGATGGGGCTGGATCCGCGAACTGCTGCGCCAGCCCCGCAAGCTGGGCCTGATAACCGTCGCCGCGGCCGTGATCACGGTCAACTGGGGGCTCTACATCTGGTCCGTGAACACGGGCCATGTGGTGGAGGCCTCGCTCGGCTACTTCATCAACCCACTGGTCACCATCGCCATGGGCGTGATCCTTCTGAAGGAACGGCTGCGGCCCGTGCAGTGGGCGGCCGTCGGCATCGGCTTCGCCGCGGTGGTGGTACTGGCGATCGGCTACGGGCGGCCGCCCTGGATCTCGCTGACGCTGGCGTTCTCGTTCGCCACGTACGGCCTGGTGAAGAAGACGGTCAACCTCGGCGGCCTGGAGTCGCTGGCCGCCGAGACCGCCGTCCAGTTCCTGCCCGCGCTGGCGTATCTGATCTGGCTGGGTTCCCAGGGCACGGCCACCTTCGGCGCCTCCGGCACCGGCCACGCGGCGCTCCTCGCGGCGACCGGCCTGGTCACCGCCGTGCCGCTGATCTGCTTCGGGGCGGCGGCGATCCGGGTGCCGCTGTCGACGCTGGGTCTGCTCCAGTACCTGGCCCCGGTCTTCCAGTTCCTGCTGGGCGTCGTCTACTTCCACGAGGCGATGCCCGCGGAGCGGTGGGCGGGCTTCTCCCTGGTCTGGCTGGCCCTCACCCTTCTGACCTGGGACGCGCTGCGCACCGCCCGCCGCAACCGGGCCGAGGCGCTGCGGCTGGCCGCGGCCGCCGCGGGGGGCGCGGTCGTGCCCGAGCCGGCGCTGCCGCAGCAGACGGAGTCCCCGCGGGTCTGACCCCGCGGGGACCTTGGGCCCAAGGTCTCGGGCGCGCAGGTGTGGGCCGGCCCGCACGGGCTGCCCGGTTCCGGTCAACACCCGTGTCCCGCGCGTACAGGTGAGCGCCTGTGGCAGGTCGGGCCCTCGCGGCGCCCCGGGCTTCGGCCGGCCGTCTTCGCCGGGGCCTGCGCCCCGGACCGGCGGCGCCGTTCACCCGACCGCAGCCGACGGCACCCGGTTCCGCTGCGGTCCCGGCCGTGACCCGCCCGGGCCGGGCCGCCGGGGCCGCCGTCCTCCCGGTTCAGTCCCCTCGCCGGCGCTCCGCGCCTGCGGAGAGCGCCTCCTCCACCGTCGCCAGAACGGCACGCCAGTGCGTACGGCGCTCCTCGCGCTCCGCCGCACTCGACAGGTGTTCCTGATGGAAGCGGAGCACGGCCTTGCCGTTCGGCGCGCCGGAGACGGCGACCTGGACCGTCGTACTGCCGTGAGTGACGCGGATACGGTCACCGGGGCGGTAGCCGCGCACTTCGCCGCGCACACCGTCCACCGTCACATAGGCCGCGCCCTTCTCCGCGGGGAGCGGCCCGTCCGCGCCGAGCCACAGGGCGACGCCCTCGGGGCTCGCGAGGAAGTCCCAGACCTCGGCGGCCGACAGGGGCAGGGTCTTCGAGACGCCGATCTCCCAGCCGGCGTCCCGGGTGAGACCTGTGGGCATGGTGTGTCCTTCCGGAGGGGTACGGGCGCGATGGGCCCGGACCTTGTGACGGTTGCCGCACCGCTCCATCGCGCACCACCGGCGCCGGCCGGGGCGTGAGGTGTCGACGAACAGCAGCGCGCAGTCGTGCGCCTCGCAGGCGCGTATCCGGTCCCCGTACGGGCCGGTGAACAGGTCGATCGCATCGCGGGCGAGCGTCGACAGCAGCCCGGGGACCGTGGCACCCGGCGCCCACTCCCGGGCGCCGTCCCGCGTCATGCGCAGGGCTAGGGGCGGGAGGCTCGCGGCCGTGTTCACCACGGCCAGGCCCGCTCCCGGCAGCGCCCGGCCACCGGCCCGGGCCGCGGCGAGTCCGAGCAGGGCGTCCCGCAGCTCCCGCACGGCGGCCAGTTCCTCCTCCCCGGCATCCAGGTCGAGGCCGGGCGCCAGACGGCAGGCCGCCACCCAGGAACGGAACCCGGCGGGGGTGTCCAGCACCTCGTAGCGGGCGAGGGGCCCCGGGCCGCCGGTCGGCAGCAGCTCCAGGCACAGGGCGCCGGGATCGAACCCGTAGGGGCGACCCTCCGGCGTGTACAGGGTGAGACCCGTTGCCGACTCCGTCATGTAACCACTATAAGTGGTTACATGACGACGCTCCAGTGGAAACTCGTGATCGACGCCTCCGACCCGCACGCCCAGGCCGCCTTCTGGTCCCAGGCGCTCGGCTACCTGGTCGAGGACAACAGCGCCCTCATCGAGCGCCTCCTCGCCCAGGGGTACGTATCGGCGGATGACGTCGTCGAGGTGAACGGCCGCCGCGCATGGCGCGATCTGATCGCTGTCCGCCATCCGGACGATCCCCGCGAGGAGGAGACCGGCATCGGCCTCGGCAGGCGGCTGCTCTTCCAGCGCGTTCCCGAGGCGAAGACCACCAAGAACCGCCTGCACCTCGATCTGCACGCCGGCTCCGCCCGGCGGGACGAACACGTCACCCGGCTGACCGCGCTGGGGGCCACCGTGCTGCGCCACGTGAAGGAGCCGGGCGGCGAGTGGACCGTCATGGCCGACCCCGAGGGCAACGAATTCTGCGTGCAGTAGAACGGCAGGGGGACGCCGGCTGTCCGTTCAGCGAACACCGGTGACCGGATTACGCCCTTGACGCCACATCAGGCGCGCATCGAACATTCACACGCACCTCGCACCCGCACCAGCAGCTCCAACGCCCCGCGCCACCGACGCCGCGGGGCGTCTCGCACGTTCCGTCCTGTCCCCGTACGGAATCCGGAGCCCCCACATGAACCTCTCCGCGTACCGCGTGTCCAGACGCACGGCGACCGCCACGGCGCTCGTCCTGGCCGGTCTGCTCGCCACCGCCGCACCCGCCGCCACCGCGGCGCCCTCGGCCGCCGCCGCACCCTCGGCGGCCGCGGCCGCCGCCGCGCCGGACATACCGATAGCCAACGTCAAGGCGCACCTCGCCCAGCTCCAGTCGATAGCCACCGCCAACGGCGGCAACCGCGCGCACGGCCGCGCGGGCTACAAGGCGTCCATCGACTACGTGAAGGCCAAGCTGGACGCCGCCGGATTCACCACCACGGTCCAGCAGTTCACCTCCAGCGGTGCCACCGGTTACAACCTCGTCGCCGACTGGCCGGGCGGCGACGCCAACCAGGTCCTGATGGCCGGCGCCCACCTCGACTCCGTCTCCTCCGGAGCCGGCATCAACGACAACGGGTCCGGCTCCGCCGCGGTGCTGGAGACCGCGCTCGCCGTCTCCCGCGCCCAGCTGAAGCCCGCGAAGCACCTCAGGTTCGGCTGGTGGGGCGCGGAGGAACTGGGCCTGGTGGGCTCCAAGTACTACGTCAACAGCCTGCCGTCCACCGAGCGCGCCAAGTTCTCCGGCTACCTCAACTTCGACATGATCGGCTCGCCCAACCCGGGCTACTTCGTCTACGACGACGACCCGGCCATCGAGAAGACCTTCAAGGACTACTTCGCCGGTCTCGGCGTCGCGACGGAGATCGAGACCGAGGGCGACGGCCGATCCGACCACGCCTCGTTCAAGAACGTCGGCATCCCCGTCGGCGGCCTGTTCACCGGTGCGAGCCGTACGAAGACGAGCGCCCAGGTACAGAAGTGGGGCGGAACGGCCGGCCAGGCGTTCGACCGCTGCTACCACTCCTCCTGCGACACCACCGCCAACATCAACGACACCGCGCTGGACCGCAACAGCGACGCCGTCGCGCACGCCGTATGGACGCTGTCCGCCGGTACGACGGAGCCGCCGGCCGGTGACACGTACGAGAACACCGCCGATGTCGCCATCCCCGACAACGGCACGGCCGTCACGTCCACGGTCAACGTCTCCGGCCGTACCGGGAACGCCCCGGCCACGCTGAAGGCAGGCGTCGACATCGTCCACACCTGGCGCGGTGACGTGGTCGTGGACCTCGTCGCGCCGGACGGCACGGCGTACCGCCTGAAGAACAGCAGCAGCAACGACTCGGCCGACAACGTGCAGACCACCTACACGGTCGACGCGTCGAGCGAGGCGGCGAACGGCGCGTGGCAGCTGCGGGTCCAGGACATCGCGGCTCAGGACACCGGCTACATCAACGCCTTCCGCCTGACCTTCTGAGACCCCGGGGCCAGGGGCCTGACGACGGCCCGACCCCTGGCCCCGGCCCAGCCGCCCTCCGGACGGACTCCTTCCGGCGCGGCCTCTCCGGCGCAGGTGCCCGGGTTCCCGGCCCCGGCACCTGCGCTTCCCCGTGCCCGGGCAGCCCCTGCCCGGCGAAGCCCCTGCGAGCCGCCCGCCCCGCCGGCCCGGTCAGGTGGTGATGTCCTTCGCGGCGAAGCGCGCCCAGGCCGCCGATCCGAAGAGGGCGGCGTACAGGCCCTGGAGGGCGAGGTTGTCCAGCACCCCGTCCCAGTGGACCGGTTCGCGCAGCAGATCCGCGAAGGACAGCCAGTGGTGCGGGAACAGATAGGGGTGGATCGCGTCCAGCTGCGGAATCGTGTCCAGGATCTGAGCGGTGATCAGCAGGCCGACGGTGGTCGCCATCGCCGCGACACCGCTGCTCGTCAGGGTCGACACGAACAGGCCGAGCGCCGCGAGACCGGCGAGGGACGCGGCCACCACGACGGCGATCGCGGCCGCCCGCGCCAGCCCCTCGGTGAACGGGATCGTCGTCCCCGAGATGGTCGTCACCTCTCCCAGCGGGAAGAGCGCAGCGCCCACGACGAGCGCGGAGACCGCCACGACGGCCGTCGCGACCAGGCAGAACGCCAGCGTGGCGACGTACTTGGCGCACAGCAGCCGGGTCCGCCCGGCCGGGGCGACCAGCAGATAGCGCAGGGTCCCGGCGTGTGCCTCGCCCGCGACGGCGTCCCCGGCCACGACCCCGACGGCCATCGGCAGGAAGACCGGCAGGGTCGCGGCGAGTGCGGCGAAGACCAGGAACAGCCCGTTGTTGGTGACCTGCGTCAGGAACGCGGGTCCGTGCGCGGCCCCGCCGCTGTCCGGTCCCGTCTGGATCCTGAGGGCGATCCCGATGAGCACGGGTACGGCGGCGAGGACGCCGAGCAGCGCGAGCGTCCGGCCCCGGCGGAACGTGATGCCGAGCTCCGAGCGGAACAGACCGAGCGACCGTACGAGCGTGTCAGCCCGCGACATCGAAGCCCTCCCCGGTCAGGGCGACGAACGCGTCCTCCAGCGAGGCCCGCTCGACGCCGAAGCCGCGGACCCGGACGCCGCCGCGCACGAGCCGCGCGTTGAGGTCGGCCAACTCCGCCGTCACGTCCGGGACTTCCCCGCTCACCCGGTCCTCGGCGACGACGAGATCGGTCACTCCCAGCTCCTTGAGCAGCCGGGCGGCGTCGCCCAGGTCCGGTGTGGTGACCACCAGCCGCCCACGGGCGCCCGCCGCGAGCCCGGCGACCGGTCCCTGGGTGATCAGCCGGCCCTGTGCCATGACGGCCACGTGCGTGCACACCTGCTCGATCTCGTCCAGCAGGTGCGAGGAGAGGAAGACGGTCGTACCGTCCGCGGCCAGCTCCCTGACCAGCGTCCGCATCTCCCGCATGCCCTGGGGATCGAGGCCGTTGGTCGGTTCGTCCAGGACGAGCAGCCTGCGCGGCTGGAGCAGCGCGGCGGCGAGCCCGAGCCGCTGCTTCATGCCGAGCGAGTACGCCTTGGCCTTCCTTCCGGCGGCGGCGGTCAGGCCGACGCGCTCCAGGGCCGCGCCGACCCGGGCCCGCCGGGTGCGGGGATCGGCGGTGGGGTCGGCCGCGTCGTAGCGGGCCAGGTTGTCGCGTCCGCTCATGTGCCCGTACAGGGCGGGCCCCTCGATCAACGCGCCCACCTGCGGCAGCACCGTGCGGCCGGCGCGGGGCATGGGCCGCCCGAGCACGGAGGCGGTGCCACCGGTGGGTTCGACGAGTCCCAGGAGCATCCGGATGGTGGTGGTCTTGCCCGATCCGTTGGGCCCCAGGAAGCCGAAGACGCTTCCGGCGGGCACGTCCAGGTCCAGCCCGTCGACGGCCGGCCGGCCGCCCCCGTACCGCTTGGTGAGTCCCCGCGTCTCGATGACGGCGCTCATGCCCCTCCTCGCCCGCCGGCCTGCCCGTCGCCCTGTCCGTTGCCCTGCTCGTCGCCTGCCCGCCGCACATCCCTGCGGTTACATCCCTGCCGGGCACGCCTGCCGGGCCGCTTCCCGGCCCAGGCTACGACGGCGGACGCCCGCGGCCCGCCGTCGTGCGCCGGCCCGCCGTCGTGCCTGCGCCGGCCCGTACAGGCGCACCGGCCCGGGTACGTGCCCCGGGCCGGTGCGCGACCTGCCGTCTCTCGGCTACTTCGCGGCGTTCGCCGTGGCGACCAGGGTGTCCGGGGTGACCGCGCCGACGGAGATCCTGCCGTCGTCCGTCATCAGGGCGTTCACCAGGCGGGTCTTGAAGACGGTGCCCGAGCCGAACGAGCCGGTCACCTTGTCGCCCAGCGCGTCCAGGAAGCCCTGGGCCTCCGCCGGGAGGCCGCCCTCGCCCTTCGGGACGCCCTTGCCGCCCGGGGCGGAGATCTCGGCGACCGAGGTCCAGCCCTTGCCCAGGACGTTCAGCCCCTGGAAGTCCTCCAGGGCCGCCAGGTCGTCGGCGGACGGCTTGCCGTGACCCTCGGGGACCCCGGCCGCCTTCCCGGCCTCGTCGGCCTCCGTCACCTTGGCGCCCTTCGGCGCCTTGAAGTCGAACGTGGAGGCGTCCGGCCTGGCGAAGTCCACCGTGGTGAAGCCCGCGTCGATCGCGGCCTTGCCCCCACCGCTCGGCATCAGCGTGAACTTCAGCGGAACGCCCTTCTCGGCGTCGACCGCGACCTTGACCGAGCCGATGGTCGAGCCGCCCTGCTTGGGCTTGATGACCAGCTGGTACGCGTCACGGCCGGCGATCCGGGTCGTCCCGTCGACGGTCACCGACGTGGTGTCGTCCACCGCCTTGAGGGCCTCGTCGGCGAAGTCCTTCGGCGTGGCCGGGATGTCCTTGCCGGCCGGTGCCTCCGGCTTCGCGGCGTCGGGCCGGGCGCCCGAGGGGGCCTCGGCCCTGTCGTGGAACACCTCGTTCGAGGCGCTGTCGAACGCCCACACGTCGGCGCCGTTGTGGATCAGGCTGTACTCCGCCGCCTTGTCCAGCACGGACAGCTTCTGCCGGTCCGGTCCGTCGGCCGCCACCCGCAGGGTGTGCGTGCCGGAGGCCAGTTCCATCAACTTGTCCTGCGGAGCGGCGGACCCGGATCCCGAGCCGCCGCCGGGGGCCAGGCCCTCCAGGCCGGCCAGCGACGGCAGACCGAGGTCCGTGGTGACCTTCACCGTGCCGGAGAGCTGCTCGACGTCCGACGCGGCGATCCTCTCGATGAGCTGCTGGGCCGTTATCTTCGGCAGTTCGGGGTCGCCGGGGGCCGCGAGCGCCGGGACGAGCCCGATGGTCGCCGCCGCCACCCCGGCCACCGCGACCGGAACCACGTACCGGGCCGCCCTGCGGCGACCGGTGGAAGGATCCCGGCTCTCTTCGGTGGTCTGTGTGCTGTCGTTCGGTGCCATGTGCGCTACCTCCGTGGTCGGCGGCCTGCCGTCCGGTCTGCACCCGTCCACCCCGCGCCGCCATTGTCACCCGGACCGGCCGGGTACGTGAGGAGTGGTACTCATCATCTGACCGGAAGGCGCCCTCGGAAGCGTCAGTCCCGGGGATCAACTTGGCGTACTGCTCTGGGATGACCCGACCCTGAGACGGCTCCCCCGCACGGCGCCCGGCGTCCCGTCCGGGCAGCTCCACGGCGCAGCCGCCCGCCCGCACGCGAAGGGGTACGGCTCACCCCGGCGCATACCGCCGAATGGCGTACGTCCGGGCCCCGGTGCCGCGACCGGCGCCCGGCGGCGAGACGTACGGGCACACGGACACACGGGCACAGGGACAAACACGCGGGCACACGGGCACAGGGGCACGCGGCGGCATAGGGTCCGGCGCACGCGGGGCGCGCCGGAGAGGCCGTCAGCCGGCCCGGTGCACCACCAGGTCGCACAGCTCCTCCAGCGCGGCCTTCGCGTAGCACTCCGGCAGCGGCGCCAGCGTGGCCCGGGCCTCCTGGGCGTACCGCACGGTGTCGCGGCGGGCCTGCTCCAGCGCCGGGTGGGCCCGCAGGAGCCGCAGCGCCTCGGCGTGCCGCCCGTCGTCCGTGAGGTCGCTGTCCAGCAGCTCCACCAGGGCGAGGTCCTCGGGCTTCCCGGAGGCCGCCGCCCGCGCCCGCAGGCGGAGCACCGGGAGGGTCGGGATGCCCTCGCGCAGGTCCGTACCGGGGGTCTTGCCGGACTCGTGCGAGTCCGAGGCGATGTCCAGCACGTCGTCGGCGAGCTGGAAGGCGACGCCGAGCCGCTCGCCGTACTGCGTGAGGATGTCCACGACGCGCTCGTCGGCGCCCGACATCATCGCGCCGAACCGCCCGGAGACGGCGATGAGCGAGCCGGTCTTGCCGCCGATGACGTCCAGGTAGTGCTCGACCGGGTCGCGCCCGTCGCGCGGACCGGCGGTCTCCAGGATCTGGCCGGTGACCAGGCGCTCGAACGCCTCCGCCTGGATGCGTACGGCCTCGGGCCCGAGGTCCGCCAGAATGTGTGAAGCGCGGGCGAACAGGAAGTCACCCGTCAGGACGGCGACCGAGTTGCCCCAGCGGGCGTTGGCGCTGTCCACGCCCCGGCGTACATCGGCCTCGTCCATGACGTCGTCGTGGTAGAGCGTGGCCAGGTGGGTGAGCTCGACCACCACGGCCGAGGGCACGATGCCCGGCGCGTAGGGGTCGCCGAACTGCGCGGCGAGCATCACCAGCAGCGGGCGGAAGCGCTTGCCGCCGGCCCGTACCAGGTGCTGGGCTGCCTCCGTGATGAACGGCACTTCGCTCTTGGTGGCATCGAGGAGCCCTGCCTCGACAGCCGCCAATCCGGCCTGGACATCGGCTTCGAGAGCCTGGTCCCGCACGCTCAGCCCGAACGGCCCGACGACGGTCACGAGGGGATCTCCTGTCTGCTGACGATCACACGGATTGTCGATGTGTCGCTGGATTCACTCAAGTCAGCGTATCCGGTCGCCTTTCGATCACCATGGGCGCCTTCCCGCCACCCCCGGTATGTTCAGGAACAGCTGATACGACCAGGAGCAAGGCATTTGTCCCGAACCATGAGCGATATCGACGAGTCGGGCGGGAACGTCAAGAAGCCGCCCCCGAGGACGATCATGCCCTCTCCGCGCGGCCGGGGGATCCGGGCGCAGCCGTCGCCGGCGCCCGGATCCCGCCCCGGCACCCGGGCGCCGGCGCCCGCACCCGTCCCCTGAGGCCCCCGCCCACCGAGGTCCCGCCATGCGCATCCGCACCTCCTTCCCCTACGAGACGGCCCACGAGGACACCCGCGTCCCCCTCCCGGACGGCACCCGGCTGTACGCCCGGATCTGGCGCCCGCTCACCGACGGGCCCGTCCCCGCCCTCGTGGAGTACCTGCCGGACCGGTCGACCGACCGCACCGCGCCCCGCGACCGGCAGCGCCACCCCTGGTACGCGGGGCACGGCTACGCCTCGGTGCGGGTGGACGCGCGCGGCCACGGCAACAGCGAGGGGCTCCCCGGCGACCCGTACGGCGCCGCCGGGCCGGCCGACGGCGTGGCCGTGGTCGAGTGGGTGGCCGGACAGCCCTGGTGCGACGGCCGGGTGGGCATGTTCGGCATCTCCGGGGGCGGCTGCGACCCGCTGCGGATCGCGGCCCTCGCACCCGGGCCGCTGAAGGCGGTCGTCACCGTCTGCTCGACGGACGACCCCTACGACAACGGCGTCCACTACAGGGGCGGCTCGCTCCTCGCCGCCGGCGCGCACTCCTCGGCGGCGGCCCTGCTGTCGCTCGTGTCCCGGCCGCCGGACCCCCTGTACACGGGTGACGCGTGGCGCGGGATGTGGCTGGAGCGGCTCGAAGCGGTGACGCCCCTCCTCCCCCTCTGGCTGGAGCACCAGACCCGCGACGCGTACTGGCGTCACGCCGGCCTCGGTGAGGGCCGCTCCGCGATCCGGGCGGCCGTCCTCGCGGTCGGCGGCTGGCCCGATCCGCACCACGACACCGTCCTGCGCCTGGTCCGGGACCTGCCCTCCGACCGGGTACGGGGCCTGATCGGCCTCTGGCCGCACCAATATCCGGACCGGGGTGCGCCGCCGGGTCCGGCGATCGGCTTCCTCCAGGAGACCCTGCGCTGGTGGGACCACCACCTCAGGGGCACCGACACGGGCATCATGTCCGAGCCCCTGCTGCGCTCCTGGATCGCCGGGGCGGCGCCCTCCTCCGCCCTCGGCGGGGAGACGCCGGGAGCCGGCGGCCCGCCCGGGCCCCCGGCCGCTGGGTCGGGGACGACAGCTGGCCGTCCCCGCACGTCGCCGCCGTCCGGTACGCCCTCGGGGGCGCCCCCGTACGGGTCCGCTCCCCGCAGTGGACCGGGCTGGACGCCGGCTCCTTCCGCCCGGTCGGCAACGACGCGGACCTGCCGTCCGACCAGCGCTCCGAGGACGCCCACTCGGCCTGCTTCGACTTCCCCGTCCCCCCGGACGGCGGCCCGATCGAGATCCTCGGCCGGCCACGGGTGAGCCTCGCGCTGCGCGCCGAGGGCCCGACTGGACAGATCGCCGCCCGGCTCTGCGACGTCGCTCCCGACGGGTCCTCCACCCTGGTCACCCGTGGCGCGCTCAACCTCTCCCGGGCGGAGGCGCCCCCGGACCCCGAACCCCACGCACCCCACGCACCCCAGGCACCCCAGGCACCCCACGCGCCCGACGAGGAGAAGGCCGGGACCGCAGGGCCCGCCCAGCCCGCCGGGAACACCGTCCTGGAGCTGAGCGGCATCGGCCACGCGTTCCGGCCCGGCCACCGCGTCCGGCTGGCCCTCTCCTCCTCGTACTGGCCCTGGATCTGGCCCCGGCCGGACGCCGGCGGCTTCACCCTCGACCCGGCCGGCAGCTTCCTCCTGCTGCCCGTCCGGGCGCACACCACCGACGGGATCACCTTCGAGGAGCCCGAGCAGGCCGAGCCGCTGGGCGTGCACGTCCCGGCGACACTCGACGAGCAGCGTCCCGAGCGGCTGGTCGTCCGCGATGTCGCCCGGGGCGAATGGCGTCTGGAGGCCGATCCCCGCCATGAGGGCACGCGGGTCCACCCGGACGGTCTCGAATGCACCGAGGACGCCCTGGAGACGTACACCGTCGACGAGGACGACCCGCTCTCCGCCCGCACCCGGGCGGAGTGGAAGGTCCGCCTGCACCGCCCGGACCTGGCATGGGACGTGGACGTCGAGACGCGCTCCGAGATCACCTGCGACGCGGCCCGCTTCCACACCCGCTCCGAGGTGATCTGCAAGGACGGCGGTGAGGTGGTCTTCCACCGCACCTGGGAGAAACACGTTCCGCGTACAACCGCCTGATGCCCCGGGCACTCCTGAGCCCCTGCCGCCGGCACCGGACGCCGTCGTAACGTGTCCCCCACACACGTGGAAAGCGAGGCAAGCACCGATGCCCGAGCAGAGCCCGCTCGACCTGGCCGAAGGCGACCCCTTCGGCCCGCACAACCTCCCGTACGGCGTCTTCAGCACCGCCGACGAGCCCGGCCGCCGTGTCGGCGTCCGCATCGGCGACCATGTGCTGGACGCGGGCGCGGCGGCACACGCCCTGGGCTCGCCCTACGCGGCGCTGCTGGCACAGCCGAGCCTCAACCCGCTGCTGGCGGCGGGGCGCACGGCATGGCGCGACGTGCGCCGGGCGCTCACCGCCTGGGTGACGGTGCCCGCGCACCGGGCCGGCGTGGAGCCGCACCTGCACCCCCTGTCCGAGGTCACCCTGCACCTGCCGTACGAGGTCGCGGACTACGTCGACTTCTACGCGAGCGAGCACCACGCCACCAACGTGGGCCGGATCTTCCGCCCCGACGGCGAGGCGCTGACGCCCAACTGGAAGCACCTGCCGATCGGCTACCACGGCCGTTCCGGCACGGTCGTCGTCTCCGGTACCGATGTCGTACGCCCCTCGGGTCAGCGCAAGGCGCCCTCGGACCCCGCCCCGGTGTTCGGGCCGTCGGTGAAGCTCGACATCGAGGCGGAGGTCGGCTTCGTGGTCGGCGCCCCCTCCGAGCACGGCCGCCCGGTGGAGCTCGGCGCCTTCCGCGACCACGTCTTCGGGCTGTCGCTGCTCAACGACTGGTCGGCGCGCGACCTCCAGGCGTGGGAGTACGTGCCGCTGGGCCCGTTCCTGGGCAAGTCCTTCGCCACCTCCGTCTCCGCGTGGGTGACCCCGCTGGAGGCCCTGGACGCGGCCCGGGTCGACCCGCCGGCGCGGGACTTCCCGCTCCTGCCCTACCTGGACGACGCGGCGGACGAGGAGCCCGGCGGCTTCGACGTGCGGATCACCGTGCGGATCAACGGCGAGGTCGTCTCCGAGCCGCCGTTCGCCACCATGTACTGGACGGCGGCGCAGCAGCTGGCCCATATGACGGTCAACGGAGCCTCGCTGCGCACGGGTGACCTCTTCGGTTCCGGCACGGTCAGCGGCCCGGAGGTGCACCAGCGCGGTTCGCTGCTGGAGCTGACCTGGAACGGCCAGGAGCCGCTGGAGCTGACCGACGGGAAGCGGGCGTTCCTCCAGGACGGCGACGAGGTCACCCTCACGGCCTGGGCGCCGGGTCCCGACGGCATGAAGGTCGGCCTGGGCGAGGTCACCGGCCGGATCGTCCCGTGACGGCTGCCGTGGTGGCGGGGGCGTGGCGGGCGGTAGTGGCGCATCCCGCACGCTGACCCCGTCAGCGCGGATCAGGCGGATCAGGCGGATCAGGCGGATCAGCGCGGTCGACCGGCTCGACCGGCTCGACCGGCTCGGGACGGACCTCGCCGAGGTGCCCGGGAGAGGCGCCCCTGCCGTGCCGCCGACCGAGCACCTGGCGGACGATGCGTACCCCGCACCGCACCCGCACCGGCGTCGGCGTCGGCGCCCCGGACTCCGACCGGGCGTACGCCTCCCGCGCCCGAACGCGCCGCCGGGCGGCGGTGTCCGGCAGGTGGGGCCTGCCGGACACCGCCGCCCGGGGTTCGTGTCCATGGGTCCCGCCCGGCCCGCCCTCGGGCGGGCGGGCCGGACCTTCCGGACGCTCCCCAAGGCCGGTGACCGCGGACCACCGGCCCTCCCCTCCCCGGGCGTGCCCGGCCGGGTCACCGGTCTCCCTCAAAACCGGTGCCCGGCCGGGTCACCGGCCCGCGACCGTCACTCGGCCCGCCACAGCGCCGGTGCCGACGACGGCTCCCAGCCGGCCTGCGCCGTGTGGCTCTGGAGGCAGGTGTAGCCCCGCCCGCCGTGAGTGACGCGGTCGCCCGGGCGGTAGGTGGTGCCCACCGCCCAGGCCGAGCCGCCGGGGGGAGGAGTGGTCGGGCTCGGGGTGGGGCCGGGCCCGGGGGTCTGCGGGACGTTCAGCACGAAGTCGAACGCGGCTTCCCTGGCGCCGCCCGCGTCGCGCACGGTCATCAGCAGCCGCGGGTCGAACAGCGAGTCGGTGTTGTTGCGCGGCTCGCCCGGGAAGTAGAGCTGGGTGGTGAGGACGGGGCGGCCGGGTGCCTGCAGTTTGACGTGCAGATGGCGGGTGCGGCCCGGATAGAGGCCCGGCACGATCGTGGTGAGCGTGAACGCGCCCTTGGCGTCGGTGAACTGGTGACCGCGGAAGCGGAACCCCACGTTGTCGTAGGCGCCGTTCACGTCCGCCTGCCAGAAGTCCAGCAGGACCCCGCTCAGCGGCAGACAGGCCAGCCCGAAGACATAACCGGTCACGGTGAGGCGGGTGCCCTGGCCGCCCGGCTCCAGCAGGGAGGTGCGCCGGGGCGAGTTCGGCTTGAAGTACGGCCCTTCCATCTGTGCCGGGGTCGGGTCGTCCCCGTCGTCGCAGGACGGTGTCAGGGCGGGGGCCTGACCGCTGCCGCTGACAGTGCGGGCCAGTGCCGGTACTCCCATCAGCACCGCGGGTGCCGCGATGGAGGCGGCGAGCGCGGCGCGGAGCACCGCCTTGCGGCTGGGGTGACCGGTGGATCGGGCGGGGGTCGTGGGTTCGCCGTCCATGCCTGCTCCTCATGAGGGGGCGGTGGTGGGGTCGGCAATGAACCTACGCAGCGGGTCCGGTACGGGCGATGGACTCGATCCGGTGGTCGTGGTGTATATCGCCGCCGCGCCGGAAGTCGCCCGGGCTGACCCCGGTCTCGCGCCGGAAGAAGCGGCAGAAGTACGCGGGGTCCGCGAGCCCGACGCGGTCGGCGACCTGCCGTACGGTCAGGTCGGTCCTGGCCAGCAGCCGTTTGGCCTCGTGCGTACGGGCCTCCCGGATGAGCTGGCCGGGGGTCCTGCCGGTGGCGGCCTTGACCGCCTCGGCGAGGTAGCCGGTGGTGACCCCGATGCGCTCGGCGCAGCTGCCGACCGCCCACAGCGACGGGTCCGTACCGGAGATCAGCCGGGTGAACTCCTCCGCCACCGAGGCGGCACGGGAGGCGGGCGGCGCGGCGGGGCCGGAGGGGGCGGGCACGGGCTCCGGTGCCGTGTCCGGTCCGGGCAGCCGCCCCGCCCGGACGACGAGGATGTGGAGCAGGGCCCGGAGTACGGACTCGAATCCGGCCGCCCCTCGCCGGTACTCGTCGTCGAGTTCGGCGACGAGCCGCCCCGTCCACGCGTGGGCGGCCTCGTCCAGCGTCAGCCAGGGCCGTTCGCCCAGGCGTCTGAGGTGGTCCCGGTCGCCGGGGTGGTCGATCAGGAAGTCCTCGGTGAACAGGACGACGGAGCCCTCCAGGCCCGTCGCGTCCTGCCAGTGGTGGACCTGGCCGGGGGCGATGACGCAGAGGTGCGGCGGGTGCAGTCGCCAGCCGGTGAGGTCGATGACATGGGTCCCCGTGCCGCCGGTGACATGGACGATCTCGTAGAAGGTGTGCCGGTGCGGGAAGGACGCACGGGACATCGGGCCGATGGTGTCGAAGGTGCCGATGGCGAAGGGCATCACATTGGGCATCGGCACCTCCAGCCGGTGCATGGGCAGTGCCCCCTCCTCCACGTCCGCGCATCCCGTCCCTGGTAACACCGTGGTGCCGCGCATCGTCCGCTCCCCTCGCCCCGACCCCTGACAGGTCCAGACCAATATCCGGTGATGGTCCACGATGGCACGAGCGGCCCCGTGGGCGGAACAGGGCGAAGGGCCCGGTCCCCCACGGGGAGCCGGGCCCTTCGGGTGGCGCGGACAGCCGGTCAGCGCACGAAGACGCCCGCCTGGTTGGCCAGGTCGAGGAAGTACTGCGGCGCCAGCCCCAGCACGAGGGTGACCGCCACCCCCACCCCGATGGTGGTCATCGTCAGCGGCGACGGGACGGCGACCGTCGGGCCGTCGGCCTTCGGCTCGCTGAAGAACATCAGCACGATGACCCGGATGTAGAAGAACGCGGCGATCGCCGAGGAGATCACGCCGACCACGACCAGGGCTCCCGCGCCGCCCTCCGCCGCCGCCTTGAACACGGCGAACTTCCCGGTGAAGCCGGAGGTCAGCGGAATCCCCGCGAAGGCCAGCAGGAACACCGCGAAGACCGCCGCGACCAGGGGTGAACGCCGCCCCAGTCCGGCCCACTTCGACAGGTGCGTCGCCTCGCCGCCCGCGTCGCGGACCAGCGTGACGACCGCGAACGCGCCGACCGTCACGAACGAGTAGGCGCCCAGGTAGAAGAGGACGGACGAGACACCGTCCGGGTTGGCCGCGATGACACCGGCCAGGATGAAGCCGGCGTGGGCGATCGAGGAGTACGCGAGCAGCCGCTTGATGTCGGTCTGGGTGATCGCGACGACGGCACCGGCCAGCATGGTGACGATGGCGACGGCCCACATGACGGGCCGCCAGTCCCAGGCGAGGCCCGGCAGCACCACGTACAGCAGCCGCAGCATCGCGCCGAACGCGGCCACCTTGGTCCCCGCCGCCATGAAGCCGGTGACCGGCGTCGGCGCGCCCTGGTAGACGTCCGGCGTCCACATGTGGAACGGCACCGCGCCCACCTTGAACAGCAGACCCGTCAGGACCATCGCGAAGCCGATGAGCAGCAGGACGTCGTTGCCCATGGTGGCGGCGAGCGCCGGGTCCACGGAGGAGACCGACCCGTCGACGACGTCGGCGATCCGGGCATACGACACGGAGCCCGCGTACCCGTACAGCAGGGCGATGCCGAAGAGCAGGAACGCCGACGAGAAGGCGCCCAGCAGGAAGTACTTGACCGCCGCCTCCTGCGACATCAGCCGCTTGCGGCGGGCGACGGCGCACAGCAGGTACAGCGGCAGGGAGAAGACCTCCAGCGCGATGAAGAGCGTCAGCAGGTCGTTGGCGGCCGGGAAGACCAGCATGCCCGCGACGGCGAACAGGGCCAGCGGGAACACCTCGGTGGTGGCGAACCCGGCCTTGACGGCCGCCTTCTCCTGGTCGCTGCCCGGTACGGCGGCGGCCTCGGCGGCGAACGAGTCGACCCGGTGGCCGTGGCGGGCCGGGTCGAGCCGCCGCTCGGCGAAGGTGAACACGGCGACCAGCGAGGCCAGCAGAATGGTGCCCTGGAGGAACAGCGCGGGCCCGTCGACCGCGATGGCGCCCATCGCGGCGATCCGCGCCTTGGTGCTGCCGTACCCGCCCGCCGCGAGGGCGACCACCGCCGCGAAGGCGGCGGCCAGCGCCACGACGGTCAGGAAGACCTGGGCGTAGTAGCGGCTGCGGCGCGGCACGAAGGCTTCGAGCAGGACGCCGACGACGGCCGCGCCCACCACGATCAGCGTGGGTGCCAGCTGGGTGTACTCGATGACCGGCGCGGTGATCTTGTCGACCGGCTCGGCGGCTGTCGTCCACAGGCTGTGGACAGCGTTTGCACTCACTTCGCCGCCTCCACGTCGGGCCGGGGGTCCTTCTGCTGTACGTCGGACATGGTGTGCCGCACGGCCGGGTCGACGATCTCGGTCAGCGGCTTCGGGTAGACACCCAGGAGGAGCAGCAGCGCGATCAGCGGCGTGATCACCGCGAGTTCGCGCGGCCTGAGGTCAGGCATCGACCGCACCTCCTCCTTCACCGGGCCCGTCATCGTCCGCTGGTACAGGACGAGGGTGTAGAGCGCGGCGAGGACGATGCCGGTGGTCGCGATGATCCCGGCCACCGGGTACCGGGCGAACGTGCCGACCAGGACCAGGAACTCGCTGACGAACGGCGCCAGACCGGGCAGCGAGAGCGTGGCCAGACCGCCGATCAGGAAGGTTCCGGCGAGTACCGGCGCGACTTTCTGCACCCCGCCGTAGTCGGCGATCAGGCGCGAGCCGCGCCGTGAGATCAGGAACCCGGCCACCAGCATCAGCGCGGCCGTCGAGATCCCGTGGTTGACCATGTAGAGCGTCGCCCCGCTCTGCCCCTGGCTGGTCATCGCGAAGATGCCCATGATGATGAAGCCGAAGTGCGAGATCGAGGCGTAGGCGACCAGCCGCTTGATGTCCCGCTGGCCGACCGCGAGCAGCGCCCCGTACACGATGCTGATCAGGGCCAGCACGATGATGGCGGGCGTGGCCCACTTCGATGCCTCCGGGAAGAGCTGGAGGCAGAAGCGCAGCATCGCGAAAGTGCCGACCTTGTCGACCACGGCCGTGATGAGGACGGCCACCGGGGCGGTCGCCTCCCCCATCGCGTTGGGCAGCCAGGTGTGCAGCGGCCACAGGGGCGCCTTGACCGCGAAGGCGAAGAAGAAGCCCAGGAACAGCAGCCGTTCGGTGGTGGTCGCCATGTCGAGGGAGCCGTCGGCGCGGGCCTCGGCGATCTCGGTGAGCGAGAAGTTCCCCGCGACGACGTACAGCCCGATGACGGCGGCGAGCATGATCAGTCCGCCGGCCAGGTTGTAGAGCAGGAACTTGACCGCGGCGTAGGAGCGCTGGGCCGCGGCGTTCTCGTCGCTGCCCTTGTGCGCCCGGTCCCCGAAGCCGCCGATGAGGAAGTACATCGGGATGAGCATGGCTTCGAAGAGGATGTAGAAGAGGAAGACGTCGGTGGCCTCGAAGGAGAGGATCACCATCGCCTCGACCATCAGGATCAGGGCGAAGAAGCCCTGGGTCGGCCGCCAGCGCGAGCCCGCCGGCGCCTCGGTCTCCACGGGGTCGGCGTCGTGCCAGCCCGCGAGGATCACGAACGGGATCAGCAGCGCGGTGAGCGCGATGAGCGCCACCCCGATGCCGTCCACGCCCAGCTCGTACCGGACCCCGAAGTCCTTGATCCAGGCATGGGACTCGACGAGCTGGTAGCGGTCGCCACCGGGCTCGAAACGGACCGTCACGATCGCGGCGAGCACGAACGTGGCGAGCGAGAACAGCAGCGCGAGCCACTTGGCGGCGGTGCGGCGGGCAGCCGGCACGGCGGCCGTGACGATCGCACCGACCGCCGGGAGCGCGGCCGTCGCGGTGAGCAGTGGGAAGGACATCTGGTTCACACCGCCCTCATCAGCAGGGTCGCGGCGATCAGCACCGCCGTACCTCCGAACATGGAGACCGCGTAGGAGCGGGCGTAGCCGTTCTGCAGTGTGCGCAGCCGGCCGGAGAGTCCGCCGACCGAGGCGGCGGTGCCGTTGACGACCCCGTCGACCAGGGTGTGGTCGACGTACACCAGCGAGCGGGTGAGGTGTTCGCCGCCCCGGACCAGCACCACGTGGTTGAAGTCGTCCTGGAGCAGGTCGCGTCGGGCGGCCCGGGTCAGGAGCGAGCCGCGCGGCGCGACGACCGGGACGGGCCTGCGGCCGTACTGCGCGTACGCGAGGGCGACGCCGATCAGCAGCACGACGACCGTGGAGGCGGTGATCGCTCCGGCGCTCAGCGGCGGATGGCCGTGCTCGAACTGCGTCACCGGCTCCAGCCAGTGCACGAAGGCGCTGTTCAGGGAGAACAGACCACCCGCGAAGACCGACCCGAAGGCGAGCACGATCATCGGCACGGTCATCGACCGGGGCGACTCGTGCGGGTGGGGCAGCTCACCGGGCCGGGCCTCGGCGCCGGGCTCGACATCGGCCGCCGCGTCCGGGTCGGGAGCGGGCTGCCAGCGCTTCTCACCGAAGAACGTCATGATCATCACGCGGGTCATGTAGTACGCCGTGATGCCCGCGCCCAGCAGCGTGACCGCGCCGAGGATCCAGCCCTCGGTGCCGCCCTTGGCGAAGGCCGCCTCGATGATCTTGTCCTTGGACCAGAAGCCGGACAGGCCGGGGAAGCCGATGATCGCGAGGTAGCCGAGCCCGAAGGTCACGAAGGTGACCGGCATGTACTTCCGCAGGCCGCCGTACTTGCGCATGTCGACCTCGTCGTTCATGCCGTGCATGACCGAACCGGCCCCGAGGAACAGCCCGGCCTTGAAGAAGCCGTGTGTCACCAGGTGCATGATCGCGAAGGCGTACCCGATCGGGCCGAGACCGGCCGCGAGGATCATGTAGCCGATCTGGGACATCGTCGAGCCCGCGAGGGCCTTCTTGATGTCGTCCTTCGCGCAACCGACGATCGCACCGAAGAGGAGCGTCACCGCGCCGACCACCACGACGGCCAGCTGCGCGTCGGGGGCGGCGTTGAAGATCGCACCGGACCGGGTGATCAGGTACACGCCCGCGGTCACCATGGTCGCGGCGTGGATGAGGGCCGAGACCGGGGTCGGGCCCTCCATGGCGTCACCGAGCCAGGACTGGAGCGGCACCTGGGCGGACTTGCCGCACGCGGCGAGCAGCAGCATCAGCCCGATGGCCGTCAGCGTGCCCTCGGACGTCTCGCCCGTCGCCCCGAGCACCGGCCCGAAGGCGAACGTCCCGAAGGTGGTGAACATCAGCATGATGGCGATGGACAGGCCGATGTCGCCGACCCGGTTGACCAGGAATGCCTTCTTGGCGGCGGTGGCCGCGCCGGGCTTGTGCTGCCAGAAGCCGATGAGCAGGTAGGAGGCGAGACCGACACCCTCCCAGCCGAAGTACAGCAGCAGGTAGTTGTCGGCGAGGACCAGCAGCAGCATCGCCGCGAGGAACAGGTTCAGGTAGCCGAAGAAGCGGCGCCTGCGCTCGTCGTGCTCCATGTACCCGATGGAGTACACATGGATGAGCGTGCCCACCCCGGTGATCAGCAGGACGAAGGTCATCGACAGCTGGTCGAGCTGGAAGGCGACATCCGCCTGGAAGCCCTCGACCGGGATCCAGCTGAACAGCCGCTGGTGCAGCGAGCGCTCCTCGGCGCCCCGGCCGAGCATGTCGAAGAAGAGCACCGCGGCGACCACGAAGGAAGCGCCGGCGAGCAGGGTGCCGAGCCAGTGCCCGGCCCCGTCCAGCCGGCGGCCGCCGCACAGCAGGACGGCCGCTCCGAGCAGGGGCGCCGCGACGAGCAGCGCGATCAGGTTCTCCACAATCAGCCCCTCACAGCTTCATCAGGCTGGCGTCGTCGACCGAGGCCGAGTGGCGGGAACGGAACAGCGACACGATGATCGCGAGCCCGACCACGACCTCCGCGGCGGCGACGACCATCGTGAAGAAGGCGATGATCTGGCCGTCGAGATTGCCGTGCATACGGGAGAAGGCGACGAACGCGAGGTTGCACGCGTTGAGCATCAGCTCGACGCACATGAAGACGATGATCGCGTTACGCCTGATCAGCACCCCGGCCGCACCGATGGTGAACAGCAGGGCCGCGAGGTAGAGGTAGTTGACCGGATTCACTGGGCGTTCTCCTCCTCACGCCGCAGCGCCTTCGGCCCGGCCGTACGGCCCAGGCGCTCCTCGGACCGCTGCTCCAGCGCCCGCAGATCGTCGAGCGCCTCGGTCGACACGTCGCGGATCTGGCCGCGCGCCCGCAGTGTCCTGTTGACGGTGAGCTCGGACGGGGTGCCGTCCGGCAGCAGTCCGGCGACGTCCACGGCGTTGTGCCGGGCGTAGACGCCGGGGGCGGGCAGCGGCGGCAGGTGCCTGCCTTCCCGCACGCGCTGCTCCGCGAGCTCCCGCTGGGTCCTGGCCCGCTCGGTGCGCTCCCGGTGCGTCAGCACCATCGCGCCGACCGCGGCCGTGATCAGCAGGGCGCCGGTGATCTCGAAGGCGAAGACGTACGTGGTGAAGATGAGCGCCGCGAGGCCCTCCACATTGCCGCCCGCGTTCGCCGCGCCGAGTCCGTTGAAGGTCTCCAGCGAGGCGTTGCCGATCCCGGCGGCGAGCAGGATCCCGAAGCCCAGACCGCAGAGGGCGGCCCACCAGCGCTGGCCCTTGAGGGTCTCCTTGAGCGAGTCGGCGGCGGTGACACCGACCAGCATGACGACGAAGAGGAAGAGCATCATGATCGCGCCGGTGTAGACGATGATCTGCACGACGCCCAGGAAGTACGCCCCGTTGGCCAGGTAGAAGACCGCCAGGATGATCATGGTCCCGGCCAGGCTCAGCGCACTGTGCACGGCCTTCCTCATCAGGATGGTGCCCAGCGCGCCGGCGACGGCGACGGTGCCGAGGATCCAGAACTGGACCGCCTCGCCGGTCGAGGCGGCGTCGGCCGCGTAGGCGGTGAGCGCGCTCATGCGTCGACCGCCTTCCCCGTCGCGGGCCGCCGCGCCGCCGGCTCGTTCTCGCCGGTGACCGACGCGGCCTCCTGCGGCGCCTCGCCCTTGCTCACCGCGACCTGCCGGACCGTGCCCGGCGCGGCCTCGGTGACCAGGCCCCGGTAGTAGTCCTGCTCGTCCGTCCCCGGGAAGACGGAGTGCGGCGCCTCGACCATGCCCTCGTCGAGCCCCGCCAGGAGCTGCTCCTTGGTGTAGATGAGGTTCTCGCGGGAGCTGTCGGCCAGTTCGAACTCGTTGGTCATCGTCAGCGCGCGTGTGGGGCACGCCTCGATGCACAGGCCGCACAGGATGCACCGGGCGTAGTTGATCTGGTAGACGCGGCCGTACCGCTCACCGGGCGAGTAGCGCTCCTCGTCCGTGTTGTCCGCGCCCTCGACGTAGATGGCGTCGGCCGGGCACGCCCAGGCGCACAGCTCGCAGCCGACGCACTTCTCCAGCCCGTCCGGGTGCCGGTTGAGCTGGTGCCGGCCGTGGAAGCGCGGCGCGGTCGTCTTCTCCTGCTCGGGGTACTGCTCGGTCAGCCGCTTCTTGAACATGGCCTTGAAGGTCACGCCGAAGCCCGCCACCGGGTTCTGGAAGTCAGACACCGTCCGTCTCCTTTCCGTCACTCGCAGTAGCAGTATCGGGGCCACCACTGACAATCAACTCGCGCTCCTGGCGCGACCGTCGGCGGGGCACCGGCGGAAGGGTCTGCCCGGGCAGCGGCGGTACGGGGAACCCGCCGGCCATGGGGTCGAATTCGGGTGCGGCGGCCTCGTCGGCCCGCTCGTCCTCCCTGGACTTCCTGTCGCGGAAGATGTCGGCGACGAAGGACAGCAGCAGGACCGCGATCACCGCGCCCGCCACGTACAGCACGATCTGCTGGAAGTCGTAGTTCTCGTTGCGCAGCGCCCGGACGGTCGCCACCAGCATCAGCCAGACGACCGAGACCGGGATGAGGACCTTCCAGCCGAGCTTCATCAGCTGGTCGTAGCGGACGCGGGGCAGCGTGCCGCGCAGCCAGATGAAGAAGAAGAGCAGCAGCTGCACCTTGAGGACGAACCAGAGCATCGGCCACCAGCCGTGGTTCGCGCCCTCCCAGAAGGCGGAGACCGGGTACGGCGCCCGCCAGCCGCCCAGGAAGAGCGTCACCGACACGGCCGACACCGTCACCATGTTCACGTACTCGGCGAGCATGAAGAGCGCGAACTTGATGGAGCTGTACTCGGTGTTGAAGCCGCCGACCAGGTCGCCCTCGGACTCCGGCATGTCGAACGGGGCGCGGTTGGTCTCACCGACCATCGTGACGATGTAGATGATGAACGACACCGGCAGCAGCAGGACGAACCAGCGGTCGGCCTGGGCCTCGACGATGGCCGAGGTCGACATGGAGCCGGAGTAGAGGAAGACGGAGGCGAACGCGGCGCCCATGGCGATCTCGTAGGAGATCATCTGCGCGCAGGAGCGCAGTCCGCCGAGGAGCGGATAGGTCGAGCCGGACGACCAGCCCGCGAGGACGATGCCGTAGATGCCGACGGACGCGACCGCGAGGATGTAGAGCATCGCGATCGGCAGGTCGGTGAGCTGCATCGTGGTGCGGTGCCCGAGGATCGACACCTCGTTGCCCGCCGGGCCGAAGGGGATCACGGCGATGGCCATGAACGCGGGGATCGCGGCCACGACCGGGGCGAGGATGTAGACGACCTTGTCGGCCCGCTTGACGACGACGTCCTCCTTCAGCATCAGCTTGACGCCGTCCGCGAGGGACTGGAGGAGGCCCCAGGGGCCGTGCCGGTTGGGGCCGATGCGCAGCTGCATCCAGGCGACGACCTTGCGCTCCCACACGATGGAGAAGAGCACGGTGATCATCAGGAAGGCGAAGCAGAAGACCGCCTTGATCACCACGAGCCACCAGGGGTCGCGGCCGAACAGGGACAGGTCCTCGGCCGCGAGGAGGACGGGGTTCACGCGCGCACCTCCGATGCGGCGGGAGCCGGGCCGCTGCCCGGCCGGACGACGGACAGGTGGGGCCCGCGGCCCGTGGCGCGCGTCCCGCGAACGGCACGGACGACACGGAGGGCACGGACGCCACGGACGCCACGGAGGGCGCTCGGCCGGTTCATGACCGCACCTCCGTGTCCTCGGCCGGGTCCGCGGGGCTGATCCGGACCAGCCGGCCGGGGGCCGCGCCCGTGTCGGACAGGACGCCCCGGCCCGTGGAGTTGAGCGGGAGCCAGACCACCCGGTCGGGCATCTCGGTCACCTGGAGCGGCATGCGCAGCGAGCCGGCCGGGCCGGTCACCGACAGCAGGTCGCCGTCCTTGACGCCGGTCTCGGCCGCCGTGGCCGGCGACAGGCGTGCCACCGAGGCGTGCCGGGTGCCGGCCAGGGCCTCGTCGCCCTCCTGGAGGCGGCCGAGGTCGAGCAGCATGCGGTGTCCGGCCAGGACGGCCTCGCCGTCACCGGCCAGGGGCAGCGGTACGCCCGGCTCGGCCGGTTCGCCCGCCCACTCCCCGTCCCACCCGCCGAGCCGGTCCAGCTCGCGGCGCACCGACGTCAGGTCCGGCAGCGCGAAGTGGACGTCCAGCGCGTCGGCCAGCATGTGCAGCACCCGGGCGTCGGACGGTGCCGGGGTCCGGGTCATCTGCTCGGGCTTCAGCGCGGCCTCGAACATCCGCGCGCGGCCCTCCCAGTTGAGGAAGGTGCCGGACTTCTCGGCGACCGCGGCGACCGGCAGGACCACGTCCGCCCGTTCGGTCACCTCGCTCGGCCGCAGCTCCAGCGAGACCACGAACGCGGCGTCGAGCGCCTCACGGGCGCGCCGCGGGTCGGGCAGGTCCGCGACCTCGACGCCCGCGACGACCAGGGCGCCCAGCTCTCCGGTGGCCGCGGCCTCGACGATCTGGCCGGTGTCCCGGCCGTAGCGGTGCGGCAGTTCGCGTACGCCCCAGGCCGCCGCGGTCTCCTCGCGCGCGCGGGGGTCGGTCGCCGGGCGTCCGCCGGGCAGCAGCGACGGGATCGCGCCCGCCCAGGCCGCCCCGCGCTCACCGGCCCGGCGCGGGATCCACACCAGCTCCGCGCCGGTCGCCGCGGCGGTCCGGACGGCGGCGGTCAGGGCGCCGGGCACGGTGGCCAGGCGCTCGCCGACGAGGAGGACGGCGCCCCGCTCCCGCAGCCCCTCGGCACAGCGCGCGCCGGCCTCGTCCAGTCCGGTGCCGGCGGCGAGCGCGTCGAGCCATTCGGTCTCGGTGCCGGGGGCGGCCGGCAGCAGGGTGCCGCCCGCCTTCTCCAGGCCGCGGGTGGCGAAGGGGGCCAGCGAGAAGGTCCGCTGCCCGTGCTTGCGCCACGCCTTGCGCAGCCGCAGGAAGACGCCGGGCGCCTCCTCCTCGGATTCGAAGCCGGCGAGCAGCACCGCCGGGGCGGCCTCCAGCGCGGTGTACGTGAGGCCCCCGCCGTCCAGGTCACGGCCGTGGCCGGCGACCCGGGCGGCCAGGAAGTCGGCCTCCTCGCTGCTGTGCGGGCGGGCCCGGAAGTCGATGTCGTTGGTGTCCAGGGCGACCCGCGCGAACTTGGCGTACGCGTACGAGTCCTCGACGGTGAGCCTGCCGCCCGCCAGGACGCCGGCCCGGCCCCTGGCGGCGCCCAGTCCGCGGGCGGCCGCCTCCAGCGCCTCCGGCCAGGAGGCCGGTGCCAGGGTGCCGTCCGCGCCCCGTACCAGGGGGGTGGTGAGGCGGTCACGCTGCTGCGCGTACCGGAATCCGAAGCGGCCCTTGTCGCACAGCCACTCCTCGTTGACCTCCGGGTCGTCGGCCGCCAGGCGCCGCATGACCTTGCCGCGCCGGTGGTCGGTGCGGGTCGCGCAGCCGCCCGCGCAGTGCTCGCAGACGCTGGGCGAGGAGACCAGGTCGAAGGGGCGCGAGCGGAACCGGTACGCCGCCGAGGTGAGCGCGCCGACCGGGCAGATCTGGATGGTGTTCCCGGAGAAGTACGACTCGAAGGGGTCGC
The DNA here is from genome assembly GCF_036322365.1 of Streptomyces sp. SP18CS02. Classification (NCBI taxonomy): domain Bacteria; kingdom Bacillati; phylum Actinomycetota; class Actinomycetes; order Kitasatosporales; family Streptomycetaceae; genus Streptomyces; species Streptomyces sp. SP18CS02. The sequence continues at coordinate 102,169 of NZ_JAQYXC010000254.1, forward strand.
CCTCACCGGTGCCGACCTGCTGGAGGGCGCCGCGCTCGATCAGCTCGATCATCGGGTCGCCCGCGATCTGGTGGGAGAAGCGGGTGCAGCGGGCGCACAGGACGCACCGTTCGCGGTCGAGCAGCACCTGGGTGGAGATCGGCACCGGTTTCTCGTAGGTCCGCTTCCTGCCGTCGAAGCGGGATTCGCCCTGCCCGTGCGAGACGGCCTGGTTCTGCAGGGGGCACTCGCCGCCCTTGTCGCAGACCGGGCAGTCCAGCGGGTGGTTGATGAGCAGCAGCTCCATCACACCGACCTGGGCCTTCTCGGCCACCGGGGAGGTGAGCTGCGACCTGACGACCATGCCGTCGGTGCAGGTGATGGTGCAGGAGGCCATCGGCTTGCGCTGGCCCTCGACCTCGACGATGCACTGGCGGCAGGCGCCGGCCGGGTCGAGGAGGGGGTGGTCGCAGAACCGGGGGATCTCGATGCCGAGCTGTTCGGCGGCGCGGATGACCAGCGTCCCCTTGGGGACGGAGATCTCGATGCCGTCGATGGTCAGGGTGACGAGGTCCTCCGGCGGGATCGCCGCCTCGCCGCCTCCGGCGGAGGCGGCCGACGTGGTGACGGTCATGCCCGCACCTCCAGGTGATTGTCCGCCCAGGCGGTCGACTTGGCCGGGTCGAAGGGGCAGCCGCGGCCCGTGATGTGCTGCTCGTACTCCGCGCGGAAGTACTTCAGCGAGGAGAAGATCGGCGACGCGGCGCCGTCTCCGAGGGCGCAGAACGACTTGCCGTTGATGTTGTCGGCGATGTCGTTCAGCTTGTCGAGGTCGCCCATGGTGCCCGCCCCGCTTTCGATGTCACGCAGCAGCTGCACGAGCCAGTAGGTGCCCTCGCGGCAGGGGGTGCACTTGCCGCACGACTCGTGGGCGTAGAACTCGGTCCACCGGGTGACCGCCCGCACCACACAGGTCGTCTCGTCGAAGCACTGGAGCGCCTTGGTGCCGAGCATCGACCCGGCGGCGCCCACGCCCTCGTAGTCCAGCGGTACGTCGAGGTGTTCCTCGGTGAACATCGGGGTGGACGAGCCGCCGGGGGTCCAGAACTTCAGCCGGTGGCCCGCCCGCATGCCGCCGCTCATGTCGAGCAGCTGGCGCAGGGTGATGCCCAGGGGCGCCTCGTACTGGCCGGGGTTGGTGACGTGGCCGCTGAGCGAGTAGAGCGTGAAGCCGGGGGACTTCTCGCTGCCCATCGACTTGAACCAGTCCTTGCCCCGGTTGAGGATCGCGGGAACGGAGGCGATCGACTCGACGTTGTTCACCACGGTGGGGCACGCGTACAGACCGGCGACCGCGGGGAAGGGGGGACGCAGCCGGGGCTGACCGCGGCGGCCTTCGAGCGAGTCGAGCAGCGCGGTCTCCTCGCCGCAGATGTACGCGCCGGCGCCGGCGTGCACGGTGAGTTCGAGGTCGAGTCCGCTGCCGAGGATGTCGGTGCCGAGGTAGCCCGCCGCGTAGGCCTCGCGTACGGCCTCGTGCAGCCTGCGCAGTACGGGCACGACCTCCCCGCGCAGATAGATGAACGCGTGCGACGACCTGATGGCGTAGCAGGCGATCACGATCCCCTCGATGAGGGAGTGCGGGTTGGCGAACAGGAGCGGGATGTCCTTGCAGGTGCCCGGTTCCGATTCGTCGGCGTTGACGACGAGGTAGTGCGGCTTGCCGTCGCCCTGCGGGATGAACTGCCACTTCATGCCGGTGGGGAAGCCGGCGCCGCCGCGGCCGCGCAGACCGGAGTCCTTGACGTACGCGATGAGGTCGTCGGGCGACATGGCGAGGGCCTTCTTCAGCCCCTCGTACCCGTCGTGGCGCTGGTAGGTGTCCAGCGTCCAGGAGTCCGGCTGGTCCCAGAAGGCGGACAGGACCGGTGCGAGCAGCTTCTCGGGACTGGTCCCGCCGCCGGCCGGCGGCTGGGTGGTGTCCCCGTACTGGGCGGACAAGGTCATCACTCCCCCTCCTCGGTGACCGGACCGGACGGGTTGGCGGGATCGGATGCCGACGTCCGCTGCGGCGCGTCGTGCGAGCTGAGGTGGCCGGAGCCGGGTTGCGGCTCGTCGCGGGGGGCCGTGTCCCGCGCGGCTTCGCCCCGGGGGTGGACCACGCGCGCGGGGGCGGCCTCGCCCTTGGCGAGCCGGAGCCCGATCAGGGAGGCCGGACCCGCGCCGCCGGTCGCCTCGACGGCGCCCGGGCGCGGGTCGGGGAAGCCGGCCAGGATCCGGGCGGTCTCCTTGTACGTGCACAGCGGGGCGCCGCGCGTCGGCTCGACGGTGCGGCCCGCGCGCAGGTCGTCGACCAGCCGCTTGGCGGACTCGGGCGTCTGGTTGTCGAAGAACTCCCAGTTGACCATCACCACGGGCGCGAAGTCGCAGGCCGCGTTGCACTCGATGTGTTCGAGGGTGACCTTGCCGTCCTCGGTCGTGTCGTCGGCTCCGCCGCCGACCCCGAGGTGCTCCTTCAGCTCCTCGTAGATGGCGTCTCCGCCCATGACGGCGCACAGGGTGTTGGTGCAGACGCCCACCTGGTAGTCGCCGGACGGCTTGCGCCGGTACATCGTGTAGAAGGTGGCGACCGCGGTGACCTCGGCGGTGGTCAGGCCGAGGGTCTCCGCGCAGAACCTCATGCCCGTGCGGGTGACGTAGCCCTCCTCGGACTGCACCAGGTGCAGCAGGGGGAGCAGCGCGGAGCGCGAGTCGGGGTACCGGGCGACGACCTCCGCCGCGTCCGCGTCGAGCCGGGCGCGTACGTCGGCCGGGTAGTCGGGGGCGGGGAGCTGGGGCATCCCCAGGCTGACGTCTGTCACCGGTCGACGCCTCCCATCACGGGGTCGATGGACGCCACGGCGACGATGACGTCGGCGACCTGGCCGCCCTCGCACATCGCCGCCATGGCCTGGAGGTTGGTGAAGGACGGGTCGCGGAAGTGGACCCGGTAGGGGCGGGTGCCGCCGTCGGAGACGACGTGCACACCGAGCTCGCCCTTGGGCGACTCGACCGCGGTGTAGGTCTGGCCGGGCGGGACCCGGAAGCCCTCGGTCACCAGCTTGAAGTGGTGGATCAGGGCCTCCATCGAGGTGCCCATGATCTTCTTGATGTGGTCGAGCGAGTTGCCGAGCCCGTCCGGGCCGAGCGCGAGCTGCGCGGGCCAGGCGATCTTCTTGTCGTCGACCATCACGGGACCGGGGGCCAGCCGGTCCAGGCACTGCTCGATGATCCGCAGCGACTGGCGCATCTCTTCGAGCCGGATGAGGAAGCGGCCGTACGCGTCGCAGCTGTCGGCGGTCGGCACCTCGAAGTCGTACGTCTCGTAGCCGCAGTACGGGTCGGTCTTGCGCAGGTCGTGCGGCAGGCCCGCCGAGCGCAGGACCGGGCCGGTGGCGCCGAGCGCCATGCAGCCGGTCAGGTCGAGGTGGCCGACGCCCTGCATGCGGGCCTTGAAGATCGGGTTGCCGGTGGCGAGCTTGTCGTACTCCGGCAGGTTGCCCTTCATCGTCTTCACGAACTCGCGGAGCTGGTCGACGGCGCCCGGGGGCAGGTCCTGGGCGAGCCCGCCGGGGCGGACGAACGCGTGGTTCATCCGCAGACCGGTGATCAGCTCGTAGAGGTCGAGAACGAGTTCACGATCACGGAAGCCGTAGATCATGATCGTGGTGGCGCCGAGCTCCATGCCGCCGGTGGCGATGCACACCAGGTGGGAGGAGATCCGGTTGAGCTCCATGAGCAGGACGCGGATCACGGAGGCCCGGTCGGGGATCCGGTCCTCGATGCCGAGCAGCTTCTCCACGCCCAGGCAGTACGCCGTCTCGTTGAAGAACGGCGTCAGGTAGTCCATGCGCGTGACGAAGGTGGTGCCCTGCGTCCAGGTCCGGTACTCGAGGTTCTTCTCGATGCCGGTGTGGAGGTAGCCGATGCCGCAGCGGGCCTCGGTGACGGTCTCGCCGTCGATCTCCAGGATCAGGCGCAGCACACCGTGCGTGGAGGGGTGCTGGGGGCCCATGTTGACGACGATCCGCTCGTCGTCGGCCTTGGCCGCCGACTCGACGACCTCGTCCCAGTCGCCGCCGGTGACCGTGTAGACGGTTCCCTCGGTGGTCTCGCGCGGGCTTGCAGATGGGGTGGTCACGAGTACGACCTCCGCTGGTCCGGAGCCGGGATCTGGGCGCCCTTGTACTCGACGGCGATGCCGCCGAGGGGGTAGTCCTTGCGCTGCGGGAAGCCCTGCCAGTCGTCCGGCATCATGATCCGGGTGAGGGCGGGGTGACCGTCGAAGACCAGCCCGAAGAAGTCGTACGCCTCGCGCTCGTGCCAGTCGTTGGTCGGATAGACCGGGACGAGGGAGGGGATCCGCGGGTCGCCGTCCGGGGCGCTCACCTCCAGCCGGATGATCCGGCCGTGGGTGAGCGAGCGCAGGTGGTACACGGCGTGCAGCTCGCGGCCCTTGTCCCCCGGGTAGTGCACGCCGCTCACGCCCGTACAGAGCTCGAAGCGCAGGGCCGGGTCGTCGCGCAGGGTGCGGGCGACGCGCACGAGGTGCTCGCGCGCGATGTGGAAGGTGAGCTCGCCGCGGTCGACGACCGTCTTCTCGATGGCGTTCCCGGGGACGAGGCCCTGTTCCTCCAGGGCGCCTTCGAGCTCGTCGGCGACCTGGTCGAAGTACCCGTACGCGCCGCCGCCGCGCGGCCCGCCGTAGGGGCGGGTGGCCGGGCCCGGCAGCCGTACGGAACGGACGAGGCCGCCGTAGCCGGAGGTGTCCCCGCCGTTGGCCGCTCCGAACATGCCGCGCTGGACGCGTACCTCCTCACCGTGGTCACCGCGCTGCCCCGGCAGGTTCTGCGCGCCGAGGTCCTTCTCGGGATTGGGCTGGTCACTCACCGCGCACCCCTTCCTCTCCCGGCGCCGACGCCCGGGCGGTGCCCCCTTCTCCGCCTGCGCCGGGGGCGGCGCCCACCGGCGGCAGGGGGAGCCGGGGCTCTCCCTTCCTCGTCGACCGCGGCCAGGCGGCCGCGACTGCGTCGCTCACCTCAGCAGCCCCTTCATCTCGATCGTGGGCAGCGCCTTCAGCGCCGCCTCCTCCGCCTCGCGGGCCGCTTCTTCCGCGTTGACGCCGAGCTTGGAGCCCTGGATCTTCTGGTGGAGCTTGAGGATCGCGTCGAGGAGCATCTCCGGACGTGGCGGACAGCCCGGCAAATAGATGTCAACGGGGACGATGTGGTCAACGCCCTGCACAATTGCGTAATTGTTGAACATTCCGCCCGATGAGGCGCAAACCCCCATGGAGATCACCCACTTGGGGTTGGGCATCTGGTCATAGACCTGCCGCAGGACGGGCGCCATCTTCTGGCTCACCCGTCCGGCCACGATCATCAGGTCGGCCTGGCGCGGCGAGCCGCGGAAGACCTCCATGCCGAAGCGCGCCAGGTCGTAGCGGCCGGCGCCGGTCGTCATCATCTCGATGGCGCAGCAGGCGAGACCGAAGGTCGCGGGGAAGACGGACGCTTTGCGCACCCAGCCCGCGGCCTGTTCGACCGTCGTCAGCAGAAAACCGCTCGGCAGCTTCTCTTCGAGTCCCATGAGTGTGCCTCTCAGCCCCTCAGTCCCATTCCAGGCCGCCGCGCCGCCAGACATAGCCGTAGGCGACGAAGACGGTGAGCACGAAGAGCAACATCTCCACGAGCCCGAAAAGCCCCAGGGCGTCGAAGGTGACGGCCCAGGGGTAGAGGAAGACGATCTCGATGTCGAAGACGATGAAGAGCATCGCCGTCAGGTAGTACTTGATGGGGAAGCGGCCGCCTCCAGCCGGAGTGGGGGTGGGTTCGATACCGCACTCGTACGCCTCAAGCTTCGCCCTGTTGTACCGCTTTGGGCCGATAAGCGTGGCCATGACCACGGAGAAGATCGCAAACCCTGCCCCGAGGGCGCCGAGCACGAGGATGGGCGCGTAGGCATTCACGCTCCTCGCTCCTTCCAGTCGTCCTTGACCGTTGGACCGCACCGGGCATCCGTCTCGCCGCCTCGAAGATCGCGTACATGTGAGGCAGTTCACAAGCCCGACTGCTTCGCATCCTATGCCTGTCGCTGTGTGATCTGCGACACGGGGTACGGCAACGACTTTGTGATCTCCACCACGAGGCGAACGATCATGAATTCGGATGAACGGTGATCTTCGCACACCAAGTAGCCAAGTGGTCACCAGACGTGACAATTAAGCGTGTTACCGCTGGTCCGGGGGGGCGTCGCCTTATCAAGCCATGGCCACTACATGCAAATTCGCGATGGACTGACGTGGGTGATATAGCCCCTCGTCACCCGACCGGGGGGACCGCCGGGAGCGAGGTGGACGCGTGCACCCGTTCACGAACGCCGGAAGGTGACGGGAGAGTTGGCATGCTGTGACCTGTGTCACATGCTTACGGGTCGTCAAAAGCGGGGCTTGGCCAACGGTGTGAAGGGGTGGTAGGCGTGGGGCAATCCGGACGTTTCACGGATAACCCATGATCACGGGCCTGATGATCTACGCCCGGATTGTCCGTTACGGCGTCAATAAAGGCGCACAAGAAGCGGATTCACACGCTCCGGACGCAACTGTGGCGCACCCCACGTTTCTTGATGGGAACCGTGAAGCCCTGATAGCGGTTGTACTCATGTCCCACACCGCTCACATACCCAGCCACCGGAAGCCCCGCCGCAGCGCTTCGAAGCTCGCGCTGCGCGCCGGAGTTGCCGGTGGCGTTCTCGGCACCATCGCGGTGGCCGGTGCTGCCGGGCCGGCCCAGGCCGAGCCGGTGACCGAGACCATCGAGATGCCCACGCTCAACGCGGACCTGTCGAGCGCTGTCGCCGCCTCCGCCGAGGCGACCCAGCAGGTCGCACTCGACCTGGAGCTCCAGGCGCAGGAGGACGCCGCCGCCGCCAAGGCGGCCAAGGACGCCAAGACGGCCAAGGCCGAGGCCGACCGCAAGGCCGAGGCGGAGGCCAAGCGCGAGGCCGAGGCGAAGGCGAAGGCCGAGGCCGCCGAGCGCGCCTCCCGCTCCTCCGAGCGCACCACGCTCTCCGCCTCCGCCGGCTCGTCCTCCTCGGACGACGGCGGCTCCTCCTACGGCTCCTCGCAGGCCACCGGCTCCGCCGCCGCGGTCGTCGCGTTCGCCCGCGCCCAGGTCGGCGACGCGTACGTCATGGGCAGCACCGGCCCCAACTCGTGGGACTGCTCCGGCCTCGTCCAGGCCGCCTACCGCCAGGCCGGCATCGACCTGCCCCGGATCTCGTCCGACCAGTCGAGCCGCGGCACCTCCGTCTCGCTCGACAACCTCCAGCCCGGCGACATCCTCTACTGGGGCGGCCGCAGCAGCTCGTACCACGTGGCGATCTACGTGGGCGGCGGCAACTTCGTCGGCGCGCAGAACTCAGGCACCGGTGTGGTCGAGCGGCCGCTCGACTACGACCCGCCGTCCGGCGCGGTCCGTCTCCTCTGAGGCGTCCGCACACGGCTTGACGGGCCGTCGCTCCCCCGCTCGGGGCGGGAGCGACGGCCCTTCGGCGTGCCCCGGCCCCCGCCGAGCAGGACGTGGGCGGCGACGCCGGCGAGCAGGCCCCAGAACGGCGAGCCGATCCCGGCGATCGTGACGCCGGAGGCGGTGGCGAGGAACGTGATGACGGAGGCCTCCCGGTCACGTTCGTCGGCGACCGTGCCGGCCAGGCTGCCGCCGATCGAGCCCAGCAGCGCCACCCCCGCCAGCGTGGCCACCAGCGCCTCGGGCAGTCCGGTGAACAGCGCCACCAGCGTGGAGCCGAAGCAGCCGACCACCAGGTAGCCGATGCCGCACGTCACCCCTGCGATCCACCGCTTGGCCGGGTCCCGGTGCGCGTCCGGCCCGGTGCAGATGGCGGCCGTGATGGCCGCCGGGTTGACCGCGTGCGCCCCGAACGGCGCCAGCAGCACCGACACCAGGCCCGTCGTCCCGCACACGACCCGGCTGTCCGGCCGGTACCCGGCCGCGTCGAGCACCGCGATGCCCGGCGCGTACTGCCCGGCCAGGGTCGCCACCAGCAGCGGTACGCCGATCCCCACCAGCGCCCCGACCGAGAACTCCGGCACCGTCAGGTGCGGCACGGCGAGCCCGAGGCCCGGCAGCTCCATCCGCAGCCCCCCGCTCGCGCCCGCCACCACCAGCCCGGTCGCGAGCGCGCACACCACCGCGTACGTCGGCGCCAGGCGCCGCGCCAGCAGGTACGCCAGCAGCATCGCCCCGGCGAGCAGCGGTGCCGCCCGCACGGAGGTGAAGACGGCCGTGCCGAAGGAGAACAGGGTCCCCGCGAGCATCGCCGCGATCACACCCGCCGGGATACGGGCCAGCACCCGCGCGAACACCCCGGTCGCCGTCAGCACCGTGGCCGCCACGCCCGCGGCCAGGAAGGCCCCGACGGCCTCGGCATAGCCGTGCTGCGGCAGGGCGGTCACCAGGATCGCCGCGCCGGGCGTGGAGAAGGCGGTGACGACCGGCGCGCGGCTCCACCAGCTGAGCCCGACGCAGGTGACGCCCGCCCCGATGGAGACGGCCCACACCCACGACGAGGTCTGCGCCCCGGAGAGCCCGGCCGCCGAGGCGGCGGCCAGGACGAGGGCGAGCGGCCCCGCGTACGAGACCACCATGGCGACCGTCCCGGCGGTCACCGCCGTGAGGGGAACGGCTCCACCGACGCCTATCGGTCCACGCTGGTCACTGATCACGGGCCCATCGTGCCGTACCCGGTTCAGCGCCCGCGGAAGGCGTCCACCAGCCGGGCGTAGCTGTCGCCGCCGTTGCCCTCCGCGACGGCCTTGGCCATCAGCTCCCGGTGCAGCTCCGGCAGCCGCCCGTCGATCCCGCGCTCGCGGCCGGCGTGCAGCAGATGCTCGATGGCCGCGAGCTGCACGTCGATGGTGGCGTCGTCGCCCGGGTAGTGGCCGGCGTCGATCTGGCCGGCGTACCGCTCCATGAAGCCGCTCACCGTCGTCAGCCAGCGGACGGCGACCGGGGTGAAGGCGCTCGCGGCCACCCCGTCCGCGCCGGCCAGCGCGGTGGCGTGCAGCCAGCCGCCGAACACCGACCACATCAGCCCCAGCAGCCCCGCGTCGTACAGCGAGGCGAGCCCGGCGTCGTCGCCCAGGTCCACCGGGTCGCCGAGCACGGACAGGGTCTTGTGGTGGGCGGCGAGCGCCCCGGGCGAACCGCCGTAGAGGAACATGCTCGTCGGCAGGCCCACGCCGTCCGGCGTCGTCATGATGCCGCCGTCCAGATAGGCGACGGAGTGCCCGGCCGCCCAGGCGGCCATCGCACGGGCCTGCTCCGGCGATCCGGACGTCAGGTTCACCAGGGTGCGGCCCGCGAGCGACCCGGCGACCGGGTCCAGCAGGGCGGTGACGGCGGGCTGGTCGAGGACGCAGACCACGACGAGGTCACTGGCGGTGACGGCCTCGGCGACGGTCTCCGCGCGGACCGCGCCGGCCGCGGCGAGCTCGTCGGCCCTGGCGGGCGTGCGGTTCCAGACGGTGGTGGGGTGGCCTGCGGCGAGGAAGGCGGCGGCGAGCGCCGAGCCCATCCGGCCCAGGCCCAGGACGGTGACACCGGCTTCGGTGTGGTGGCTGTTCATGATCATCAGACTCGCAGCGCGCCGGGGCCGCCAACAGCGGCGGTACTGACCGCCTCCGCAAAATTCCTGCCGCACCCCCGGCCGACGCCGTACGCTCGGCGTTCATGAGCCCGGGAACCGTCGCCATCGCCCTCGTACCGGACGAGGGCACGGGCATCTCGCCCTGGGAGATGTACGAACTCTCCATCGCCCTCGCGGTCTTCGGCATCCCTCACCAGGACCTGGCCGGGCACTGGTACGACCTCCGCCTCTGCGGCCCCGCCGCGCCCACGTCGGCCGGACCCTTCGCACTGCGCACGGAGCACGGCCTGGACGCCCTCGCCGGGGCGGACACCGTCATCGTGCCCTCCGTCCCGGAACGGGTGGTCGACGGCGGGGACGACGTCCCCGCCGACCTGGTCGAGGCGCTGCGCACGGCCGCCGCCTCGGGCGCGCGGATGGTGTCGCTGTGCACCGGCGCCTTCGCGCTCGCCGCGGCCGGACTCCTCGACGGCCGCCGCGCCACCGCCCACTGGCAGCACGCCGCGCAACTGGCGGCCCGCCACCCGGCCGTGATCGTCGACGACTCCGTCCTCTACACCGACGAGGGCACCGTCCTGACCAGCGCGGGTGCCACGGCGGCGCTCGACCTGTGCCTGCACCTGGTCCGCCGCGATCTGGGCGCCCGGGTCGCGGGACGCCTCGCCCGGCGCCTGGTCGTGCACGCCCACCGTGCGGGCGGCCAGGCACAGTTCATCGACACCCCGCTGCCGACCACCGACGCCGAGGGCCTCGGGCCCGTCCTGCAGTGGGCCACCGAACACCTCGCCGAGCCGCTGACCGTCGACGACCTGGCGCGCCGTGCCCGGATGAGCCCGCGCCACTTCCACCGGCGTCTGCTGGAGACCACCGGGACGACACCGCTGAGATGGCTGCTCCAGCAGCGCATCGCCCACGCCCAGCTGCTGCTGGAATCGACCGATCTGCCCGTCGAGCGGATCGGCGAGAACAGCGGGCTCGGCACGGCAGCCAACCTGCGCCGCCACTTCAGCCGCTCGGTGGGGATCTCCCCCACCGACTACCGGAAGGCGTTCAGGCCTTCGGGGCCACCTTCGAGAGCCCGTTGATGATGCGGTCCATCGCGTCACCGCCCGTCGGGTCGGTGAGGTTGGCCAGCATCTTCAGCGTGAACCTCATCAGCACCGGGTGGGTCAGACCGCGCTGCGTGGCGATCTTCATGACCTTCGGGTTGCCGATCAGCTTCACGAAGGCGCGGCCCAGCGTGTAATAGCCGCCGTAGGTGTCCTTGAGGATCTTCGAATAGTTCTGGAGGGCCAGTTCGCGCTGGGCCGGGGTCGCGCGGGCGTGTGCCTGCACGATGACGTCGGCGGCGATCTGCCCGGACTCCATGGCGTACGCGATGCCCTCGCCGTTGAACGGGTTGACCAGGCCGCCCGCGTCGCCGACCAGCAGCAGGCCCTTGGTGTAGTGCGGCTGCCGGTTGAAGGCCATCGGGAGCGCGGCGCCCCGGATCGGCGTGGTCATGTTCTCCGGGGTGTAGCCCCACTCCTCCGGCATCGAGGCGCACCACGCCTTGAGGACCTCGCGCCAGTCGAGCTCCTTGAACGCCTTGGAGGAGTTGAGGATGCCGAGGCCGACGTTGGACGTGCCGTCGCCCATGCCGAAGATCCAGCCGTAGCCGGGCAGCAGCCGGTCCTCGCCGGGGCCGCGCCGGTCCCACAGCTCCAGCCAGGACTCCAGGTAGTCGTCGTCGTGCCGGGGGCTGGTGAAGTACGTACGGACGGCCACGCCCATCGGCCGGTCCTCGCGCCGGTGCAGGCCCATGGCGAGGGACAGGCGGGTGGAGTTGCCGTCGGCGGCGACGACGAGCGGGGCGTGGAAGGTGACCGGGGTCTTCTCCTCGCCGAGCCTGGCCTCGACGCCGGTGATGCGGCCGGTGCGGTCGTCGATGAGGGGAGCGCCCACGTTGCACCGCTCGTACAGGCGGGCACCGGCCTTCTGGGCCTGGCGGGCGAGCTGCTCGTCGAAGTCGTCGCGCTTGCGGACCAGTCCGTAGTCCGGGTAACTGGCGAGATCCGGCCAGTCCAGCTGGAGGCGGACGCCGCCGCCGATGATCCGCAGGCCCTTGTTGCGCAGCCAGCCCGCCTCTTCGGAGATGTCGATGCCCATGGCGACCAGCTGCTTGGTGGCGCGCGGGGTGAGACCGTCGCCGCAGACCTTCTCACGCGGGAACGCGGTCTTCTCCAGGAGCAGGACGTCGAGGCCCGCCTTGGCGAGGTAGTACGCCGTGGTGGAACCGGCCGGGCCTGCCCCGACGACGATCACATCCGCGGTGTGTGCCGTGTTCTTTGCGAGCGGCTCGGTCACGGTCGGGTCTCCCGAAGACTCGAAATTGCGTACCGGAGGGCACAGGACATGTGCAGTCTATGGGGGCGTACTGATCACCGAACCGAAGGGCCACCCCGATGACCGAGCTGCTCCCCGTCGTCCAGCCCGCCACCCGGCTGCGAGTGCCGACCGACGAGGACGCGTACGCCTGGCATCAGGTGTTCGACGACCCGGAGGTGATGGAGTTCGTCGGCGGGGCGTCCGCCGAGCTCTCCGTCTACCAGGAGATCACCGCACGCCAGCGCCGTCACGACGCCGAGCACGGCTTCTGTCTGTGGACGCTGCTCGACGAGCGGGACGAGGTCATCGGCTTCACCGGCGCCCAGCCGTGGCCCCTGGAGTGGGGTCCGGCCGGTGAGATCGAGATCGGCTGGCGGCTGACGCGGTCCGCCTGGGGCAAGGGGTACGCGACGGGCGCCGCCCGCGCCACTCTGGAGCGGCTGCGGGCGGCGGGCGTCGAGCGGGTGGTCGCGATGGTGAACACGCGCAACGACCGGTCGGCCGCGGTGGCGCGGCGGCTGGGCATGGAGGTCGCCGAGACGTACGCGGTGCCGGGCACGGACCGGGAGGCGCACTGCTTCCGCCTGGATCTGGTCAGTCCACGTCGTTGAGCGTCCAGGTCGACACGGCGACGTCGAAGGTCTCGCCGGCGTCCTCCCAGCCGTCCTCCTGCGCGGTGAAGTAGATGGCGTACTCGGTGCCGTCCTCCGCGATGTACGACTGGTCGATGCCGTGGATCGTCCGGCCGCTCCCGTCCTTGTACGTGTACTCCCAGATGGCGCCGGGGCGGCCCTGGAAGGTGTTCGCCTCCAGGCGCAGCCGCTGGTAGCCGACGTTCTTCTTGCGGGAGTTGGACTCCAGCGTGGTGAGGTTCTCCAGCGAGGTGTACGGGGCGTCGGGGACGACGCCGACCAGGAAGTGGGCCATACCGGTGGAACCCGCGTAGGTGACCTGTCCCTGCGGCTCCTCCTTGACGCGGTCCCAGACCTCGGGAACGGCGAAGGAGAACCCGGCCACGTCGGCCACCATCCGGTAGCCGTCGGGCACGGCCGGCCCGCCGCCCGGTGCCGCGCTCGCGGTCGGGCCGGTGCCGGCGGTCGGGCCGGGCTCCGCGCTGGGGCTCCGGCCGGTCACGGGGGTCGCGGCGGGGCCGTCGGCCGGCCCGGACGGTGTGCGCGACGCGGCGACGGCCGGGCGGTCGTCCGGCGCCGGGCCGTTCGCTCCCCTGTCCTTCAGCAGCAGGACGCCGGCGGTGGCGCCGCCGCCGATGACGAACGCGGCGGCCAGCGTGCCGGCCCAGAAGAGGACCTTCCGCTTTCCGGCCCCGGGTCCGGGGACGGCGGCAGCGGCCCCGGGCGGCGGCACGGGCACGGCGGGGGCCGCCGGGGCCCCGGGAGCCGCCGGGAAAGCGGCGGAGGCGGGGGCAGGGGCTCCCGGATTCCGTCCCAGCGCCTTCAGCGCGTACGGCGCCAGGAGGACCGCCGCACCCACCCACAGCAGTCCGAACAGCAGCGCCTGCGCCATGTCCGTGGCCGCCTCGACGTCGCCGTCGCCGCCGAAGTCGTCGATCGAGCCGGCCAGTCGGGCCGAGACCCCGCTCACGCCGGCCGCCACCAGGTACAGCGCGAGGAAGAACCCGCCGGTCAGCAGCTGCCCACGGCGGTCGGCCGAGCGCCGCGCCGCCCACAGGCCCACCGTCAGCGCGGCGATCACGCCCAGGGCGACCGCCCCGGTGACCGCCCAGCCGCCGAACTCCTCACCCAGCTCCGGGAGCCCGAAGCTGCCACGCTCCGCGCCGGAGCCGAAGAACCCCAGCCGGCCCCTGAGTTCGTACTCCACCGGCGCGCCCCAGCCCAGCCCCAGCACCGTGAGGCCGATGTTCGGCAGGATCGGCAGCACGATCAGCAGGGCCTGGCCGTCCACCCCGTCGGCGCCGGCGTATGTGGCGAAGCCGGCCGGCGTGGCCAGGGCGAGCACCACGGCGAACGCCCGCACGGCCGTCCCCAGGGCCCTCACGGCGGAGTGCGCCGCCGGGCGGGCCTCCGTCCAGCGCGCGAGGCCGTCACGCCGGAGCACCCCCGCGCCGACCGCGAACGAGAGGACCAGGGCGCCGAGGGCCGCGGACAGCGGCCCGGAGGACACCTCGATGCCCAGGATCGCGGGCTGGGCGAACAGGCCCAGGACCAGGACGGATCCGGCGACCAGCACCGCGACCCGTACCGCCGCGTCCACACCGGCACCCCGCGCGCGCAGCATCCGCGCGCCGAGGCAGAGGGCCCCGAGCCACAGCAGCGTGACGGTCAGGGGGACGAGGGAGAGTTCGGCGCCTCCCCCCGCGATCGCGTCGCCCGCGCCGTACCCCGGGCCGTAGCCCGGGCCGAAGCCGGAGCCCGCGTCCTGGTTCGGCCCGTACGACCCGTACGACCCGCCGAAGGGGCTGCCGGAGGCCGCGATCCCGAAGTCGCCGCCGACCGCCTGGAGGAGCAGGGCGAGCGCGATGCGCAGCCGGTCCGCCCACCCGACCACGACCTCGTCCTCCTGGCCGTAGGAGGGGATGGCCAGCGCCGCCGCGAGGGCGGGCAGCAGCAGGACCGGCCAGAGCGCGGCCTTCGCCGCCGCCGCCCAGTCGCCGCGCACCACCCGGCCGAGGAACAGCCCGGCGGCCGAGGGGCGCGCGGGCCCGGGGGCGTACCCCGGGGGCGGCGGCGCGACCCCCGGGGCGACGGGCGGCACGGCAGGTGGCGTCCCTGCAGGGGCCGGGGGCGCGGCCACCCGTTCCCGCCCGCATGTCATGCAGAAGCGCGCCTCGTCGGGTGACGGGGTTCCGCAGTGCGGGCAGTACGCGGCCCTGGGTGCCATGGGTGCTCCGAGCGAGGGGGAGTGATCGACCAGCCCATCTTGCCCGTTGGCCGGTCCCCGTCAACTCGGTACGGATCACTCCGCTTTGGTGCCCCGGTGCATCGCCACGATGCCGCCCGTCAGGTTGCGCCAGGCGACCTTCGACCAGCCGGCCTTCTTCAGGAGCTCCGCCAGCGCGGGCTGGTCGGGCCAGCTCTGGATGGACTCGGCGAGGTAGACGTAGGCGTCGGGGTTGGACGAGACGGCCCGCGCGATGGGCGGCAGCGCGCGGATCAGGTACTCCTCGTACACCGTCCGGAACGGCGCCCAGGTCGGGTGCGAGAACTCGCAGATCACGACCCGTCCGCCCGGCTTGGTCACCCGGTACAGCTCGCGCAGCGCCGCGTCGGTGTCCTGGACGTTGCGCAGCCCGAAGGAGATCGTCACCGCGTCGAAGGCGTCGTCCCGGAAGGGCAGCTTCGTCGCGTCGCCCGCCGTCAGCGGCAGCCAGGGGTGGCGCCGCTTGCCCTCCCGCAGCATGCCGATGGAGAAGTCGCAGGGCACGACGTAGGCACCGGCCCGCGCGAACGGCATGGAGGACGTACCGGTGCCGGCCGCCAGGTCGAGGACCTTCTGTCCCGGCCTGGCGTCGACCGCCTTGGCGACCTCCTTGCGCCACCGCCGGTCCTGGCCGAGCGAGAGCACGTCATTGGTGAGGTCGTAGTTCGCGGCGACGTCGTCGAACATGGTGGCGACTTCGTGCGGCTGCTTGTCCAGGGTTGCGCGGGTCACTGGCGTTCGGCCTCGCTTGTCTCGGATACGGGGCGGTGCGGTGCGCCCGCCATTGTCTCAGTCGCCGCTGCCTCTTCCACGGCATCCCGCCCCGTCACCGTCACCGTCACCGGCGCCGGTGCACCAGGCGCCCGGCGATGACGGTGGCCACACAGGTCGAGGCGCCCCGCCGGACGAGCGCGGCCCGGTCGGGCACGTCGAACACGGCGAACCGGGCGGGTCCGCCCGCGGTGAGCCCCGGCAGCAGGATGAGCGGCACCGGCGAGAAGGACGCGGGCCCCGGCGGGACCTGCGGGCGCCGCCCCACCGCGAGCCCGGCCCTGCGCACCGCGTCCAGGGCGGCCCGGCTCCGCAGTTCACCGGCGATGGCTACCGTGCCGTGCGCGAGCATCCGCTGGATGCCGCGCCGGACGCTGGCGCCCCGCCGGGACTCGTCCGCGCGGAAGAGGGCCCGCGCCCGCTCGCCGGTGATCGGCTCGGTGCCGAACTCGTCGGCCTCCCGGGGGTCCGGGTGGTAAGCGCCTTCGAGCAGCTCGGGCCCGTAGGGGTTGAGGAGCCCCGGGGTGAGGATGCCGGGCCACCGCCGCACCCGTGCCCGCGGATGGGCGGCGGCCAGTTCCTCGTAGGGGCCGACGGCGGCGAGGCGCGCCCCGTCGACCAGGACCGCGGACCCGGGCGAGGCTTCGGCGACGTGGATCGTCAGCACGGTGGCGTCAGTTGGCGTTCAGCAGCTTCAGCTCGGGGTGAGCCGTGCCGCCCTCGATGGCCGTCGAGGAGATGTGCGAGGCCACCCGCTCGTCGACCGGGTCGTTCGCCGGGTCGTCGTGGACGACGATGTGCTCGTACGTCGTGGTCCGCTGGGCCGGGACGCGGCCCGACGTGCGGATCAGGTCGATGATCTCCTGGCGGTTGGACCGGTGCCTGGCCCCCGCCGAGGAGACGACGTTCTCCTCCAGCATGATCGAGCCGAGGTCGTCCGCGCCGTAGTGCAGCGACAGCTGGCCGACCTCCTTGCCGGTGGTCAGCCAGGAGCCCTGGATGTGGGCGATGTTGTCCATGAAGAGCCGGGAGATCGCGATCATCCGCAGGTACTCGAAGATCGTGGCCTGCGTGCGGCCCTTCAGGTGGTTGTTCTCGGGCTGGTAGGTGTACGGGATGAAGGCCCGGAAGCCGCCCGTGCGGTCCTGCACGTCACGGATCATGCGCAGGTGCTCGATGCGCTCGGCGTTCGTCTCGCCCGTGCCCATCAGCATGGTGGAGGTCGACTCGACGCCCAGGTTGTGCGCGATCTCCATGATCTCCAGCCAGCGCTCGCCGCTCTCCTTGAGCGGCGCGATGGCCTTGCGCGGACGCGCGGGCAGCAGTTCGGCGCCGGCGCCCGCGAAGGAGTCGAGACCGGCGGCGTGGATGCGCTGGATCGCCTCCTCCACCGACACCTTGGAGATGCGGGCCATGTGCTCGACCTCGGACGCGCCGAGGGAGTGGATGACCAGCTGGGGGAAGTCCCGCTTGATGGCGGCGAAGTGCTTCTCGTAGTACTCGACGCCGTAGTCCGGGTGGTGCCCGCCCTGGAACATGATCTGCGTGCCGCCGAGCTCGACGGTCTCGGCGCAGCGGCGCAGGATGTCGTCGAGGTCCCGCGTCCAGCCCTTGTCGGTGTCCTTGGGCGGCGCGTAGAAGGCGCAGAACTTGCACGCCGTGACGCACACGTTCGTGTAGTTGATGTTGCGCTCGATGATGTACGTCGCGATGTGCTCCGTACCCGCGTACCGCCGCTTGCGCACGGCGTCCGCGGCGGCGCCCAGCGCGTGCAGCGGGGCCGACCGGTAGAGGTCGAGTGCCTCTTCGGGAGTGATCCGCCCACCTTCCGCGGCACGGTCGAGGACGGACTGGAGGTCGGCCTTCTCGGTCACCGGGTGTCCCTTTCGGCAGGGTTCTGGACGGACCGGCCCAGCCTACGCCAGGCGGGTGCGGCCTCATCCGGCGCGGTCCAGCGTCGCGTACGGGTTGCCCGCCCGCGCCTCGTCGGAGGCGTACGTCAGCTGTGCCCCCTTGAGCTTCAGCGTCACCCTGTGGGCGTCGCCGGTGCAGTGGTTGCCGGGCCTGTCGCTCGCCGAGCCATCGGCGACCAGCACGCCCTTGGTGGCGCTGCGCAGGACGAGCCGGTCCTCGCAGGTGAAGGCCCCCAGGGCGTCGTACTGGACGACCGTGCCGATCGCGGAGCCCGGCCCGCCTCCGGTGACGACCACCGTGAAGGTCCCGGCGGCGATCTCGCTCCCGGCGAGGCGGACCTTGAAGGGGCCCTTCCAGGTGCCGGTGAACTCCTCGGGCACGGCGGACAGGGGCGCGGTGTCCGACGGGCCCGACGGACCCGTCGATCTCCCGGGCGGCTGGGCGGCCACGCCGCCGCTCTTCCGCCCGTCCGCGCCGCCGCCCGGGACCAGGTCGAGCAGGACCGCGCCGCCGGCCGTCACGGCCGCCAGGGCGCCCGCGACCGCGAGGGCGACCGTGCAGCTGAGCCTGCGGCCGCGGGCGGCGGTGGTCTCCGCCGTGGTGCTCACCGACAGGGAGAGGGGGGTACGGGGGCCGGGCACGGGATCGGCACCGGCCGTGGGCCCGGGGCCGGGCCCCCAGGCCGCCGGGGGCACCGTGCCGGGGCCGGCCGGCGGGCGTGCCGCCAGGACCGGGTCCGGGGTGGGGAAGCCGTCCGCGCCGGCCGGGAGGGGCGCGTCGAGGGGCGGCCCGAACACCCCGACCGCCGGGCTGCTGAAGGGCACCGGACCCGAGCCGGCCGGCTCCGGGTCCGCCGGCTCCAGGTCGAGCAGCCGGACCGCCGCCCGGCTGACCTGCTCCACCAGCGGGGGCGGCAGCCAGCCGGCCGACGCCGCAGGGGCCGCCCCGCCCGGGGCGAGCCCGCGGGCGACCTCGCCGGGCGAGGGGCGGCCCGCCGGGTCCTTGTCCAGGCAGGCGGCGACCAGACCGCGCACCTCGCCGGTGAGCGCGCCGCCCAGCTCGGGCTCCTCGTGGACGACCTTGTAGAGGAGGGCCGCCGACGAGTCGCCGGGGAACGGCGAGGTGCCGGTGGCCGCGTACGCGAGGACCGCGCCCAGTGAGAAGACGTCCGCCGCGCCGGTGACGCCCTTGCCCAGGATCTGCTCCGGCGCCATGTAGCCGGGAGAGCCGACCGAGACGCCGGTGGAGGTGAGGGAGGCGGTGCTGTCGCCGGCGCGGGCGATCCCGAAGTCGATGAGGCGGGGGCCGTCCAGGGCCAGCAGGACGTTGGACGGCTTGACGTCGCGGTGGACGAGCCCGAGGGCGTGCACGGCCGCCAGGGCCTCGGCGAGCCCGGCGCCCAGGACGCGCACCGCCTGCCCGGGCAGCGGCCCGTGGTCCGTCACCGCCCGGGCGAGCGCGGGCCCGGCCACGTAACCGGTCGCCACCCACGGGATGGGGGCCTCCGGGTCGGCGTCCAGGACCGGCGCCGTCCACCGGCCGCCGACCCGCCGCGCCGCGTCGACCTCACGGCGGAACCGGGCGCGGAACTCCTCGTCCAGCGCGAAGTGCGGGTGGACGACCTTGACGGCCACCGTGCGGCCGCCCGCGCTGCGGGCCAGGTACACCCGGCCCATACCGCCCGCCCCGAGCCTGCCGAGCAGCCGGTACGGACCGATGGCCCGCGGCTCGCCCGCTTCCAGCGGCTGCATGCGCTTCCCCCGATCCCCGCACGCCGTCGCGCGCGTCGTCGCCGGGAGCAGCGTAGAGCGCCGCGTGGGCCGGATCACGGGGATCGGGCGGCGGCCGGGCCAACCCGCGGCAGCGTACGGACATCTACCTGGCCGTGATCCACAGTGACCGCCTTGCCCGACAGCCCCGGAGCGCACCCATGGAACGTCTGCGCGGAGCGCTCGTGACCGCCGTCGCCCTCGCCGGCGTGGTCCTGTCCTCGGGGTGCTCCGACGAGGGCGAGCCGCTCTCCTTCGACGGACCGGGCGCCCCGGCGCCCGCGCCGCCCTCCGGTACGGGAGCGGGGCCGGGCAAGGGCGGCGGGGGCAGGGACGGCAAGGCCGCCGAGGCCGCCGCCAAGACCCTGATGCCCACGGGCCCCAAGGCCGAGTTCACCACCCAGAACACCATCGACGACGGCACCAGGATCGGCGTGACGACCCTGCACGGCGAGAAGTCCGGTTTCACGGGCAAGGTATGGGTCTGGGCGCCGAAGCAGTACTTCGACCCCGCGTACGCGCGCAGCGGCTTCCCCGTCCTGATCGCCCTGCCGGGCGGGAATGGTTATCCCAATAATTATTGGATGGGCACCGACCTGAAGCTGCAGAGCAGCATCAGCAAGTGGTCACGGGAAGGGAAGAGCCTCCCCTTCATCGTGGTGATGCCGGTGCTCAACCCCGACAAGAAGTACTACTACGACGGCAGCGATATACCGGGCCGGCCCAGAATGGGCACCTGGATGACAGAAGACGTTCCCGATTTCGTCAGGGCGAATTTCCGTACATTCACCTCGCGGGACGGCTGGGCCTTCATGGGTTCGTCGTCCGGAGGGTTCGTGGGGCTCAAGTCGGTGCTGAAGCATCCCGACAAGTTCAAGGCCGTCATCGCCTCCGGCCCCGACACCGTGCCGGACTCACCGCTGTGGGCCGGGCACGAGGCCGAGCGGGCGGCGAACGACCCGGAGAAGCTGGCCGCCGCCCTCGGGGCCGAGCCGGACACCAAGGGCCGGGACGTCTACCTGGCGTTCCAGGCCGGCAGCAGGGAGTCCGGCCTGGCGAACGTGAGGTCGTTCGTCCGGAACCACACCAAGGGCCCCATCAGGACCCGCCTCCAGGTCATCCCGAACGGCGAGCACAACGCCAGGACCTATGTGGCGGGGATGGGGGACGGCTCGATCCAGTGGATCAGCGCGCACATGCAGGCCCCGGTCCCCTCCTCCTCCTGACCGGAGGCCCGTCGGCCGCCCCGGCCAGGGCCTTCCCGCCCCGGCCAGGGTCTTGCCGCCGCCCCGGCTACGGGGCGAGCAGCTCGACCGTCACGTCCGCCGGGAAGCCGGTCGTCGGCCCGGTCCGGCGGGCGAACTCCCGCACCCCCGCGAGCTGCTCGGCGCCGAAGCGGAAGTCGAGCGTCGTGAAGTACTTCTCCAGCAGCTCCGCGTCGAACGCCTCCCAGCGGGCGGCCTGCTCGGCCACCTTCGGGACCTCTTCGAGCGACAGGTCGCGCGAGGCCAGGAACGCCTCGTGCACCTGGCTCGTCAGACGCGGCTCACGGGCCAGGTAGTCCCTGCGCACCGCCCACACCGCGAAGACGAACGGCAACCCCGTCCACTCCTTCCACATGAGCCCCAGGTCATGGACCTGGAGGCCCAGCCTCGGGGCGTCGTGCAGGGAGGCGCGCAGCGCGGCGTCGCCGATCAGCACCGCCGCGTCCGCCTCCTGCATCATCACGCCCAGGTCGGGCGGGCAGGTGTAGTAGTCGGGCTCCACGCCGTACCGCTCGGCGAGCAGCAGCTGCGCCAGCCGCACGGACGTACGGGAGGTGGAACCGAGCGCGACCCGGGCGCCGTCCAGCTGCTCCAGCGGCCGCTGCGACACGATCACGCAGGACATGACGGGTCCGTCGCAGCCGACCGCGAGGTCGGGGAAGGCGACGAGCCGGTCGGCGTTGCGCAGGTACTCGACGAGCGTGATGGGGCCGATGTCCAGATCGCCGGCCACCAGCTGCTCGCTGAGCTTCTCGGGGGTGTCCTTCGACAGCTCCAGGTCCAGGAGCGTTCCGGTGCGCGCGAGCCCCCAGTAGAGCGGCATGCAGTTCAGGAACTGGATGTGTCCGACGCGTGGCCGGGTCCGCCGGCGGAAGTCGGTCGCCGTGTTATCCCCAGGGGTGAGTGCCGCGTCGCCAGCCACGAAAGATTTGTCCACAACGCGAGGCTAGACCCGGTCCGGAGGGGGCCTCGCGCCGGGTCCCGCCGTCAGCGTCGGAAGCCCTCATCAAACGTGCGGGTGACGTGATCTTTCCCTCTACCGCTGCACACATGCTGCGTGCTAGGCTCGTCGCAAGTTGCAGTTTGGTTTCCCTTGCAGTACAGAGCCTGCGGAGCATGTAACCCGCAGGCTTTTGTAGTTTTCAGACTTGTTTGCAGGTTCTGGAGCAGGGCAACCCTTTGGCCCAAGGAGGGCTTATGGCTACCGGAACCGTCAAGTGGTTCAACGCTGAAAAGGGCTTCGGCTTCATCGCCCAGGACGGCGGCGGCCCGGATGTCTTCGTCCACTACTCCGCGATCAACGCGTCCGGGTTCCGCTCCCTCGAGGAGAACCAGGTCGTGAACTTCGACGTCACTCAGGGCCCGAAGGGCCCGCAGGCGGAGAACGTCACCCCGGCCTAAGTTGCCCGGGCCGGCGATCGCGCACGGCTAAAGCAGTACCCAAGGAGCCCTGCTCCGTACTCTCCGTACGGAACGGGGCTCCTGCCTTTTGCCCCGCGCCGCCGCCCCTCCCCTCCCGCCGGCGCCGCCGACCCCGTCGCCCGCCGCAGCGCGGCAGCGCGGCCGGAGCGGGCCGCGCGCGCCGGGCGCACCCCGGCCGGTCGGCGGTCCGCCGGAGCGTCGGCTTCCTCTTCCCGCCCGGATCAGTACGGTCTGCACCATCGTCCCTCCCTCCCCCCACCGGACGTTGGAGAGCCGCACATGCGCGTACGCATCGGGATGCTGGCCGCCTCGGCATCGCTCACCCTCTCGGCGGTGTCACCGGCGGTGGACGCCTCCGCCCGCGACACCGCCCCCGGTGACCTCGTGAGCGCCGAGCCGTCGGCCTTCCACCCCCTGCCCGGCCGGCCGTCCGCGAGCGCGGCCTGGAAGATCCACTACCGCTCCACCTCGGCGACCGGCGAGCCGAACGTCGTCTCCGGCACGGTCATCGTCCCCGAGGACGGGCGCACCGGCCCGCGCCCGCTGATCAGCTACGCGTTCGGCACGCTCGGGCTCGCCGACCCGTGCGCGCCCAGCGCCAACCTCCCGAAGGGCGGGCTCGCGGAGGGCGGTCTCGTCGACAGGCTCCTCCGCCGGGGCTGGGCCGTGGTCGTCACCGACTACGAGGGCCTGGGCACCCCCGGCGAGCACACCTACACCGTCGGCCGGTCGGCGGGCCGGGCGGTGCTCGACGCCGCCCGCGCGGCGATCCGACTCCCCCAGGCGGGCCTGTCGGCGGAGTCGCCGGTCGGGATCGTGGGCTACTCGCAGGGCGGCCAGGCCGCGGGCTGGGCGGCCGAGCTGCACTCCTCGTACGCCCCCGAACTGAGGGTGAAGGGGACGGCGACCGGCGGCGTGCCCGCCCGGCTGGAGGAGCTGCCCGAGATCCACGACGGCTCGTCCGGGGCGGGCCTGCTCCTGATGATGGCGGCCGGCCAGGACGCCGCGTTCCCGGAACTGAAGCTGGACTCGTACCTGAACGCGGACGGCAGGACCCTCGTCCAGGCCGTCAGGAGCAACTGCCTCGCCATCGACACGACGGTCGGCGCCTACAAGAAGATGTCCGACCTGACGGTGAAGAACCCGCTCTCCACGCCCGCCTGGCGCAACCGCCTGCACGAGTCGGACCTCGGTACGCGCGCCCCCGGCAGCCCCGTGTACCTGTACCACGCGACCGGCGACGAGCTCGTGCCGTACGACCAGGGGACGGGGCTTCGCCGGAGCTGGTGTGCCAGGGGCGGCAACGTGCACTGGCGGGCGGTCCTCCTCGGCGGGCACGCCTCGGGCGTGGTCACGGAGTCCGCGAGCGCGACCGCCTGGCTGGCCGAGCGGTTCGCCGGACGGCGGACGGCCGGAAACTGCTGAACGTACGATCGGAGGCATGACCGAACGCGAACCGCCCGGTGTCGGCTTCGAGTCATGGGTCGACCGGCAGATCCGCGAGGCGACGGAGCGCGGCGAGTTCGAGCGGCTCCCCGGCTTCGGAAAACCCCTGCCCGACGACACCGCGCCGTACGACGAACTGTGGTGGATCAAGGGCAAGATGCAGCGCGAGGGCCACTCCGTCCTGCCGCCCGCTCTCGCCCTGCGCAAGGAGGCCGAGGACGCCCGGGAGGCGGTGGACCGGGCGGCGACGGAGGAGCGGGTGCGCCGGATCGTCGCGGAGATCAACGAGAAGATCGCGGAGGCGGTGCGCCGTCCCCCGGCGGGTCCGCCGCTGAACCTCGAACCGTTCGACGCGGACGCGCTGGTCGCGAGGTGGCGCGGTACTCAGGGCCGGCCGAGTAGCCGACCCCATACGGAGCCCCCGGCGCCCGGCCTACCGTGAGGCCATGAGCCCTGATCAGCCCCCCGCCGCCCGCCTCGCGCCCCTGCCCGACGGCGAGCCCCGGACCGGGATGCCGGCCCTGACGCTGGGCGTCGGCGCCTTCCTGGTCCTCGGCTGCCTGCCGGTCCTGCCGTACCTGGTCCTTCTCGCCCTGCCCCTGGGCATCGCCGCCGTCGTCTCCGGTGTCCGCGCCCTGCGACAGGGCGTCACCGGGACGTCCGGCCGGGCGGCGGCGGTCACCGGGATCACCTTCGGCGCACTGGGGACGCTGGGGTGGGTGGGCCTGATGTGGCTCTGGTACCTGGTCGACCGGGCCGTGAGCCACTGAGCGGACAGCGGCCGCTCGCCGAATGCCGCTATCCCAGCCTTCGCCCCAGCAGGAGGAGTCGCCTCCGCCAGGGAGTTGCCGCAGTCGCAGCGATCCCCATCGTCAGGGCGCATGCGGCGACGGCCCAGCTGAAGAGGTCCGTCGCCGGGTTGGCCGTCCAGTCCCACCAGTTGCGGGGGTACCAGATCAGCAGGAAGGCCGAAGCCAGTGGGATGGCCCAACCCAGTTGCTGCCCCAGCAACCTCACCGCCAGGAGGGCGAGGCCGAGCCAGATCAAGAGGGAGCGGACGAAGACGGCCCCGTGCTCCGGTCCGACGGCGAGCGCCTCGGTGCCGAAGGAGAGAACGCAGGCCGTGAGCGTCAGTCCAGTGCAGTACGCATTGCGGAGGCGGTGCATGGTGCGGGCGCCGGTCTCCTCGTGCGCCGACATCGTTCCGCCGAAGGCGGCCGTGAGGAAGACGGCTGACAGGAGGGGAAGCTCCTGTCGGTAGGGCACGCCGGTGGAGAGACTCGCGCTGCCGATGGACGGGAGCGCGATCCGGGTGCCGCCGAAGTATGCCGACAGGAGGGCGACGGCCGCGGTTCCGGCGAGGATCGATGCGGCCCGGTGGACCCTTGCGTAGCGCAGCAGGTCACCGCCGTTCATCGGGCCTGCACCAGGAGGGATCGCGGAGAAGGTGGCCACGCTCCTGCGCGATCCACTTCTGCTGCTCGGCCGGCGTCATACGCGCCGCCTCGGTCGCTTCGCGCTGGGCGGCGGAGACCCCTTCGATGTGGAGCCCCTTGTCGGCGGCGGCCGGGTCCTGGCCCATGGCCTGGTATTCGAGCCATAGGTGAATGTTGTCGATGGCATGCCATGCCCGACGCTCGTCCTGAGGCGGGCGGCAGCGGCCGAACGCCGTCGTGAACACCTGGTCGGCCATGGCGATCGCCGCGGTGCGTACGTGCCCCTCGGTGATGTCGAATCCCCGGTCTCCCCATGCGGTACGCCGCAGTCCGAATTCGTAGAACTCGTAGGGGCCCATGGCCCGGGGCAGAGCAGGCCCGTCCAGGCGCTGGGCCATCCTGGTCAGCTCCGGCAGGTATTTGCGGTGCTCAGGCCAGACACACACCCGTGGGGCATGTTCGTCGGCGCGGTCGCACAGCGGCTCGGTCGCCGAGGCCGGGCGTTCCCCGCGCAGCTCGCCGGCGGCCGGGACTGCGGCCAGTGCGACGAAGGAGCTGACCGCCGAGACGATGGCGACCGCGCTCGTGTGTCGTGGGAACTTCCGACGAGGCATCTGACGCCCGGCCTTCTGTGGCAATGGCGGTGCCGTGACTGCCAGCACGGCGAGGGCGAGAGCCAAGAGCAGACGGACAGCGACGGGGAGCGGACGAAGGTGGGTGTCCGGCGGTCCCGCGAGGACATCGAACTCGAACGGCAGGGACAGCATGCTGATGAAACAGCCCAGTGCGCAGACAACGGGTGTGAATCCAGGCGAGGGCCACCAGCGGCCGGCCAGGTGACCCACCGACGCGAAGATGACGAGGGTCGCGGCGCCCAGCAGCAGGTAGGACGGCCACAAGAACCCCGGTCCCGCGTCGCCCAGCGAGACGGCCGCCGCGGTGAGGCAGCCGATCCCGTAGGCGAGGAATCCGAGGGTGAGGGTGGCCCCGAGCCTCACGGCCTCGATCCGCCAGCCGGGTCGGGCGGCCGCGAGGAGGAAATCGGGCATCCCCGCCCGGGAGGAGCGTCCGGCCTGCCAGGCGGAGACGCCGGCAAGCATGGGGCCCAGGAAGAGCGTGACGATCTGTGCCGCCACGCTCGCCTCGGGCCAGACGCCGATCCAGTACTGGGACCGCCCGAAGAGCACCGCCAGATCGACCGCGATCATCACGGGGAAGGCGGTGAGGAGAGGGGAGCGTCGCAGCTCGATGCGGTACGTGTTCAGCATGCCGCTTCCTCAGTCGGCCGGCTGCTGCCCAGAACGGTCATGTAGCCGCGCTCCAGCGGGCTGTCTCCCGGGGCGGTGGGCGTGGACCGTTCCGCCAGCTGCTGTGGCGTCCCGCTGTGGACCACCTGTCCCTCACTCAGCACGAGGACGGTGTCACAGGCAGCACCCACGTCCTCCACCAGGTGTGTACTCAGCACCACGGCCACCCCCGAGCGGGCGAGGGAGCGAATCAGGCTGCGGAAATCGAGGCGCTGCGCGGGGTCGAGACCGACGGTCGGCTCATCGAGCAGGAGCAGGGAAGGAGAACCGACGATGGCCGCGGCGATCCCGGCCCGACGGAGCATGCCGCCGGAAAGCGACTTCATGCGGTCGCGGGCCCGGTCGTTCAGCCCTACGGCCGCCAGCGCCTCCTCGACCGCCGGTCCGGCCTCCTTGGACGGGACCTCACGCAGCCAGGCGCAATACCGTACGAAATCGGTGATGGAGAACGCCGGGTAGTAGCCGAATTCCTGCGGCAGATAGCCGATGCGACGACGGACCTGCCGGACGTCCCGTTCTGCGGTGACGGGTTTGCCGAACAGCTCCAGCTCCCCGCTCTGCGGTGGCGAGATCGTGGCGAGGGTACGGAACAGCGTGGTTTTGCCCGCCCCGTTAGGGCCCAACAGTCCGGTGACACCCGGCCGGATGGACAGGTCGAGATCCTCAATAACGCGTCGGCCGCCATACCCCTGAGTAAGGGCCGTCAATCGGGCAATGGGAACAGTCGTCATAAGTGAAATTCCCCGAAATACGCGATGGGCCCGCCGGGACGGCGAGCCCATCGCAGAGCTGGCAAGTTACTGGTGGACCCGAGTGCCGTTGATCTTGAACCTGCACTCGTGGGAGTCGTACTTACCCACATAGCCGTTGGACAGCCTGTCGTAATTCTGCGTATCGATCTGAGCGTTGCAGTCGTAGTTCGTGTACCACCCACTGTATAAGTAGGTGTTCGCGTCGTAGCAGTACCCGTGACCGGACGTGGTGTACCAGTACCCCCGGCAACCCATCTGCCAAGTGCTCTCGTTGTGCGCGCTCGACGTCGGAGCCGCAAGGCCGATAGCGGCCGCCGCCATAGCCGCAACAACAGCACCCTTCGCTGCCTTAGCACCCATTATTCGCGTGGCGATAGCACCCATTTCCCCCCCTGGGAATAATAACTAGAGGCGCAACATCTCCACCTCTCCCCTGTTGATTGCGACACTAGCAGAGCCGCAAACATGAAGCATAGGAACCGCACCGCCAGGCAGAACTTGGCCGAAAGCGCAGGGAGCCATACTCAAAACTATCGGGTGCATGGAAAGGGCGGGCCGGTTTGGTAACTCAGATCGGCCTCAGCATGGCTCGGCGCGGTCGGCATTGACATGGGTTAGGCGCATGAAGTCGGATCGTTCCGCATGGATTGCGAGAGACCGCCGGACCACGGGTCGGCGCCCGCAAGGCCCCCCTGACGTTCCGTCCGCCTCACCGCTCAGGGCGTGTTCTTCAGGCGTACCGCACTGGTAGCGCAGATGCGTGACGCCCTTGCCCTCGGCGGCCGAGAGGGCCCTCCAGTTCGACAGGGGCACGCTTGGGCTCCTTGAAGAAAGGTGTGCCGCCTCCCAGCAGGACGGGCCGCTCGCTCCTCGTAGGTCCGTCAGTACCGGGGCAGCTGCTCGGTCGCGATGGTCCAGTCCGCGATGGTGACGTCCTCGCCGTACAGGAAGTCCTTCCGCGTGGCGTAGCGCGGACCCTCGGGGGTGGAATGGATGTCGGAGAAGACGGCACCCGAGGCGGTACGAGGATCGAAGATCGCGTACACGGGAATGCCGAGCAGCGGGTAGTCGCGCATCTTGCCCACCCAGTCGTTGTCGGGGTTGGAACGCGACACGATCTCGATGGCGGCGATGAGGGTGCGGGGGTCGAAGGATCCCTCGATGTCCATGTCCGCCTCGGCGATGACCATGATGTCGGGGTGCCGCATCACACGCTCGGGCTCGTCCTCGACGTCGGGCGCTCCGGTGTGGGCCACGATCTCGTCCGGCATCACCTTCTCCAGACGCCTCCGGACGCGCAGTGCGGTCAGCTCGTGCCGGCCCCCGGGCGCCGGCAAGTCGTGCACGATTCCTTCCTTGGTGATCTCCAGTTTGCCGGGGACGTCGTGGCGCATCCGCTCCACGACGCCGCGCATCGTCTCGTAGAGGTGAGCGTCACGTCGTGCGTCGCCCGGGGCGATGGTCACCGCGCGCGCTCCTCGTCGTCCGGACCCGGGAGGAAGGGTCGTCGCTCTCATACTGGGCCGCCCCCCTCAGGCCGGGCGGCAGTCGCGGCAGCGGCCCGGTCCCGGGGCGCGGAAGGCGCGTTCGCAGTCCTCGCAGGTCTGGAAGGGGTCCTTCGGTCCCGGTACGGCGGGCAGGGGCGGCGGGAGCATGGCGGTCAGACGGTAGGCCAGGAGGCCCGCCGGGCGCCTGAGCTCGTCGGGCAGGCTCGCGGTCAGGGTGCGGCGTACGGCGTCGGGTGCGGCGCCCCGCTCCAGCCAGGCCGCCACACCGGGGGCCAGCCGCCGCACGTCCGCCTCGGCGAGGAGGAGACGGGGCTCGTCCCGTCGCAGTCCGGCGAGGAGCGCGGTGGCCGCGCGGTGGCGTTCCGGATCCTGGACGGTCGGCTCGGGCAGCGGTGACGCGGGCGCGGACACGGGCGCCGGTACGGGGGCGGGCGCGGGCTCCGGTGTATCCGCCGGTTCCGGTTGCGGCGGTGGGGGCGGCTGCTCCCGGACGGGAGGCTTCTCCGGCTCGGGCGGCTCGAAGGACTCCGGGGCGGCGGGTTCGAGCCGCACCCGCTGGTCGGCGCACGCGCCCGGCCTGTTGTACGAGATGGCGCGCGGAACGATCCGCCCGTTCGGCAGCCGCTCCCGGAAGCGCTCCAGGTACCCGGCCTCCTCCAGCTCCAGCATGGCGGCGGCGATGCGCTGCTCGCTCTCCGGGAAGCGGTTCGCGAAGCACTTGATGCCGATCTTCGCCCCGGGGCGCAGGGACTGGATGTGGACGGCGAGCCCGATCGCGACGAGGCTCAGCTCGCGGTGCTGGGCGAGGTGGTTGCCGACGACCGTGTACTGGCTGTCGTGCCGCACGTTGACGTGGGTGACACCGGATCGGGCGGCCGTCCGGGCAACGGGAGACTTCGCGCGCGAGGGCGCGCTAGGGTGCTGAACATCCATCGGGAAGCGCTTCTTCCTTGGTGGTCAGGCCCTCGATCGGGATGCCAGTCCCGGCCGGGGGCCGACGTATGTCTGGGGTTGTCGCGGTGAGCATATGCCGGTCAACCCGGCCGATATCCAGCTGAGTTGCCACAATCCACCCGTGTGAGTGACGGGAGGCGGGTGGGGTGGGGAAGGGTGTTTTTCCCTCTCAAGGCTTGCTTCTTATGCGTCGTGGGACACCGCGTCGCGGCTCACCGCGTCGCGGAGATCCACGACACGGTGAGCTCCGCCCAGACCGTCTTGCACGGCACCGGACCGACGGTCGTGCCCCACCGGTCGGCCAGCGCCTCGACCAGCAGCAGTCCGCGCCCCGACTCGGCGTCGGACGGCCGGCGGACGACGGGCAGGAGGTCACCTTGGGTGTCGGTCACCTCGATGCGGAGGGTCTCGCCGGACACGGAGACCGCCAGCCGGAAGTCCCGGCCGGGCACCTGCCCGTGCGACACCGCGTTGGCCGCGAGCTCGGCGACCACCAGGGCCGCTTCCTCGAACGCCAGTCCCCAGGCACGCAGTTGCTCCCGTACGAGCAGCCTCGCCAGACGCGCGCCCCGACGCGTGGAGGACAGCTGAACGCCGAACTGGCGAGTGATAGTCATTTCGTGGTTCACGTCACTCAGAGTGGCCGGGGGCGCCTACGCTGACCAGTGATCTCTCCTGTACGGGCGGTGACTGTCCTGCTGCTGTCCGGCCCCGTCCAGGCAGGTACGCGGGCGCGGAAGGCGGGGCGCGGATGAGCGAAGAGGAACTGGGCCTGGAGGACGACGACTCCCAGGCCGTCATCGCGGCGGTGGGCCGCCAGCTCAAG
Organism: Streptomyces sp. SP18CS02; assembly: GCF_036322365.1. NCBI lineage: Bacteria > Bacillati > Actinomycetota > Actinomycetes > Kitasatosporales > Streptomycetaceae > Streptomyces > Streptomyces sp. SP18CS02. Next base: position 132,488 of record NZ_JAQYXC010000254.1, read on the forward strand.
CTGTGGCGCGAGGCGGCGGGCCTGAAACCGGCCGAGTTCGGCACGGCCATCGGCTACGGCGAGAACCTGGTCTACAAGGTCGAGGCCGGCAAGCGCATCCCGCGACCGGAGTACCTGGACCGGGCGGACGAGGTCCTGGGCGCGGGCGGCAAGATCGCCGCCATGAAACGGGACGTGGCGGAGGCCAGGTACCCGAAGAAGGTCCGGGACCTGAAGAAACTGGAAGCGGAAGCCGTCGAGCTCGGCGCCTACACCAACACAGTTGTGCATGGCCTGCTGCAGACCGAGGAGTACGCGCGCGCCCTGTTCGGATTGAGGCGGCCCGCGTACGGCGAGGACGAGGTCGAGCGGCTGGTGGCCGCGCGAATGGCTAGGCAGGAAGTCTTTCGCCAACACCCCGGTCCGCTGCTGACATTCGTCCAGGAAGAGGCAACACTTCGTCGCCCTGTCGGAGGCAGAATGATCCTGCGGCGACAGCTCGACCACGTACTCGAACTTGCCCAGTTGCGGCATGTCGAGATCCAGGTCATGCCGACGGAGGCTGAGGAGCACGCGGGCTTGGCGGGCTCGCTCCGTGTACTCAAACTCAAGGATGGCACCGCCGTGGGGCACGACGAGGTACAGCTCACAAGCCGTTTGATCTCCAACCCCAAGGAGGTGCAGATCCTCGACATGCGCTATGGCATGATCCGGGCCCAGGCTCTCACCCCTCGGGAGTCTCTGGCCTTCATCGAGAAGATTCGGGGAGAGACATGAGCCTCAAGCACCCCACGAGCACAGCACAGTGGGTCAAGAGCAGTCACAGCACCAACGACGGCCCCGCATGCGTCGAAGTCGCCTGGACCAAGAGCAGTTACAGCACCAACGACGGCCCTGACTGCGTCGAGGTCGCCGCCACCTCCGGCACCATCCGGGTCCGCGACTCCAAGAACCCCACGGGCCCGCAGCTCGCGCTCACCCCCGCCGCGTGGACGGCGTTCCTGAAGCTGGCGTAAGCCCTCGGCGCCGGTCGGCGGCCATCCCCTGACGGCTCGGCCAAAGGGCGCGAACACGGCGGCGGCCGCCCACCGGAGTCGGACTCCAGGAGCGGCCGTCTGTGAGCGGGTGGCTCAGACGTGCCCGAAGAACAGGCTGCCCGGCGCGTCCGGGTCGTTGGAGAGGAAGTGCTCACGCACCGCGCGGATGAACTCCTGGCGTGAGATCACGCCGTCCCCGTCGGTGTCCAGCTTGGTGAACGAGTCCATCGCGTCGGGCGCGTCGGTCCTCCACACGTCCCTGAGAGCGCGGGCGAACTCGTCCTTGGAGACCTCGTTGTCGCCGTTGACGTCGATGACGTCGAAGATCGCGTGGCCTGCCCCCTCGGTCACGTTGAGCCGACTGGTGTCGATGACGGCGACGCGGTTGGCCGTGACGAACTGGTCCTTCGTGAGCCGGTCCCCGTCCACGCCCGCGTGGCGCAGCAGCTCCAGCCAGTAGATCTGGCAGAAGGTGTGGAGCCCCCTGGCCCTGCGGTCGTCCCTGTCGAGGCGGTAGGCCTCGACGTAGCGCTCGGCGAGCTTCCGGTAGTCCGTCCAGTCCAGATAGCCGTTGCGGTCGGCATCCAGGGTGTCGAATGTGCGTTCGAGCTTGGCGGTGATGACGTCCTGCGCAGCCGTGGTCATGGGCCGAGTCCTTCCGTGATCTTGTCTCGCGGCGACCTCAGCATGGTGCAGAGCCCCGGAACGGAACACCGAACACCTCTTCATGGCACTCGATGTGGTGATCACCCGCCCCGACAGGAATCAGCGGCCCCGATCAGGGAATTGCCGTCGTCATTCGGCAGGCTCGGCAGCGGGGCCGGCCCCGCCCGGCGGATTCACTCCTGCGAGGCGGCCGCCGAGGCGATTCGTGATCAAGTCCGTCGGCGGGCCCGCGAACTGGACTGCCTCACGGGGTCGGGGAACCTGGACCTGCCGGGATCGTCCAACTGGTACGTGCCCGACATCGCGGTCGTCCCGACCGCGGCGGCCAAAGGCGCCGGTGCGTTGCTGCCCGACCAGACGCTGCTGATCGTCGAAGTGACCTCGGAGACCGACGCCGAGACCGACCGGGTCGTGAAGCGCAAGCGCTACGCCGAGTACGGCGCTCCTCTCCACCTGCTGGTGGACCGTCAGGAACGAAGCGTCACGCTGTACTCCGAGCCCGGACGGCTCGGGTACACACGTGCCGACGGTCCACACCCCTACGGAACGAAGGTCCGTCTGCCCGCGCCGTTCGACCTCGACCTGGACACCAGCGCTCTGGAGCCGTAGGACCGCCCCGCCCCGGCGGATTCACTCGGCGGGCTCGGCGATCAGTGCCGTGCCCACGGGGCGGAAGCCGATGCGGGCGTAGACCCGGGCGACGTCCTCGTCGCCCGCCGAGAGGAAGAGGGTCTCGACGCCCCGCGCCCGGGCGTCGGCCACCAGGGCCGCGGTCACGGCCTGGCCGAGGCCGCGGCGGCGGGCGCTGGGGAGCGTACCCACTCCGACGATCTCGCTGACCGGGCCGACGGGCTGGTGCTGGCCGACGCACAGGACCTCGCCGTCGGACTCGGCCACGGCCACGAGGGTCAGGCCGGCCTTGATGCGCTCCGCCAGGTTCTCCACCGCTCCCGCACCCGCGTGGTCCGCCACGGCCTGCCGCAGCTCCGCCGCACCCGCCGTGCCGACCACGGTCCCGGGGGCGGCGAACGCCACGTGGGGAAGGGCGAGCGCGCTCGGCAGCACGGGGTCGCCCGGCCCGACGACCCGGACCACCACGCCCTCCGCCGTCCCGGGCCGGGACGTCGGTTCCCCGGCGCCCAGCGCCATCAGCGGGTGCTCGTGGACCGTGAGCCCGGCCCCCTCGACCGCGCCCCTGAGGGCGGGCGCGCTCTCCGCGACCCACTCGAAGCTCTCCGGGAGACCCAGCTCTCGCTGCCGCTCCCGCACGCGCAGCACATCCGCGGCCGTCACCGCCTCGGACGCCCCCAGCGCGGGGCGGGCGTAGAACGGCCACCCCTCCCCCTCCCGTACGAACAGGGTCAGGGGCCCGAAGTCCTCGGCGCGGGCGCCTGAGCGCGGGACCGCGTCGTAGTACCGCTCAAGCAGGTCCAGCAGCTCGCCATGGGCGTCACGTTCTACGGAAGTCACCGCGTCATCCAACAACGCCGCGGACGCCGCCGCCACCGAATTGCGCACCGGCCGAGGGGGGTTGGGTTCATACACGCCCGTGGTTCGACGCACAGGCGACGGCCGACCGCGCCAACGAGCGACGCCTCGCCGAAGGCGCACCCCCCTCGGACCGTCGGGCCGCCGCCCTGGCCGCCTGCGCCCTCGACGATCCCGTCGTCATGAGAGCCCGGGCCCAGGTGCGCCACCTCCTGCGGCCGGCCCACGACGCCTACGGCACCGACGAAGTGGACCGGCACGTCACCGCCTGGCTGGCCGCCCGCCCGGACTTCGCGCCGCGGTACGACGGTCCGACCCGGGATCAGTGGGACGCCCTCATCCCGGGCTGAGCGCCTGGCCCGGCACCGGACGCCCGGTGAGCACGTGTTCCGCGGAACCGCCTACGGCGCGGCGGTGCGGAAGGGCACCCGCTGGTGGACGGCGAGTCCGGGGCGTCGGCGGCGACCCGGCGGGGCGCGGGCGTGGCCCCCGGACGGGTCCGGTACCAGGTGCGGCGGGGCCGGCCGGCAGGGGTGGAGGAAGGGCGGGCCGCCGGCCTACCGCGCGTACAGCGCCTCGATCTCCGACGCGAAGTCCCGCGCTATGGCCGCTCGCCTGAGCTTCAGCGAGGGCGTCAGGTGGCCGCTCTCCTCGGTGAAGTCGGCGGTCAGCACCCGGAAGCGGCGGATCGACTCTGCGCGTGAGACCAGGCGGTTCGCGTCGTCGACGGCCCGCTGCAGGGCGGCCAGCAGGTCCTCGTCGTGGATCAGTTCGCGCAGCGGCAGCCGGTCCTTCTTCGTCATCCGCCGCCAGTGCGCGAGACCGTCCGGCTCCAGGGTGATCAGGGCGGTGACGTACGGGCGGTTGTCGCCCACGACCATGCACTGGCCCACCAGGGGGTGGGACCGCAGCCAGTCCTCCAGCGGCGCGGGAGTGACGTTCTTCCCGCCCGAGGTGATGATGATGTCCTTCTTGCGGCCGGTGATGGTGAGGTAGCCGTCCTCGTCGAGCGCGCCCAGGTCACCCGTCGCGAACCACCCGTCGGCGGGGCCGGCCACCGCCCTGCCCGACTCCGCGTCCCAGTAGCCGGTGAAGACGTGGCCGCCGCGCAGCAGCACCTCGCCGTCGGCGGCGATCCGTACCGCCGTGCCGGGCAGCGGCCAGCCGACCGTGCCGAGCCGGGGCCTGAGCGGTGGCGTGACCGTCGAGGCCGCGGTGGTCTCGGTCAGTCCGTAGCCCTCGAAGATCTCGATGCCGGCACCCGCGTAGAAGGACGCGAGGCGCCGCCCGAGCGGGGAGCCGCCGCAGATCACGTACCGTACCCGGCCGCCCAGGGCGGCCCGTATCCGCCGGTAGACCAGCGGGTCGTACAGGGAGCGGGCCGCCCGCAGCCCCATCGAGGGGCCGGGCCCGGTGCCGTGTCCGGCGGCCTCGACGGCCTCGCCGAAGCGCTGCGCGACGCGGGCCGCCCGGTCGAAGGAGGACGCGCGGCCCAGCTTCTCGGCGGTGGCGCGGCCGGTGTTGAACACCTTCTCCAGGACGTACGGGATGGCCAGCAGGAACGTCGGCCGGAACCCGGCCAGGTCGGCGAGCAGGTCCTCGGTGCGGATCGAGGGCGCGTGGCCCAGCCGTACCCGGGCCCGCAGACAGCCGATGGCGACCATGCGGCCGAAGACGTGCGACAGGGGCAGGAAGAGCAGCGTGGAGGCGGGGTCCTTGCTCTTCGACCTGAAGACGGGGTGCAGGAGTTCGACCGCGTTGTCGACCTCGGCGAAGAAGTTGCCGTGGGTCAGGACGCAACCCTTGGGGCGCCCGGTGGTGCCCGAGGTGTAGATGAGGGTGGCGGTCGCCTCGGGGTCGAGCCCCGCCCGGCGCGCGAGGACCACCTCGTCGGGGACGGCCGCCCCGGCCCTGCGCAGCGTGTCGACGGCGCCCGTGTCGAACTCCCACAGGTGGGTGAGGCCCGGGATCTGCTTGCGCTCGTTGCTGACGATCCTGGCCTGGTCCTTGTTCTCCACCACGCAGGCGGCGGCGCCCGAGTCCTGGAGGATCCAGCGGGCCTGGAAGGCGGAGGAGGTGGGGTAGACGGGGACGGTGACGAGCCCGGCCGCCCAGGCCGCGAAGTCGAGCAACGTCCATTCGTAGGTCGTACGGGCCATGATGGCCAGCCGGTCGCCGGGCCGCAGACCTTCGGCGACCAGGCCCTTCGCGACGGCCAGCACCTCGTCCGCGAAGACGGCCGCCGTCACGTCCGCCCACTCTCCGTCCGGGCCTCTGCGGCTCAGCACCGGCTCGTCGGGCGCCTCGCGCGCGTTGTCGAAGGGGATGTCCGCGAGGGACCCCCTCGTCGCGGGCGGGACGAGAGCCGGTACGGACACCTCCCGCACGGCGCCATCGGTGAGGACGCGCTGCGGCCGGACCAGTTCGACTGTCACGTGCGGCTCCTTGAGTTGGGGTTCCGGCGAACTCCCCCGCCCCGTACGGGAAGTGGGCCCCGTGCGGCGCGGGATCGTCTCGACCAGGTCCTGACTTCCGAGTAACCTTACTGGGGAGTAAATCTACGACCGGGCAGGGAGTCAGGACAATGGCCGACCACGATCCGCACCTCGCCCCTACACCCTCCGGCCGGTCCCTCCCCCGCCCCGGCGGCCCGGACCGCGAGGACCCCGGGCACCCCGCCGCACTCGCCCGCACGCTGGCGCTCGGCGCCCTCCGCTCCCCCTTCAAGCGACCCGCGGCGGGCGTCACCGCGCCCCCGTCCCGGCTCGTGCGGCCCGACGTCCGCGTCGACCCGGCCCGGCTCGCCGCGTACGCCCGCGTCTGCGGCTTCTCCGGGACGGGCCCGCTGCCCCTGCCGTACCCGCACGTCCTGGCGTTCCCCCTCGCCATGCGGCTGATGGCGGCCCGCGCGTTCCCGCTGCCGCTCCTGGGGCTGGTGCACACCTGGATCGAGATCACCCGGCACCGCCCGCTGCCGCCGGGCGAGCGGACGGAGCTGACCGTCCGGGTCGCCGGGCTGGCCCCCCACCGCCGCGGCACGGAGGCGACCGTCGTCACCGAGGCCCGGGTGGCCGGTGAGCGGGTGTGGGAGTCGGCCAGCGGCTATCTGGCCCGGCACGCCACGCGGGAGACGGCGGGGCGGGCCGCCGCGACGGCCCGGCCGGACGGAACGCGGCCGGACGTGCCGCTCCTGCCCGCCCGCGCCCAGTGGCGGCTGCCCCACGACCTGGGGCGGCGGTACGGCGGCGTCTCGGGGGACCGCAACCCGATCCATCTGCACCCGCTGACCGCCCGGCTGTTCGGCTTCCCGAGGCCCGTCGCGCACGGCATGTGGACGCTGGCCCGCTGCCTGGCCGAGCAGGAGCCGCCGGCGCGGGTGCACGTGCGGGCCGACTTCCGGGCGCCCGTGCCGCTGCCGGGCACGGTCGTCCACGCCGCCGAGGGGGAAGCCTTCCAGCTGCGCGGCGACGACGGCCGGATCCACGTCACGGGCACGGTGAGAGGCATCACCGCGGCGGCGGAAGCGGCGTCCTCAGGGGGCCGGTGACCAGCGCCGCCCGTCCATGAGGTTGCCGAGCCCGGCCCAGGCGAAGTTCATGAGGGTCGCGGCCGCCTCCTTCGCGGAGACGCCCGGGGTCTCGTTGGCCCAGTCCGCGAGCGATTCCGCCGCACCCACCAACGCCCGCGCGAGGCCCGCGACATCGCGGTCGCCGAACGACGGCTGCTGGTGCGCCTCCCGCGCCGCCGCCCCGATCAGACCCGTCACGAACGCCACGATCTCGTCGCGCATGGCGGCCACCTCGGCGGCGAACGGCTCCCCGTGCGTGCGCGCCTGCCGGTGCAGCACCGACCAGGCGTCGGGGTTGCCGCCGGTGTGGGTGAAGAACGCGGTGAGACCCGCCCACAGCTGACGATCGGCCGGCAGCCCCGGCTCCGCCCCGTCCCGCACGGCGGCGATCAAAGCCGCCGCCTCGCGCCGGATGCAGGCCGTGAAGAGGTCTTCCTTGGAGTTCAGATACAGGTACACCAGCGGTTTCGACACGCCGGCCAGTTCGGCGATCCCGTCCATCGAGGCGGCCCGGTAGCCGAGCTGCCCGAAGGTCCGCACGGCCGCGTCCATCATCTGCTGCTCGCGCACCGCCCGCGGCATCCGCTTCGCCTTCGCACCCGTACTCTTCACGGCTACCGCCACCCACCCTTCGACAGCCGACAAGCCTAAGGCCCACCACGAACGCATGTGCCCACCGCTTATGCCGGGCTTCCGGAAAGGAGCGGTCCCCGCCGCGCCGGGAAGCACCCGGCTCCATGGGTGGCCGCAGGCATCCGACCGGGGCATATGTACGCACGCGCCGACGACGGTGCCCCCGGTCCGGGGACCGGGGGCACCGTCGTGGGCGGAGCGTGAATTGGCTCAGGCGGCGGCGGGCGCCAGCACCTTCTGCTCGGCCTCACGCACGTCGTACTCGTCGACCGGGGAGGACGAGGCGGAGTTGTACGCGTCGTGGTCGAGGATCTTCTCCCGGGCGGCGACGATGACCGGGACCAGGGCCTGGCCGGCCACGTTCGTGGCGGTCCGCATCATGTCCAGGATCGGGTCGATCGCCATCAGCAGGCCCACACCCTCCAGCGGGAGGCCCAGCGTGGAGAGGGTCAGGGTCAGCATGACCGTCGCACCGGTCAGACCGGCGGTGGCCGCCGAGCCGACGACCGAGACGAAGGCGATCAGCAGGTAGTCGCTGACGCCCAGCTGGACGTCGAAGATCTGCGCGATGAAGATCGCGGCGAGCGCCGGGTAGATCGCGGCGCAGCCGTCCATCTTCGTGGTCGCGCCGAACGGCACGGCGAAGGAGGTGTACTCCTTCGGGACGCCGAGGCGCTCGGTGACCTTCTGGGTGACCGGCATGGCGCCGACCGACGAGCGGGAGACGAAGGCCAGCTGGATGGCGGGCCAGGCGCCCTTGAAGAACTGGACCGGGTTGACCTTGGCGACGGTGGCCAGCAGCAGCGGGTACACACCGAACAGGACCAGGGCGCAGCCGATGTAGACGTCGGCGGTGAAGGTGGCGTACTTGCCGATCAGGTTCCAGCCGTAGTCGGCGATCGCGTAGCCGATCAGGCCGACGGTGCCGATCGGCGCGAGGCGGATGACCCACCACAGGGCCTTCTGGAGCAGCTCCAGGACGGACTCGCTGAGGGTGAGGATCGGCCGGGCCTTCTCGCCGAGCTTCAGGGCGGCTATGCCGGCGACGGCGGCCATGAAGACGATCTGGAGGACGTTCAGCTCGGTGAACGGCGTGATGACGTTCTCCGGGATGATCCCCGTCAGGAAGTCCAGCCAGCTGCCCTCCTTCTTCGGGAGCTGGCCGTCCTGCGGGGTGAGGCCGGTGCCGGCGCCCGGGTTGGTGATCAGGCCGATGGCGAGGCCGATGGCGACCGCGATCAGTGAGGTGATCATGAACCAGATCAGGGTCTGGGTCGCCAGCCGGGCGGCGTTGTTGACCTTCCGCAGGTTGGTGATCGACACCAGGATGGCGAAGAACACGAGCGGGGCGACGGCCAGCTTCAGCAGCTGGACGAAGATGTCGCCGATCTGCTCCAGGGTCGTCTTGAGCCAGCCGATCTCCTGGTCACGGGCGAGCCAGCCCAGCAGGACGCCGAGCACGAGCCCGGTGACGATCTGGGCCCAGAACGGGAACTTCGACAGGGGATTCGCGCGCTTGGTCACGGGGTTCGCGGCATTCGCGGACACGGACACACTCCAGAAGTGCGTATCGGGACATACGGGGACGGGTGCGGCGCCCATGCGCTCAGACGGCGCCGCTGCATGATGCCGGGTCAGACAGCGCGGCAACAGACCGCGGACATACAGCGGCAGAGATCGACGTGCAGGCGCGCCACGAGCGGGATGCTCACGGCTTCGTGGGGGCGCACTGCTGTCTTCATGTCGAACACGTTAACACTTGAACTTTGAGAACCTCAAAGCTGTCCTTTGGGGGTATAAGGCGCCCGGAGCCGGGCCGGCTTCCGCCCGGCCCTCGCGGGTGCCCGGAAACGCGGGACACCCCGGGCGGAAGGGGTCGCTTCCGCCCGGGGTGTCCGGGACGAATGTGAGAAACGTCTACAAGGCCGCAGGCCGCCGCTACAGCGCCGTGCTGTCCTCCTGGGTCCGGTTGGCCTCCAGCCGGGTCTTCGCCTTGTCGACCTTCTCCACGATCTGCGCCGACATGGCGTCGCGCTGGCCGCGCAGCAGCACGAAGCTGAGCGGCGCGGAGATCACGATAGAGAGCAGCAGCACCCACAGCAGGTTCGAGTCGCCGAGCCCTCGCGGCAGCGCGCCGACGTACACCAGTCCCCACAGGGCGAAGAAGCACGCGGCGAAGATGCCGAACCGCATCAGCGTGTACCGGATCGTGGCGCTCGTTCTGGTGGCAGCGGGCACGGCGGGCCTTCTTCCTTCTCCGTACGGCGATTCCTGCACGACCAGTGAAGCACGTGCCGATTCGATCAGTTCAGGGGGTGAGGGCGCGGTCCGGGGGTGACGGCGGGGTCAGGGGCGGTGCAGCTGGAGCAGCATGATGATGTCGTCGCGGTCGTCACCGTCGGCGACGCGGATCGCGTCCGGAACCCGGCCCACTTCCTTGTAGCCGCACGAGGCGTAGAACCGGTCGACGCCGGTGCCGCCCCGGCAGGTGAGGCGGACGGCCTCGACACCGGCCATGCCGCGTACCGCGTCCTCGGTCGCCGCCATGAGGGCGCGTCCGTACCCCTTGCCCTGGTGGCGGGGGTGGACCATCACCGTGTAGAGCCAGACCCAGTGCCGCATCAGCCGGTGCGCGTTGTGGGCGATGAAGACCGTGGCCGCGACGGTCCCGTCGGCCTCGCGCCCGACGAGCAGCCGGGTACGGCCCTCGCTGATGGCCGTGAGGTGCTTGACCCACTCGGGCCGGACGTCGTCGACGGTCACCGGCGGTACGAAGCCGACCGCGCCGTCCGCGTTGGAGACGTCCGTCCACAGGCTGAGGACGCCGTCGCGCAGGGCCGGGTCGATGTGCGGGTCCAGTTCGAAGTTCAACGGCATGCGTATGACGATAAACGCCCCCGCCACGGGTCCCCGGGCCCCGTCCGAGGACCGGACGCCCTTCTCGACGTCCGCCGGAAACCCGCTCCGCGCGGGCCCGCGCACGCCTGCCCGGCGCGCCTGGCCGCCGCATGACGACGGCCAGGCGCCCGGACACCCGGGGCACCTGGCCGGTCGCACGAGTCGGTCGGGCGGACGGCTCCGCCGCGTCAGACCCGCATGGGCTGCGGCGACTCGCGACGCTCCGCGTCCGGGCCCGGGTACTCGCGGATGATCTCGTAGCGCGTGTTGCGCTCGACCGGGCGGAACCCGGCGTCCCGGATCAGCTCCAGCAGGTCCTCACGGCCCAGCTTGCTGGGCGTGCCGTAGTTGTCGGCGTCGTGCGTGATCTTGTACTCGACGACCGAGCCGTCCATGTCGTCCGCGCCGTGCTGGAGCGCCAGCTGGGCGGTCTGCACGCCGTGCATCACCCAGAAGACCTTGACGTGCGGGACGTTGTCGAAGAGCAGCCGCGAGACGGCGAAGGTCTTCAGCGCCTCGGCGCCGGTCGCCATGGTGGTCTGCGCCTGGATCCGGTTGCGGATCTTGCCGTCCTTCATGTCGACGAAGTCGTGCTGGTAGCGCAGCGGGATGAAGACCTGGAACCCGCCGGTCTCGTCCTGGAGCTCACGCAGCCGCAGCACGTGGTCGACGCGGTGCCGGGGCTCCTCGATGTGCCCGTACAGCATCGTGCTCGGGGTCTTGAGACCCTTCGAGTGCGCCAGGCGGTGGATGCGCGACCAGTCCTCCCAGTGGGTGCGGTGGTCGACGATGTGCTGGCGGATCTCCCAGTCGAAGATCTCCGCGCCGCCACCGGTCAGCGACTCCAGACCCGCCTCGATCAGCTCGTCGAGGATGTCGGAGGCGGACATCCCGGAGATGGTCTCGAAGTGGTGGATCTCCGTCGCGGTGAACGCCTTCAGCGAGACGTTCGGCAGCGCCTTCTTCAGCTCGCTGAGCGAGCGCGGGTAGTAGCGCCACGGCAGGTTGGGGTGGAGCCCGTTGACGATGTGGAGCTCGGTGAGGCTCTCGTTCTCCATCGCCTTGGCGAGGCGGACGGCCTCCTCGATGCGCATCGTGTACGCGTCCTTCTCGCCCGGCTTGCGCTGGAACGAGCAGTAGGCGCACGAGGCGGTGCACACATTCGTCATGTTGAGGTGGCGGTTGACGTTGAAGTGGACGACGTCACCGTTCTTGCGCGTCCGCACCTCGTGCGCCAGGCCACCGAGCCAGGCCAGGTCGTCCGACTCGTAGAGGGCGATGCCGTCCTCGCGGGTCAGTCGCTCCCCGGACCGGACCTTCTCCTCCAGGTCGCGCTTGAGTCCCGCGTCCATCTGCGGCCGCCTCCCATACGTCTGTCGATCGAGCTCCACCCACCGTACTCCCCCGCTCTTTTCGGGCGGGGGGACCCCCACCGGCGCCGCGCGTCAGCCCTCCTCGGGCAGGTCGCCGACCCGGTTCTCCCACTTCGTGGACAGCACGATCGTCGTACGCGTACGGGACACGCCCTTCGTCCCGGAGAGCCTGCGGATGGTCTTCTCCAGCCCGTCCACGTCGCTCGCCCGCACCTTGAGCATGAACGAGTCGTCCCCCGCGATGAACCAGCAGTCCTCGATCTCGGCGAGGTCCTTGAGCCGGCGCGCCACGTCCTCGTGGTCGGCGGCGTCGGAGAGCGAGATGCCGATCAGCGCCGTGACGCCGAGGCCGAGCGAGGGGGAGTCCACCGTGGCGCGATAGCCGGTGATGACGCCCGCCGCCTCCAGGCGGTTGATGCGGTCGGTCACGGAGGGGCCCGAGAGCCCCACCAGCCGGCCCAGCTCGGCGTACGAGGCCCTGCCGTTCTCCCGCAGGGCCTGGATGAGCTGCCTATCCACGGCGTCCATATGCCTGAAGCCTTCCATTGTCCAGCGATACCGCGCGTTTGAGTGTAGAATCTAAGGCACACAGGGCTGAAGCCCTGCGAATCTTTCAGATGATCAACGACGATCCTTCAGGAGATGACCTCACCGTGTACACGATCGAGATGGCCTACGCCCACATGCGCTCGCTGCAGGAGCTGGCCAACCGCTCGCGTGCCCACCAGCCCGCCGCCGCACTGCGCGCCGACCGGGCCACCGCCCGCGCGACCGCCCGTCGCGCCCGCAAGCGCTAGTCGCCCCACGAGCGCCGGTCGTCCACCGGCGCTAGTCCCCCCGGGAGCCACCGAGCTCTCCCTTCCAGCGGCGGTACAACTGGTGCGGCACCTCCGCCGCGTCCAGCACCCGCCCCGCGACGAAGTCCACCAGGTCCTGGATGTGCGTCGCTCCCGCGTAGAACGCCGGTGAGGCGGGCAGCACCACGGCGCCCGCCTCGTCCAGCGTCACCAGATGCCTGAGGGTCTGCCCGTTCAGCGGCGTCTCCCGCACCGCGACCACCAGCCTGCGGCGCTCCTTGAGCGTCACGCTCGCCGTCCGCTGCAACAGGTCCTTCGACAGCCCGAGCGCCACACCGGCCACACACGCCGTGGACGCGGGCACGATGAGCATCCCCTTGACGGGATACGACCCGGATGACGGCCCCGCCGCCAGATCGCCCGCCGCCCAGTGGCGCACGCCGTCCAGGTCCGCGGCGGCCACGTCGAACGTCCCGGGCTTGCCGTCCGCTCCCCTGGCCAGCCAGGTGCGCAGGTCCTCGCGCCAGTGCGCGTCCCGGTACGCGATCCCGGTCTCGTCGAGCAGCGTCAGCCGGGACGCCCGGGACACCACCAGATCGACGCTCTCACCCGCCGCGAGCAGCCCGCGCAGCACCGCGGCGGCATAGGGGGTCCCGGACGCCCCGGACACCCCGACGACCCACGGACGACGCTGCGCAGTTACCGGCTCCACACGATGAGCCTATCCGGCGCGGCACCCCGGGGTCCCGGTCAGGTGGCGCTCGGGTCCACCGGCAGGTCCGCGGTGCCGATGGTGAACTTGCCGATCCCCGTCTCCACGACGATCTCCCCGCCGTACGGGATGACATCGCGACCGCGGTAACCGTCCGGACCCGGGTTCCAGAGGGTCACACAGTGCGCCTTGTAGGGGTCGAAAATGAGGTAGTGCGCGATGCCCCGGCGCGCGTACGCCCGGTCCTTCACCTCGTAGTCGTTGCGCACACTGCTCGGCGAGACGACCTCGACGGCCAGCTCGACGAGGTCCGGCGGGTAGGCGCTGAGGTTCTTGCGCTCCTCCGCCTTCGGGATCACGGCGAGGTCGGGACAGAACTCGTTGTCGGCGTCGAAGGGGACTGCGACATCACTGATGAACCCCCACTCCTGCGAGGCTTGGGATTCCAGCGCGTTCCACACACGCCGGATCGTCTGCGCGTGGTGCGGCTTGACCGGACTCATCACGATGGCGCCCTCGACGATCTCCGTCCGGTAACCGGGGAACATGTCCTCGAACCGGCTGAGCTGCGAGTGCAGGCGGTCGCTCTCCGAGATGGTCACGTCGGCCTCCCTTCCCTGCACCCGATGGTAGGCCGCACCGTACCTACAACGTCAGGCCCCGCACGGCGAGATCCAGCAGGGCGCACACGAACAGAGCAATGCCGATGAAGCCGTTGACCGTGAAGAACGCCCGGTTCAGGCGGGACAGGTCGTGGGGCTTGACGATGGTGTGCTCGTAGAGGAAGGCCGCCGCCACGACGACCAGGCCCGCCCAGAAGAAGACGCCCGCGTCCGTCGCCAGGGCGTACCAGACCAGGAGGGCGGTCGTGACGACATGGCACCCGCGCGCCCCGTACAGCGCCGCCGGGATGCCGAAGCGGGCCGGTACGGACTTCACGCCGTGCGCCCGGTCCGCCTGGACGTCCTGGCAGGCGAAGATCAGGTCGAAGCCGCCGATCCAGACGCCGACGGCCAGCCCCAGTATCACCGCGTCCCACGACCACGCGCCGGTGACCGCGAGCCAGGCGCCGACCGGGCCGATGGCCTGGGCCAGACCCAGGATGGCGTGCGGGAAGTTCGTGAACCGCTTCCCGTACGGGTAGACCACCATCGGCACAACGGCCAGCGGCGCCAGCATCAGACAGAGCGGGTTGAGCAGCGCCGCCGCTCCCAGGAACACCACCAGGGCCACCAACGCGCCGGTCCACGCGGACCGCACGGACACGGCGCCGGTGACCAGCTCCCGGCCGGCGGTGCGCGGGTTCCGCGCGTCGATCTCCCGGTCGATGATCCGGTTGCAGGCCATCGCGAACGTCCGCAGGCCCACCATCGCGACGGTGACCAGCAGCAGCTCGATCCAGTGCACCGACCTGTCGGTGCGGAACATCGCGGTGAGCGCGGCGATGTACGCGAAGGGCAGCGCGAAGACCGAGTGCTCGATCATCACGAGCCGCAGGAACGCCTTCACCTTGCCGGTGGGCCGCGACGCCGGGCCGGACCCGACGACGCCGTCGGCGGTGGTCATCATGCGAGGCTCCCGAGGAACGCGTCGAGGTCGGCCAGCAGTCCCGCCACGGGCAGCGGCCCCGTCCGCACGGTCAGCGCGTCCCCCTCACCGCCGTCGGGCGGGATGACGTGGATCTCGAAGCCGAAGGCGCCGGCACCCGCGGGGCGGGCGTCCAGGCGCAGCACGGCGCCGCCGTCGACGGTGAAGGGCCGGGGTTCGGCGCCGGGCGCCGAGGCCGCGGCGAGCTCGGCGCGCAGCCGCTCCGCGAAGCCGGCGGGCTCGCTGTCGCGCACCCCGGGCAGTTCGAAGCCGTCGCCGCCGCCCTCGTGCTCGACGAGGACCGCCCAGACGTCCCCGGAGCCCGCGAACTCCTCCGGCGTCACACCGGCGTCGGCGGCCGCCCGCACGATGTCGGGCTGCGTCGGGTCGAGCTCCGGGCGGACCAGGGCCACGTAGTCCGTGCCGGTGCCGAGGAACAGCGCGGGGCCTCCCGCCCCGGTGGCGCTCACAGCCCGTACTCCTTCCAGCGGCGGTCGACCAGCGCGGCCGTCGAGGGGTCCGACTCGACCATGTCCGGCCAGCCGCCGTCCCGGGTGTAGCCCTCCTCGGGCCACTTCCTCGTGGCGTCGATACCCGCCTTGCCACCCCAGAACTGCTGGTAGGAGGCGTGGTCCAGATGGTCGACCGGGCCCTCGACGACCGTGAGGTCACGGGCGTAGTCGGTGTTGCCGAGCGCCCGCCAGGAGACCTCGTGGAGGTTGCGGACGTCGCAGTCGGCGTCGACGATCACGATCAGCTTGGTCAGCGACATCATGTGCGCGCCCCAGATGGCGTGCATGACCTTCTGGGCGTGCTTCGGGTACTTCTTGTCGATCGAGACGATCGCGCAGTTGTGGAAGCCGCCGGACTCCGGCAGGTGGTAGTCCACGATGTCCGGCACGATGATCTTGAGCAGCGGCAGGAAGAAGCGTTCCGTCGCGCGGCCGAGCGGGCCGTCCTCCGTCGGCGGGCGGCCGACCACGATCGACTGGAGCAGCGGGCGCCTGCGCATCGTCACGCAGTCGATGGTGAGCGCCGGGAACGGCTCCTGGGGCGTGTAGAAGCCGGTGTGGTCGCCGAACGGCCCCTCCGGCAGCATCTCGCCGGGCTCCAGCCAGCCCTCCAGGACCACCTCGGCGTTGGCCGGCACCTGGAGCGGGACCGTCTTGCAGTCGACCATCTCGATGCGCTTGCCCTGGAGGAAGCCGGCGAACAGGTACTCGTCGATGTCCTCGGGCAGCGGCGCCGTCGAGGCGTACGTCACGGCCGGCGGGGCGCCGAAGGCGATCGCGACGGGAAGCCGCTCACCGCGCCGGGCGGCCACCTGGTAGTGGTTGCGGCTGTCCTTGTGGATCTGCCAGTGCATGCCGATGGTCCGCTTGTCGTGCCGCTGGAGCCGGTACAGGCCCAGGTTGCGGATGCCGTTCTCGGGGTGCTTCGTGTGGGTGAGGCCCAGGTTGAAGAAGGAGCCGCCGTCCTTCGGCCAGGTGAACAGCGCGGGCAGCCGCTCCAGGTCGACGTCGTCGCCGGTGAGCACGACCTCCTGCACGGGTGCGTCCTTGACCTTCCTCGGCGGCACGTGGGTCATGGCGCCGAGCTTCCCGAACGCCTCGCGCACCCCGATGAAGCTGCTGGGCAGCTCGGGCTTGAGCAGCCCGCCGATCTTCCCGCTGATCTCGTCGTACGACTTCAGCCCCAGCGCCTTCAGCAGCCGCCGGTCCGTCCCGAAGACGTTCATCGCCAGGGGCATCGACGCGCCCTTGACGTTCTCGAAGAGGAGCGCGGGGCCGCCCGATTTCTGGACCCGGTCGACGATCTCCCCGACCTCCAGATACGGGTCGACTTCGGCCTTGATGCGCTTGAGGTCGCCTTCGCGCTCCAGCGCCCTGAGCAGCGAGCGGAGATCGTCGTAAGCCATGGGGTCCAGTATCCGGTACGCACTACGCTGGACCTGTCACGGGGGCCGCGACGCCGGCCCCGAGCTCTTCGTGCAGGGGGTCGCCATGCTGCGGGTACTGCTGTTCCTGGTGCCGCTGGCGCTCAGCGTCTACGCCTTCATCGACTGCATCACCACCGACGAGAAGGACGTCCGCTACATCCCGAAGCCGCTGTGGGCGATCCTCGTCCTGCTCTTCCCCCTGGTCGGTTCCGTCTCCTGGCTGATCGTCGGCAAGGAGCGCGCCGCGCTGTCCGGCGGCGCCTCCCGCCGCGGCGGCTGGGTCGCCCCGGACGACAACCCCGAGTTCCTGCGGTCCCTGCGCGAGGAGACCGGCAAGGACACCGGGCCGGGCGGGAACACCGCCGACGACCCCGGGCGGGACGGCGGCCGCGACTCCGCCGGGGACGCCGTCGACGGGGACGACCCCGACAAGCCCAGGCCCTGACGTGCTGGAGCTGCGACTGCTGACCACCTTCGAGAAGGTCGCCACCGTGCTCAGCTTCACCCGGGCGGCCGCTGAACTGAAGTACGCCCAGTCCAGCGTCACCGGCCAGATCCGCGCCCTGGAGTCCTCGCTGGGCACCGAGCTGTTCGAACGGCTCGGCAGCCGCATCCGGCTGACGGAGGCGGGCGAACGGCTGCTGCCCTACGCCCGCCGGATGCTGGACCTCGCCGAGGAGGCCCGGTCCGCCGTCACCGGGACCGGCGAACCCGCCGGCCCGATCAACGTCGGCACCATGGAGTCGCTGACCTCCTACCGCCTGCCCGCGCTGCTGGAGCTGTTCCACCACCGCTATCCGAAGGTGCGCCTGTCGCTGCGGCCCACCCTCGGCGACGAGACCCGCCGGGCCCTGCGCCAGGGCATGTACGACATCGGGTTCCTGATGGAGCCGGAGACCGTCCATCCGGGACTGACGAGCGAGGTGCTCGTCACCGAGCCGCTGGTGCTGGTGGCCGCCCCCGCCCACCCCCTGGCCGGCGGGGCCGGGCTGACCACCTCCGCGCTGGCCGGGGTGCAGCTGGTGGGCACCGAGCCGGGCTGCCCCTACCGGGACCTGTTCGAGGAGGAGCTGCGCGGGAGCACCGGGGCTCCGCCGCCCTTCAGGGAGTTCGGGACCGTCGAGGCGACCAAGCGCGGCGTCGCCGCGGGCCTCGGCGTGGCGCTGCTGCCGCTGGTGACCGTCCGGCAGGAGCTGGCGTCCGGCGTCCTTGTGGCCCTGCCCTGGGAGCCGCCGTTCCGGCTGTACACCCAGGTGGCCTGGCGGGAGGGCAAGCGGCTGCCGGCGCACGTGCGGCTGTTCATCGACGAAGCGCAGCGGCTGGTGCGGGAGCAGGAGCGGGAGCGGGAGCCGCGGCACGCACCACCGGACCCGGTGTCCCCGCGCGGTTGACGCGCAGGCTCGCCAGCACGATCAGCGGGACGCCCAGCGTCTGGACCAGGCCGACGTGGTGGCCGTACACCGCCCAGTCGGCGACCATCGCGACGGCCGGGTAGGTGAAGGCCAGCACCGCGATCCTGGCGGTGGCCAGCTTCTGGTACGACGAGTACATCAGCACGTACATGAGACCGGTGTGGATCAGACCGAGCCCGGCCAGCCACGCCCAGCCGGCGCCCGCGCCGCCCATCGCCGACAGGTCCGCGAACGGCAGCAGCAGCGGGATGCCGACCAGCACCTGCACCAGCGCGACCAGATGCGGGCGCACACCGGTGACCCGCTTGGTGACGACGGTCGCCGCCGCGTAGAGGACCGCGGCCGTCAGGGCGAGCCCCAGCCCCGTGAGCGAACCCGTGTCGCCCGGCCGGATCCCGGAGACCAGGACCAGTCCGGCGAACGCCACGACGAGCCAGCCGAGCCTCGCGGCCGTGAGCCGCTCCCGCAGCAGCACCGCGCCGAGCAGCACCACGTGGAAGGGCTGCGTGTGGTAGACGACCGTGGCGAAGGAGATCGAGGTGGCCTCGTACGCCTCGAAGAGGAACACCCAGTTGAAGACGGTGAACACCCCGCCGAGCGCGGCGAGCCCGAGCTTCCTCGGGGTGAAGCCGTGACCGGTGAGGTACCCGCGTGCCAGGGAGTACCCGGCGAGGGCGAGCGCCCCGAAGAGGCACCGGAAGAACACGACGTTGAAGGGGGACGCCCCCGACTCCACCACGAAGATCCCTATGGTGCCGGAGAGCACCATGGCGAGAGTCAGCTCGATGGTGCCCTTGGTCTCGTTTCTCATGACGGCGACGCTACGAACCGGGGCGGCGGCCGGTCCACGAGCCGGTGGGGCGTCCTGCCGATGGGCCCATCGGCGCGTCCGATGGGCGGGGCCCGCCCCTCATCGGAAAGAGTGGGGGCATGGACCAGGAACTGGCACGGCGGTGGCTGGACACGGCCGTCGCGGAGGCGCGCGCCGGACTCGCCGAGGGCGGCATCCCCGTCGGCGCCGCCCTGTACGGCCCGGACGGCACGCTGCTGGGACGCGGCCGCAACCGCCGCGTCCAGGACGACGATCCGTCCACGCACGCCGAGACGGCCGCCTTCCGGGCGGCCGGACGGCAGCGCTCGTACCGGGGGACGACCATGGTCACCACCCTCTCGCCCTGCTGGTACTGCAGCGGTCTCGTGCGGCAGTTCGGCATCTCCCGGGTGCTCGTCGGCGAGGCGCGGACCTTCCACGGCGGGCACGAGTGGCTGGCCGGGCACGGCGTGGAGGTCGTCGTGCTCGACGACCCCGGGTGCGTCGCGATGATGCGCGCGTTCATCGAGGACCGTCCGGCCCTCTGGAACGAGGACATCGGCGACGAATGAACCGTGGCGGGCGTCCCGGGACCGGCGGCGGCCCCCGCCCCGCTCGCGGACACGGCCCGGTCGCGCCAACCCCTCTCCGCCCCAACGGATCCTCAGTACCCTGGACTTGAGGGTGTGGCAGGACCTGTCTTATGGCGCTGGGGGGTGGCGGTGGACAGAGAGCTGTACGGCCGCGAGGCGATCTTCGACCCGAGCGGTCTGGCCGCGCGCCTCACCGGTCTCACTCCGTACAGCTTCGCCCGGGTGGACTACGAGCACGGGGACGACCCGCCCGTCACCGTCTTCACCGGCGGCCGGGGCATGGGCAAGACGGCGCTGCTCAAACAGGTGCGCAACGCCTACCGAGGCGGCACACCGCTCGCCCTGATCGACTGCGCGCGCATCGAGCCGCCCCTCGACCACGGGCCCGGCTGGAACCCGCTCACCGGTGCCCTGGCCGAACTGGCCGTCCAGCTGTCGACGCGCGTGCACGCGGCCAGGGCGGTGCAGTTCCCCCGGCTGGCGCTCGGACTGGCCGCGGTGGCGAGCATCAGCTGGTCGCGTGAGGACGACGAGCGGGCCCGGCGCGACCTGCAACGGCTCGGCCCGGTGCTGGCCACCGTCGACGAGACCAAGGGCGCGGCGACCACCTGGGTGTCCAAGGTGCTCGCCAAGCTGGCCGCGAGCGCGGCGGAGACCACGGCGCCGCTCGCCGGACTGGTCGCCGAGGCGACCGTCGAGACCCTCCTGGAGGAGGTGTTCGGCCGCTACCAGCGCAAGTCCGAGTCCTGGTACGGCTCGTACCGCAACGCGGGCGGCAACGGCAAGATCGGCCTCCACCAGCTGGCCGTCGACTTCGAACGGAGCGGCCGCCGCGGACAGGAGGCCGAGGACTTCCTGGTCGGCGCGCTCATCGAGGACCTGGGCCGGGCCTATGTGGGCCTGACCCGGCGCGGCACCCGCCGGGGCCGGCCGCTCGTCCTCCTCGACAACGCCCATCTGCCCCTCGGCCGCCGCCTGGTCGAACCGGTCCTGCGGCAGCGCAGCTCCGGCCGCCGCGACCAGGTGGTGTTCCTCGCCTCCTCCCGGGACCGCGACCACGAGGGGATGCGCCACGCCGCCCGGCTGCGGCTGCCGGAGGTCGCGCACCGGGCGCCCTGTCCGCGCGGCTCCGACATCACCTCCGGCATCCTCGCCGTGGAGCTCACCGCGCTCAGCGCCGCCCAGACCCGCGGGGTCTTCGACCGGTACGACCCCGCCGGGCGCACCCCGGCGGAACTGCCCAACGGCATCCACCGGCTGACCGGCGGCCGTCCGCTCGGTGTGGCGCTGCTCGGCCGCGCGGCCGGCGAGGCGCCCGCCGCGCTGCGCGCCTCGCTGACCCCGGGCGGGCTGCTGGACCTCACCGTGGAGCTGCGCGAGGACGCCCCGGCCGTCCCCGTGGCGGCCACGCTGCTGGCCGAGCTGATGCCGGAGCTCGGGCCCGACGCGCCCGCCGTGCTGGCCGCCGCCCACGACGAGGAGTCCGCCCGGGTGCTGGCCCGCACCCGGCTGCGCGGGGCGTCGCTGGACGGCGACATGGCGCTGCGGGTGCGGGACGCGCTGCGGGCGGACGGCTGGCCGGACGGGCCCGAGCACTTCGTGGCGGACCCCCTGCTGCGGGCGCTGCTGCTGCACCGGCTGCGGTTCCACGACGACGACCACCCCTCGTACACGGCCTGGCGGGCGGTGTACGAGACGCTGCACCGCCACTACGGCCCCGCCCCCACCCCGCACCACCTCCAGCAGGACCTGGCCCTCGGCCGCACCGAGGAGGCCGTGACACGGCTGCGGCTCTCCTTCCACGAACCGGATGTGGTGGGCTGGCTGGACCGGCTGCGTTTCATCGCCTCCGCACCCCACCCCCGCGACCGGCACGGCACGGGCCCCGACCCGCGCCGGCGGGTCGCGCTCGGGCAGGATCCCGGCGGTCCGCTCCCGGCGGGACTCGACGGCGAGGCGGCCGGGCTGCACCTGTGCGTACGGCGGTTGCTGCACGCCGTGTGGCTGCTGACCGACCCGCTCGCCCTGCCCGACGACGACGTGACCGACAAGATGGCGCACGAGCTGCGGCAGCTCTCCGGACGCCACCTGACCGGCAACAGCCCGCTGTGGGACGCGGCCACCCACTGGCCGAGGGACATCCGTGCCTGGCGGGGCCTGTCCGTACCGCCGGGGCGGGAGGACGGAGTCTGACGAGCGATGCCCAACCCGCTGCGCTACCGCGTCTTCTACACGATCCGGCAGAAGGTCATCACGAGCGCGGTGGTGCTCGCCCTGCTCGCCTGGGGCGTGATCACCGTCGTCGACCGGGTCACCACCCCCGAGGACCGCTCCTGCGCCCCGGGCGTCGAACGCCCGCAGGGCAGTGCCGAGTGCGTCGGGGTGTCCGGCGACGGGCATGACTTCGGGGTCGTCGCCCTCAAGGAGGTCGCCACCGCCATCGACCGGGAGAACGACAGGCTGAAGGCCGGCGAGTACGCGACGGTCGCCCTGCTGCTCCCGCTGACCTCGACCAGCTCGGGAATGCGGACGAAGATACTGCACGAGGTGCAGGGCGCCTTCGCCCAGCAGTACCGGGCCAACCACGAATCGAACGAGGAGACGCCCCGCATCCGGCTGGTCCTCGCCAACACCGGCAACGGCAACGCCCACTGGCGGCCCACGGTCGACCGGCTGAAGCGGATGACCGGCGCACCGGACCATCTGCGCGCGGTCTCCGGCATAGCCACCAGCAGCACCCCCGTCCGAGGGGCGGTGACGGAGCTGACGGGGGCGGGCATCGCCGTCGTCGGCACCACCATCACCGCCGACGACCTCACCAACGGGCCCGGCAGGACGCCCTTCCCCGGTCTCGCCCGGGTCGCGCCCACCAACCGCGACGAGGCCCGCGCCCTGGCGAACTTCGGCAAGGTGGACGCGGCGAAGGCCCTCATGGTCCACGACGCCCGCACCGGCGACCACTACACGGACACCCTCAAGGACGCCTTCTCGGAGCTGCTGGCGAAGTCGCCGTACCAGTCGCAGCTGTTCACCTCGCCCGACGACCCGACCGCCGAGGGCACCACGGCCAACACGTTCCGGCAGATCGCCTATCTGCTGTGCGCCACCCGCGCCGAGACGGTCTTCTTCGCCGGGCGCCACACGCAGCTGCGGCAGTTCATCAACGCCCTGGGGGCACGGGGCTGCACCCACCGGAAGTTCACCGTGCTGACCGGCGACGAGGGCTCGTACCTGGGCGCCGACGGCCGGCTCGACAGGAAGGCCCTGGACTCGGGGCTGACGGTCCGCTACGCCGCCCTGGCCCACCCCGACGCGTGGAAGCGGACGGCCGGAGGCCGGACGCCTCCGGCGACGGGCGGGGCTTCCGCCGCGTACGACCTTTTCGTCCGGATGATGCAGACGGCGACCAGGAACCCGGTCGGGCCGATGGGGCCGGTGGAGCTCGGCGACGGCCAGTCGATCATCGCGTACGACGCGATGGCGACGGCGGTGCACGCGATCCGGCAGGCCACGGTGGAGGGCCGGCGGCTCCCTGCCGCACGGGACGTGGGGCTCCAGTGGCCGCAGGTGACGGGGTCACTGCGGGTGGAGGGCGCGAGCGGGTGGATCTGCCTGGACAACCACGGCAACCCGTACAACAAGGCGGTGGCGGTGGTGCAGCTGACGCGCTCCACCCCCGCGTTCGTGCAGATCGCCTGGCCGGAGGGGAAGCCGCCGACCGCCGAGTGCCTGCCGCCGCGGCGGCCGTAGGGGCCCGGCACGCCTCGGGGGCCGCGGAAGACCCCGGCAACGCCTCGGGGGCCGCTCCCCGGATCCCGAAGGATCTTGGGGAGCGGCCCCCGAGGCGAAAGCCGGCCGCAGAGGGCCCAGGGACCTAGACGCCCGCGTACGAGTGCTTGCTGCTGACGAAGATGTTCACGCCGTAGTAGTTGAAGAGCCAGCAGCCGAACGCCACCAGGGCGATGTAGGCGGCCTTGCGGCCCTTCCAGCCGGCCGTGGCACGGGCGTGCAGGTAGGCGGCGTACGCCACCCACGTGATGAACGACCAGACCTCCTTGGCGTCCCAGCCCCAGTAGCGGCCCCACGCGTCGCCGGCCCAGATCGCGCCCGCGATGATCGTGAACGTCCACAGCGGGAAGACCGCGGCGTTGACCCGGTACGACAGCTTGTCGAGGCTCGCGGCGGCCGGCAGCCGCTCCAGGACGGAGCGGGCGAACGCACCGGGCTGCTCGCCGCGCGCCAGCTTGCTCTCGTACGCGTCGCGGAAGAGGTAGAGCAGCGTGCCGACGGCGCCGATGTAGAAGACCGCGCCGCAGAAGATGGCGGTCGAGACATGGATCCACAGCCAGTACGAGTGCAGCGCCGGGACGAGCTGGTCACTGTCCGTGTACAGCCAGGTAGTGGCGATGCCCAGGTCCAGCAGGACGGTGGTGACCAGGGGCAGACCCAGCCAGCGGATGTTCTTCCTGGCGACCAGGAAGCCGAGGTACGCGCCGACCGCCACCGTGGAGAAGGTGATGGAGAACTCGTACATGTTGCCCCAGGGGGCGCGCTGCACGGACAGGGCGCGGGCGACGACGCCGGCGGCCTCCACGAGGAAGGCCAGCGTGGTCAGCGAGACGGCGATGCGGCCGTACAGGTCGCCCTGGACGTCCCCGCCGGCCGCGCCGGGCCCGTCGGGCACATCGCGGGCGCCCACGGCGCTGCGGGTGATGACCTTCGGCTTGTCCAGGACGGCGGTACCGCCGCCCTGCTGCTTGACCTGGACCTTGACGGCGGATGCCGCGGCGGTCCGCGCGCCGGAGGGGGTCAGCGCGGCGGCCGTGCGGCCGACCTTGCTGCGGCTGCCCAGCACCCATTCGGCGATGTGGGCGAGGAACGCCAGCGTGTAGACGGCCATCGCCGAGTAGATGAGCACATTGCTGGTGTGCGCCAGGCTCTCGTTGGTCGCGGCGGCGAGATTCACTTCTCAGCCCCTTCGGCAGGAACTTCTTCAGGATCAGGCGCGGTCGGCGCCTGCGCATTCAGGGTGACGGCGAGGTCCGTCAGCTCTTCGGGGAGTCGGGCGGACTCGCTGCGGCCCAGCCCCGCCATCTCCACCACGGTCACACCGTCCGCACCCTCGACGGCCCGCACCCAGACCCTGCGGCGCTGGATGAACAGCGAACCGACCAGTCCGGCGATGGCGAGGACCGCGCCGGTGAGGGCGAGACCGTTGCCGGGCTGCTGGGAGACCTGGAAGCTGGCCCACTCCTTGATCTCCTTCTCGAAGGTGACCGTGCCCGCCCCGTCCGGCAGCGTCATGCTCTCACCGGGCCTCAGCGTCTGCTTGAGCACGTTGCCCTGCGCGTCCTTGAACGGTGTCATCTTGCTGGTGTCCAGCTGGTACACGTTCTGCGGAAGACCGGAGTCCACGCCCAGGCTGCCGTGGTAGGAGCCGACGTTCAGCACCGGGAAGTCGAGCCCCGGGTACTGGGAGAACATCTGGCCGCTCCCCTTGCCGCCGTACGTCGGCACGAAGAAGGCCGGGAAGCCCAGCTGCTGCTTCTTGCCGTTCTTGTCCCGGTAGCCGTCCATCACCTTGATGACGCCCGTGGACGAGATGTTGTTGTCGATCGGCAGCAGCGGCACGGCGCCGTGGAAGACGACCTGGCCCCTGCCGTCCTTGACGGTGACGACCGGGGCGTACCCGTGGGAGATCAGGTAGACCTTCGAGCCGTCCATCTCCAGCGGCTCGTTGACCCTGATGACGCCCTTGGTGTCCTTGCCGCCCGCCTTGGAGTACGTGACGTGGGCCTCGAAGGTGCGGGGGGTGCCGCGCTGGGGGCCGGTGCGCTCGTACGTACCGGTGAACTCGTCCAGGAAGAAGCTGAACGGCGCCAGCTCGTCCGTGCTGAACAGGGAGCCGGACTTGAAGTCGTCGTACTGGGTGAGCGTGTTCGAGAAGCCGTCGCCCTCGACGACCAGCTTGCCGCCCTCGGACTTGAAGAGCTGTCCGGCGGCGAACGCCACCAGCATCACGATCAGCGCGATGTGGAAGACGAGATTGCCGACCTCGCGCAGGTAGCCCTTCTCGGCGGCGACGGCGTCACCCGCCGTGTGCGCGCGGAAGCGCCGCTTGCGCAGCATCACGAGCGCGGCCTCGCGGACCTCCTCGGGCCGGGCCCCGGTGCGCCAGGTGGTGTACACGGGCAGCCGGGTCAGCCGCTTGGGCGCACCGGGCGGGCGGCCGCGCAGCTGGCCCACGAACTGCCAGGTACGGGGCACGATGCAGCCGATGAGGGAGACGAACAGCAGGATGTAGATCGCGGAGAACCACACCGAGCTGTACACGTCGAAGAGCTGGAGCCTGTCGTAGACCGGCGCGAGCGTCTCGTGGGCCTTCTTGAAGGACTCGACCTTCAGCTCGTCCGCGTCGGTCTGCGGGATGAGCGAGCCGGGGATCGCGCCGAGGGAGAGCAGGAACAGCAGGATCAGCGCCACCCGCATGGAGGTCAGCTGCCGCCAGAACCAGCGGATCCAGCCGATCACGCCCAGGGCCGGCCCGGCGACGAGCTCCTCCCGGGGGGCGGTGGAGAGCTGGGCAGCGGCCTCGCCCAGGTCCTGCCGGTCGTTCTCGTGCTGCTGGTCCTGCCGGTCGTTCTCGGACCGCTGGTCCTGCCGGGCCTGCTGGTGGTCGTTCTCGTGCCGCTGGTCGGTCGTCTCTGCCTTGCTCATGGAACTCAGATCCCCACCTGGAAGCCGTCGGTCCAGCCCTGCATCTCCTGGACCAGGCTGTCCCACACACCTGTGAGCAGCAGCAGACCCGTCGCGATCATCATGCCGCCGCCGATCCGCATCACCCACGCGTAGTGCCGCTTGACCCACCCGAACGCCCCGAGCGCCTTGCGGAAGGCGACCGCGGCGACGATGAACGGCACGCCGAGACCGAGGCAGTACGCGACGGTCAGCAGGGCACCGCGGCCGGCGCTGGCCTCCTGGGCCGCGAGGGCGTTGACGGCGGCGAGCGTGGGGCCGACGCACGGGGCCCAGCCGATGCCGAACAGCGCGCCCAGCACCGGCGCCCCCACCAGGCCGGTCGCCGGCCGCTTGTGGAAGCGGAACTCCCGCTGGGTGAACCAGGGCATCAGGCCCATGAAGAAG
The DNA here is from genome assembly GCF_036322365.1 of Streptomyces sp. SP18CS02. Lineage (NCBI taxonomy): Bacteria > Bacillati > Actinomycetota > Actinomycetes > Kitasatosporales > Streptomycetaceae > Streptomyces > Streptomyces sp. SP18CS02. Next base: position 159,124 of record NZ_JAQYXC010000254.1, read on the forward strand.
ATTCCCATGGCGATCATCAGCACGCCGAGGATCCGGGTGAGGATCTCCCGGTGCGCGGCCAGGGTCCAGCCGAAGAAGCCGAAGAGCGCCCCGCTGGAGACGAAGACCGCGGAGAACCCGAGCACGAACAGCGAGGCACCGGCGGCCATGCGGCCCCGCCTGGCCTCGGCGAGGTCGGTACCGGTGACCCCGGTGACGTACGAGAGGTAGCCCGGCACCAGCGGGAGCACGCAGGGCGAGAAGAAGGACACCAGTCCGCCGAGCACGGCGAGGGGCAGGGCCAGCAGGAGGGCCCCGCTGAAGACCGTCTCGTTCAGCATCTACTTCTCCGCGACCAGCGGGTCGATCATCGAGCGCAGCTTCTGCTCGTTGAGCGCCATCAGCGAGCGGGCGGCGATGTTCCCCTCACGGTCGAGCACGATGGTGGAGGGGATGGCCTGGGGGTTGAGCGTGCCCTTGGGGAAGCCGTTGAGGATCAGCTTGCCCGCCGGGTCGTACAGGCTCGGGTAGTCGACGGAGTAGTCCTTCTCGAAGGCGAGAGCGGGCTGCTTGTTGGCGTCCCGGGTGTTGATCCCGACGAACTCCACGCCGTCGGCCTTCATGGCCTCGGCGACCTTGGCGAAGTGCGGTGCCTCGGCCCGGCAGGGCGGGCACCAGGATCCCCATACGTTCAGGACGACGACCTTGCCCCTGAGGTCGGCGACGTCCAGCCGCTCGCCTTCGAGGGTCTCGCCCGCGAGGGACTTCGGGGCCTTGCGCTCACCCTTGGCGACGGTGGAGATACCGCCGGTGTTGGTGACGAAGTTGGTGTCACCGCCACCACCGGACTTGCCGTTGGAGTCACCGCCGCACGCCGAGAGCGTGAGCGCGGCCGCCAGGGCGCCGACGGTGAGGAGGATGCCTCGGGGGGTGCGGCTAAGGCTCATGTGAAAAGTTTCGCATGACCGTTCCGGGGATCTTCCGCACCCCCCTCCGTGCCCGAATAACCCCTTGTCAGGCCCGCCTAAAGGGACTAAGCCGCCTTGAGGAAGGTGTTCCAGCCCCCGGTCGGCGATTGACCGACCTCCAGTGTGCGCAGCCTGGCGAGGATCTTGGGGTCCTGTACGTCGAGCCAGTCGACGAACTGCTTGAAGGAGACCAGCCGTACGTCCTTCTTGCCGGCCATGCTCTTGAGCGCTTCCTCGACGGCGTCCATGTATATGCCGCCGTTCCACTGCTCGAAGTGATTGCCTATGTAGAAGGGGGCACGGTTGGACTCATAGGCCCGCTTGAATCCCGCGATATACGCGTCGGTGGCCTGCTTGCGCCAGCCCGGGTAACGCGACGGCATGCCCTTGGTCGAATTCTGTGACTGATTGGCGAGGATGTTGTAGTCCATCGAGAGAACCTCGAAGGAATGCCCCGGGAACGGCACCTGCTGGAGCGGCAGGTCCCATATGCCCTGGCGCTTGACCGGCCACATCTGCCGGCCGCCGGGCGAGCTGGCGTCGTAGCGCCAGCCGAGCTTCTTGGCGGTGGGCAGGAGGTTGTCCTGGCCGAGCAGGCAGGGCGTACGGCTGCCGACGAGCTCCTTGCGGTAGTCGAAGGGCAGCGGGTCGAGGTCGGTCCAGCCGCTGTTCGTCTTCCATTCGGTGACGAACTTGACCGCCTGGTCGATCTCGCTCTGCCACTGGGCCGGCGTCCACTTCCCGACCGATCCGGAGCCGGCGCAGAAATGGCCGTTGAAGTGGGTGCCTATCTCATGCCCGTCGAGCCACGCCTGGCGGACGTACTTCAGCGTCTCCTTGATGTGCGGGTCGGTGAGGTAGCCGATGTCGGAGGCGCCGATGCCGTTGTTCGGCGGGCGGTAGAGCGTCTTCTTCGATTCCGGCAGCAGATAGAGCCCGGAAAGGAAGAACGTCATCGCGGCGTCATGGTTCTTGGCCAGTTCCAGGAATCGGGGGAAGAGGCCGTTGCCGACCTCTCCCGCCCCGTCCCAGGAAAAGATCACGAACTGCGGCGGGGTCTGGCCGGGTTCCAGCGGGACGGGCCTGTCGGGCTGGTTCGGCTGCTTTCCGGTATCGGCGGTGGAACCGTCGCCGATCAGCCGCCCCTCCTGCTTGCCGGGGGCCGGACTTCCCGATCCGGCGGTGCCGCCCTTGCCGGGCTGCTGTCCCGTACCGCCTTTGCCGTCCGGCCCGCAGCCGGCGATCCCGATCGCGGCTGCGGCCCCAACTCCGGCTCCGAGCAATCCCCTTCGGCTGATCCCGCGCATTTTCGTCCCCATCCGCGCTCGCTTTTGCCGGCAGAATCCTGTGAACCGGCAGTCAGTGAGATGCGGGCAAGAACACTCGGGTTCCAGCGATTAGCAGATAATCCTTTGCGTGACACGGTGGTTACGCGAAGACATGTGTGTCGCGGAAGCCGCGTATGCGGATTGAAGGACGCGCGAGCGGTGACGCACAGGACCTTCGTGCGCCACCGCTCGCGCGTATGCTCCGGCGCCGCCTGTCACGGCGCGACGGCGTCGCACCATGTCACGGCGCGACGGGGCTCCTGTCACGGCGTGACGGCGTCACCGCGTCCGGCTACGCGCCGAACGCCTTCGACTGCCCCTTCACCGGCTTGGCGCCGGACAGGAGATGAGCGGGCACCAGATCACGGGCGGGTTCGCTGTAGCCCACCGAGACGATCCGGTCGCCCCGGTAGGTGAACGTGGTCAGCGACGCGAGCGTGCACTGGCGCCGGCGCGGGTCGTGCCACAGCCTGCGCCGCTCCACGAAGCTGCGCACGATCCAGATCGGCAGCTGGTGGCTGACGCAGACCGCCTCGTGCCCGCGCGCCGCGTCACGCGCCGCACTCAGCGCGCCCATCATCCGGACCACCTGGTCGACGTACGGCTCGCCCCACGACGGGCGGAACGGGTTGGTCAGATGGCGCCAGTTGGCCGGCCGGCGCAGGGCGCCGTCGCCCACTCCGAAGGTCTTGCCCTCGAAGACGTTGCCCGCCTCGATCAGCCGCTCGTCCGTGGCCAGGTCGAGGCCGTGCGCCTTGGCGATCGGCGTGGCCGTCTCCTGGGCCCGCTCCAGCGGTGAGGACACCACGTGGGTGATGTCACGGCCCGCGAGGTACTCGGCGACCCGGTCGGCCATCTGCCGGCCGAGGTCGGAGAGGTGGTACCCGGCCCGGCGGCCGTAGAGCACGCCGTCCGGGTTGTGCACCTCGCCGTGGCGCACCACGTGGACGACGGTGATGTCACCGTCGTCGCCGCCCTCCCGCCCGTCGGCGTTCACGGCCGCCTCCGCCCGCTCCATCAGCTCCTCCTGTTCCGCCCGCTCTGCCGCGCTCTCGGCGCTCTCAGCGCTCTCGGGGTGCTCGGGGTGCTCGGCGCTCCCGGGGTGCCGGCCGCTCATGCGGTCGCCTCCGCCGCGGCCCGGGCGGCGGCCGGCAGTGCGGCGGCGATCCGCTCGATCGCACGCTCGTCGTGAGCCGTGGAGACGAACCACGACTCGTACGCCGACGGCGGCAGGTAGACACCCTGGGACAGCATCGAGTGGAAGAACCCGGTGAAGCGGAACGCCTCCTGCTTCTTCGCGTCCTCGTAGTCCCGGACCTCCTGGGAGGTGAAGAACACCGAGAACATGTTGCTCGCCGTCTGGAGCCGGTGCGCGACGCCCTCCTTCGTCAGCGCCTCGGTCACCAGGCCCTGGATCTCCCGGGAGACCGCGTTCACCTTCTCGTACGCCGCGTCGTCCAGGAGCCGCAGCTGCGCGAGTCCGGCGGCGGTCGCGATCGGGTTGCCGGAGAGGGTGCCCGCCTGGTAGACCGGGCCGGCCGGCGCGAGATGCGCCATGACATCGGCACGGCCGCCGAACGCCGCGGCCGGGAAGCCGCCGCCCATGACCTTGCCGAAGGTCAGCAGGTCGGGCTTCACACCGTCGATGCCGTACCAGCCGGCCTTCGACGTCCGGAAACCGGTCATCACCTCGTCGGAGATGTACAGCGCGCCGTTCTTCGCACAGGCCGACTTGAGGCCCTCGTTGAAGCCGGGGCGCGGCGGCACCACGCCCATGTTGCCGGGCGACGCCTCGGTGATCACGCAGGCGATCTCGCCGGGGTACCGGTGGAACGCCTCCTGCACCGCCTCCAGGTCGTTGTACGGGAGGACGATCGTGTCCCCGGCCTGGGCACCCGTGACACCGGGGGTGTCGGGGAGCCCGAAGGTGGCGACGCCCGACCCGGCCGCGGCCAGCAGCGCGTCCACGTGGCCGTGGTAGCAGCCGGCGAACTTGATCACCTTGGCACGGCCGGTGAACCCGCGGGCGAGCCGGATCGCCGACATCGTCGCCTCGGTACCGCTGGAGACGAGACGCACCTGCTCGACCGGCTCGACGCGGGCCACGATCTCCTCGGCGAGCGCGACCTCGCCCTCACCCGGCGTACCGAAGGAGGTGCCACGGGCGACCGCCTCCTGGACGGCGGCGATCACCTCGGGGTGGGAATGGCCGAGGATCATCGGTCCCCACGAGCAGACGAGGTCCACATATTCACGACCGTCCGCGTCCGTGAGGTACGGACCGGTACCGGACACCATGAACCGGGGCGTACCGCCCACGGCCCGGAAGGCACGTACGGGAGAGTTCACGCCGCCGGGCGTCACAAGGGACGCGCGGTCGAAAAGCGTCTGTGAGACTGGGGCTTCGTATGAATACGGCACTTTGGTCCTGACCTGCGGGAACGAGTTGGCGGGCGGGGCAGTGGGCACATATGGCCGCCGGGTGGCGACGATGTGAGCATCTTGGCTCACCGCCACGTATACAGCGGTGCACGACCTTGTTTACGACGGGGCGTCAGGCGTCCGCGTCTGCGAAACTGGGGCGTCATAGGGAAAGCTCACGGAATCCATGGTGTCAGAGGGGCCGGACGTTCTTGCGGACAGGTGTTTCACCGCACGCGCGTGGGGGAGGTCACTGTCACGATGATCGGGTTGCGCGGCGGGGGCTGTGTTGCCTAAAAAGCAGTCGGGTGGAGATATGCATCGCGGTGGCGGACTGGGCGAGGGGACCGACGACCTGGGTCCTGAGCCTGCCCGGCGGGGGAAACACCGGCGCGAGCGGGACAAACCCATCGCGAGCGGGAGCGGGGGCGGCCGGATGGGGGTGACCTACAAGTACTTCGGCGCGCCCAACGGCGCCACCGCGGCCCGCGTGCCGATCTCCATGCGACCGGAAGAGCTGGGCGGCGACGAGCTCGGCATGGGCGGCATGTTCACCAAGATCAAGCCGGAGACCATAGCGGCCATGGTGCTGACCGGCATCCAGGGCATGCCGCTGCACAAGGTCCCGCCGCTGGAGCTCGTGGTCCTGCACCCCGACTACGCGGTGGTGAAGCTGCCGATGACCGTGGTCGACCCGCTGCGGGGCATCGGTGAGGAGTCGGTGGGCGCGGCCGCCTTCATCTGGTCCACCGTTCCGGACCGCGGCGGCCCCCGGGACGCCTTCAACGTCTACCAGCTGCTGCACGAGTGGCAGGACTTCTCGGTACGGCTCCACGAGGCGGGGCACCAGCCGTACTGCCTGGTCTGGCCCTGACCGGGCCGACTACGGGGCCCTTTCGAGGGCGGGCGCATCGGCCCGCCCCGCGTCGACGGGGCGGGGTCGAGCCGGCGGCGGACGCCCGGGCGGTGACCGCGTCCGGTACGCCGAGGGGCAGCGGTTCAGCGTTTGGCGCGGAGCGCCTCCAGGGCGCCGGCCACCGCGCGGAAGAAGTCCCCGTACGCCCGAGGGCTCGGCGGGGTCTCCGGGTTCCAGGGCTCGGCGGGCGCGTCGGGGGCCAGGGCCCGCCAGGCCGGACCGGTCTCCAGGTCACCCGGCCCGACCGCGTTCGTCCGGTTGTCCACGAGGAGCAGGTCCGGGCGCAGCCGCGCGACGGTCTCCCAGTCCGTGGTGAGCCAGCTGATGCCGCCACCCGGACCCGGATCCGCCAGCCCGACCCCCAGCTCGGCCAGCCTGCGCAGCTCCGGCCATGCCTCCGGGCGGGCCAGGTGGACCTGATCGGGCCCCGCTCCGGACAGGGCGAGCACCCGTGGCGGCGCGGGATCACCGGCCGTCACGGCTCGCAGCGCCCGCTCGGCCTCCACCAGCCCGGTTCCCGCCGCCGGTCCGGCTCCTGCCACCGGTCCGGACCCCGGCGCCCGCCCGGCCCGCGACGCCGGCTCGCCGCCACCGCCGTCATCCGCCCGCCCCGGTCGTAGCGCCGTCGCGAGGGCGCCGAAGCGCTCCACGATCGCCGTGAGCGGGCCGCCACCCACCGGCAGAGCCAGCAGGGGCACCCCCAGCCGCCGCGCCAGGGCGTCGTCGAGGGCGTAGGCGTTCTCGTCGTCGTACGTCACGTCGACGATCAGATCCGGCCGTACGGACCGCAGTTCCCTCTCGGTCAGCTCCCGTCCCGGCCCGAGGTAACGGACGGCCGACGCGGGCAGGGCGCCCGCTTTGGCGGGATCGAGGCCGTCGGCGTCATGGGCCGATCCGTACACGGCCACGGGGCAGACGCCCAGGTCGTGCAGGGCCGCTCCGGCCCGTACGTACGCGACCACCCGTTCCGGGAGGTGTGCCGCCCGTACCGTCTGCCCGGTGCCGTTCGCGAACTCCCACACAGCCGCTCCCTCCCTGGCCGGAACCCGTCCTCGCCGCCCCACCATGACGGCGGTCGCGCGGCGGCACAAGACCGCCCCCGGGCGGTCGTCGGGAAGCGCCGCTTGTCGGAGTGCGGCCCTAGGGTGCGCCGTATGGAGACAACCGCATCACCCGTCCGGCTCGACGCATGGGCCGAAACGGACTTCGAGCTGCTCCGCGCGGCCAACGCACCCGAGCTGATGGGCCACCTCGGCGGACCCGAGACGGACGAGCAACTGGTCAAGCGGCACCATCGCTATGTCGACCTGAGCGCGAACCGCACGGGCGCCGGGTGCATGTTCCGGATCGTGCTGCTGCCGGAGGAGGTGCCGGCGGGCACCATCGGCTTCTGGGAGCAGACCTGGGACGGGGAGCGCGTGTACGAGACGGGGTGGGCCGTCCTGCCCGGCTTCCAGGGGCGCGGCGTGGCCACGGCGGCCACGGCGGCGGTCGTCGAGCGGGCGAGGGCGGCTCGTAAGCACCGCTATCTGCACGCCTTCCCCTCCGTGGACAACGGCGCGTCCAACGCCGTGTGCCGCAAGGCGGGCTTCGAGCTGCGCGGCGCGCGCGCCTTCGAGTACCCGCCGGGGCATCCGATCCGCAGCAACGACTGGCGGCTGGATCTCACGCCCGGGGCCCTCCCTGTCGGACCTTAATGCTTTAAGCTCACTCAACCATTAGAGCTGCCGGGGGCGTGGCCAGGGCGCCCGCTCCCCGCGCCTGCGACCGGGGGGCTCCCTTGCTGCTTGCCCACATCAGCGATCTGCATCTCGACGGCACGGAGCGCGCCACCGGACGCGCCCGGCGGGTGGTCGGATATCTCAACTCCCTGGCCGGACGGCCGGACGCGGTACTGGTCACCGGCGACATAGCGGATCACGGCACCCCCGCCGAGTACGCCGAGGCGGCGGAGCTGCTGGCGGAGCTGAAGGCACCCGCGTTCAGCTGCCCGGGCAACCATGACGACCGCGCCGCCTACCGCAAGGTCCTGCTCGGCGAGGAGGACGGCGGTACGGGTCCGGTCAACCGGGTGCACGAGGTGGCGGGCCACGCGTTGCTGCTCTGCGACTCGACGATCCCGGGCGAGGACCCGGGACGGTTCGACGACGAGACGCTCCGGTGGCTGACGCGCACGCTCGACGAGCTGGGCGACACCCCGGCGCTGCCGGCGTTCCACCACCCTCCGGCCCTGCTCCACCACCCCTACATCGACTCGATGGGCCTGACGAACGCCGACCGGCTGGCGGAGGCGCTGGCGGGGCGGAGCAACGTTCCGGCGGTCCTCACCGGCCACGCCCACACCCCGGCGGCCACCACCTTCGCGGGCCGCCCGCTGCTGGTGGCGCCCGGGGTGGTGTCGACCCTCCGCCTGCCCTGGGAGAGCGGCGAGGGCCTGACGGACCGGGTGGCGCCGCCCGGGGTGGCGTTCCACGTGGTGGACGAGGAGGGCGGCCGCGTCACCACACACTTCAGGGTCGTGCCGTAGGGATTCCGGATCGTGGCGCAGAGGCTTCGGATCGTGGCGCAGGGGCTTCGGATCGTGGCGCAGAGGCTTCGGATCGTGGCGCAGAGGCTCCGGATCGGGTGACGGGGCCTCGGACCGCGCGCCTGGGCTTCGGGTCGTGCGCCGGAGGCAGGCGGCGGGGGAAATGGCCTGGCTGGCCCCATGGGCCCGGTGGCATGCTGACGGCGTGAACGGACCGGAGATCCACATCAGTTTCGCCACCGGCCTGGGCCTCTTCGTCGCGGCGCCCCGCCGGGACGGCCGCACCAGCCTGGTCACCGACGGGGCCTCGACGCTCGGACACGTCGTCGAGTCGCTCGGCGTCCCGCTCACGGAGGCGGGCCGGCTCCTGGTGGACGGCCGCCCGGTCACGACCTCGCACATCCCGGCCGCCGGTGAACACGTCGAGGTGCTCGGCGTCGAACGTCCGCAGCCGGTCCCGGGCGCCCCCTTGCGGTTCCTGCTCGATGTGCACCTGGGCACGCTGGCCCGCCGACTGCGACTACTGGGCGTCGACGCGGCGTACGAGAGCGAGGACATCGGCGACCCGGCGCTGGCCGCGCTGTCGGCCAGGGAACGGCGGGTGATGCTCTCCCGCGACCGGGGGCTGCTGCGGCGGCGGGAGTTGTGGGCGGGCGCCTATGTCTACAGCGACCGTCCGGACGAACAACTGCGCGATGTCCTGGAGCGGTTCGCTCCGCCGCTCGCGCCCTGGACCCGGTGCACGGCCTGCAACGGGCAGCTGACCGACGCCGACAAGGACTCGGTGCGCGAGCGGCTGGAGCAGGGCACCCAGCGCACGTACGACGTCTTCGCCCGGTGCACGGCGTGCGAGCGGGTGTACTGGCGCGGCGCGCACCACGCGCGCCTGGAGGCGATCGTCGACGGCGCGCTGCGCGAGTTCGGCGGCGCGGCGGCCTAGGCCGGGCCCGCGGGGACGTCAGGGGCTTCGGCGGCTTCAGGGGCCCCAGGGGTTCCGGGCCCCTCAGGGACTTCCGCGGCTTCGGGCACCTCAGGGATCCCAGGGACCTCGGGGACCTCGGGGACCTCGGGGGTTTCGGCCGTGAGGTAGCGCTGGATGGTCGGCGCCAGCCAGGCGACGATCTCCTCGCGGGACATGTCGACGGCGGGCGGGAAGCGCAGCACATAGCGGCTCAGCGCCATGCCCAGTATCTGGGAGGTGACGAGGGCGGCCCGGCGCGGCGCCTCGGCCGGGTCGAGGCCGACGGCTGCCACCAGGGGCCCGAGCTGCTCCCGGAAGATCGCGCGCATGCGGTCGGCGCCGGCCGGGTTGGTGACACCGACCCGCAGCATGCCCGTCAGCACCTCGTCCCCCTCCCAGCGGTCGAGGAAGTGCGTGACGAGGACGGCTCCGATGTGCCGGGGCGGTACCGCGCCGAGCAGGTGCATCCGCAGGTCGATCTCGGAGGCGGCCGTGAAGAGCCCCTCCTTGTTGCCGTAGTACCGCATCACCATCGAGGGGTCGATGCCCGCGTCCCGGGCGATGGCCCGGATGGTGGCGCGCTCGTAACCGTCCGCGGCGAACCTCTCGCGGGCCGCGTCGAGGATGGCCGCCCGCGTGGCGTCCGAGCGGCGCGAAGGGCCCGGGGAGCGTGCGGCCCCCGGGTCGTCGTCATGTGCGGATTCCATACCAACAAATGTAGGCCAACAAGCGTTGACATTCCAGAAGCCCCGGGCCTACATTTGCCAACAAGCGTTGACCAACAAGCGTTGACCAACATGCGTTGGCATACCTGGAGGCAGCCATGGGCGGCACGGCCGGTACGGAGTTCGACGTCATCGTGGTGGGCGCGGGGCCCACAGGTCTGCTGCTCGCCGGCGACCTCGCGGCGGCGGGCGCCAAGGTCGCGCTCATCGAGCGCCGGCCGCGCGCGATCAGCAACTTGACCCGCGCTTTCGCCGTGCACGCCCGCACGCTGGAGCTCCTGGACGCCCGGGGGCTGGCGGACGAGCTGCTGAAGACGGGCTCCCGCGTCTCCCGGGTGCGGCTGTTCGGCGCCCTGTCGCTCGACCTCTCGCGACTGCGCTCGCGCTTCCCGTTCCTGCTGATCACACCGCAGTACGAGGTCGAGCGACTGCTGGAGCGGCGGGCGCTGGAGTCGGGCGTGGAATTCCGCCACGGCACGGAGCTGCGCGGTCTGAGCCAGGACGGCGACTCGGTGACGGCCGACCTCGCCCCCACGGCCGGGGACGGGTCCGGGACCGGGTCCGCCACCGGTGCCGACACCGGTGCCGACACCGGTGGTGGGGCCGGTGGTGGGGCCGCCCCCGGCGCCACCACGCTGCGGGCGCGTTTCCTGGTGGGCGCCGACGGCGTGCGCAGCGCCGTCCGGCGGAGTGTCGGACTGCCCTTCCCCGGCTCCTCGGTGATCAGCTCCATCGTCCTCGCCGATGTCCGGCTCGCCGAGGAGCCCGACGACCTCTTCACGGTCGCGGGCTCGGGGGACTCCTTCGCCTTCGTCGCCCCCTTCGGTGACGGCTGGTACCGGGCCATGGGGTGGAACCGGCGACGCCAGGTCCCCGACAGCGAGCCGGTCGTCCTCGACGAACTGCGCGAGATCGTCCGTACCGTCCACGGCACCGACTTCGGCATGCACGACGTCCGGTGGATCTCCCGCTTCCACAGCGACGAACGGCAGGTTCCCGCCTACCGTTCGGGGAGGGTCTTCCTCGCCGGGGACGCCGCCCACGTCCACTCCCCCGCCGGCGGCCAGGGCATGAACACCGGCCTCCAGGACGCGGCGAACCTCTCCTGGAAGCTCGGCTCCGTCCTGCGCGGGGAGGCCGCCGAACCCGAAGCCCTGCTCGACAGCTACCACTCGGAGCGGCATCCGGTGGGAAAGACGGTCCTGCGCAGCAGCGGTGCCATAATCCGCCTCGCCATGGCGCACACGCCGCTCCAGCGGGCGGCCCGCGCCACCGCCGCCCGCCTCCTGAACACGGTCCGCCCCGCTTCCGCCAAGGCTCTGGGCATGGTCAGCGGCCTCGGCATCGCGTACGGCTCCGCGCGCGGCGCCCACCGCCTGGTCGGCAGGCGCGCGCCGGATCTGGCACTGGCGGAGGGTCGCCTCCACGCAGTGCTGCGCAAGGGGGATTTCGTCCTGATCACCCCGTCGGGCGCCACCGGGGAAGTCCCGGCCGCGAAGGGCGGCTCCGCGTCCATCCCGCCGGTGCCGGGGCGGGTGACCCGGGCGACCTGGGCGAACAGCTCCCGGCGCACCGCCCTCCTGGTCCGCCCCGACGGCTACATCGCCTGGGCGGAGGGGTGACCGGCCGCCCGGCCGGGGCCTCAGAAGACGTACGGGTCACCGGTGGCGGGCACGAGCACCTTGTGATCGTTGTTGTCCGGCTTCCTGTCGGTCGCGCCGCCGTTCCAGAGCGTCGTCACCGTGACGGTGACCTCGACCGGGGTGCCCACCGTCCGCAGCGTCAGCGCGGTCTCATGGCGCGTGCCGTCCGCCGCCAGGGCGCCGGTCGAGCAGAGCACCTCCCGGTCGCTGCCCCACAGGCAGCCGGCGGGCAGCTCCTGCCCCGCCGCACCGGCCGCCAGTGCGGCCGAGGAGGTGAGCCGGAAGGTGGCGTCGGCAAGGCCGGAGGGCCCGTGGTTCTCGCTCAGCAGGACGATGTCCAGCCGGCCGTCCGTGAGGGTGACATGGCCGTGGTGCGCCACATCCGCCTCGGGGGCGAACCACCGAGCGACCTCGCGGGCGACATCGGGGCCGGCCGCCCCGGCACCCCCGCCCACTCCCAGCACCGTCGCCGCCGCGACGGACACCACCAGCAGCGCCTTGCGCATCGCAACCATGACCTGAAGATACCTATTTGCCCCCCACAGGCCACTAACCACCCATATGAACGGCGCGCCTGCCCCCATCCGGCACGGCACCCGGCGACCCGGCCCACCCGGACCCGCCCCCTGCCCGTGAACAGGTGCGAGCACCCGGCCGCCCCGGGACGCCCGACCCGGTACCCGCCCGACCGACCCGGCACCCTGCCCTACACCCACCGCCCCACCGCCCGGCCGACCCGCCACCCGGCCCCACACCCGACCGCGCCACCGCCCGACCGACCCGGCACCCTGCCCCACACCCACCGCCGCCCCACACCCGGCCACCCCACCGCCCGGCCGTCCGACGGACCCCGGCCCCGCCCACGCTCCCGACCGACCCGCCACCCGGCCGGCCCGGCCGACCCGGCCGACGGCGGTCCCGGACCCCACTCCCGTGACTCAAACCCCAGCACCCCCGGCCCTCAACAAGCCTGCCCCTCAAGGACGTCGACCGCCGGACCGCGCCTATCCTGACCGGGTCGACCGTTCGATCACCCGCGCGAGGAGTACTTCCATGACTGCCGCTGCCACCCCCATCGCCGTCGTCACCGGAGCGAGCAGCGGCATCGGCGCCGCGACGGCACGGCAACTGGCCGCCGCCGGTCACCACGTCTTCCTCACCGCCCGCCGCAAGGACCGCATCGAAGCCCTCGCCGCCGAGCTCACCGCCGCGGGCCACCAGGCCACGGCCTACCCGCTGGACGTCACCGACCGCGCGGCCGTCGACACCTTCGCGGCCTCGCTCGACCGCTGCGACGTACTGATCAACAACGCGGGCGGGGCCCTCGGCGCGGACCCCGTCGCCACGGGCGACCCCGACGACTGGCGTCGGATGTTCGAGGTCAACGTCATCGGCACCCTCAACGTCACCCAGGCCCTCCTCCCCGCCCTCACCGAGAGCGGCGCCGGCACGGTCGTGGTCCTCTCCTCCACCGCCGGACACGCCACCTACGAGGGTGGCGCGGGCTACGTCGCCGCGAAGAACGGGGCCCGCGTCCTCGCGGAGACCCTCCGCCTGGAGATCGTCGGCACTCCCGTCCGCGTGATCGAGGTCGCGCCCGGAATGGTCAAGACCGACGAGTTCGCCACGACCCGTTTCCGCGGCGACACCGAGAAGGCGGCGAAGGTCTACGCGGGCGTGGCCGAGCCGCTCAGCGCGGACGACGTCGCGGACACCATCACCTGGGCCGTCGGCCGGCCCGCCCACGTCAACATCGACCTGCTGGTCGTCCGCCCCCGCGCCCAGGCCTCCAACACCAAGGTCCACCGCGAGCTGTAGGGCGCACGCCGGACACGCGGCAGAACGCGGCAGGGCCCCGGCGCCAACCCGCCGGGGCCCTGCCGAGCGGTGCAAGAGCCGGTGTCAGCCCTTCACACACACCACCTGCTTGAGCTTCGCCACCACTTCGACCAGGTCGCGCTGCTGGTCGATGACCCTCTCGATCGGCTTGTACGCGCCCGGGATCTCGTCCACGACACCGGAGTCCTTGCGGCACTCCACGCCCTGCGTCTGCTCCTCCAGGTCCCGTGTGGTGAAGCGACGCTTCGCGGCGCTCCGGCTCATCCTGCGGCCGGCGCCGTGCGAGGCGGAGTTGAAGGAGGCCGCGTTGCCGAGACCCTTCACGATGTACGAGCCCGTACCCATCGAGCCGGGAATGATCCCGAAGTCACCGGAGCCGGCCCGGATGGCGCCCTTCCGTGTGACCAGCAGGTCCATCCCGTCGTACCGCTCCTCCGCCACGTAGTTGTGGTGGCAGGAGATCACCGGCTCGAAGGTGACCCTGACCTTCTTGAACTCCTTGCGGACGACGTCCTGGAAGAGCGCCATCATGATCGCGCGGTTGTACTTGGCGTACTCCTGCGCCCAGAACAGATCGTTCCGGTATGCCGCCATCTGTGGCGTGTCCGCGATGAAGACCGCCAGGTCACGATCGATCAGACCCTGGTTGTGCGGGAGCTTCTGCGCCTCGCCCATGTGGTGCTCGGCGAGCTCCTTGCCGATGTTCCGGGACCCGGAGTGCAGCATCAGCCAGACCGAACCCGTCTCATCGAGACAGAACTCAATGAAGTGATTACCACTTCCCAGCGAACCCATCTGCTTGGTCGCCCGTTCCTGACGGAACTTGACCGCTTCGGCCACCCCGTCGAACCGGGCCCAGAAATCGTTCCAGCCGGCCGCGGGAAAGCCGTGCAGCCGACCGGGGTCCACCATGTCGCCGTGCATGCCACGCCCGACCGGGATGGCCTGCTCGATCCTGGACCGCAGTCGCGACAGGTCTCCCGGCAGGTCGTTCGCCGTCAGGGAGGTCTTGACCGCCGACATTCCGCAGCCGATGTCCACACCGACCGCCGCCGGGCAGACGGCGCCGTGCATGGCGATCACCGAACCGACCGTCGCGCCCTTGCCGTAGTGCACGTCCGGCATCACGGCCAGGCCCTTGATCCACGGCAGGGTGGCGACGTTCTGCAGCTGCTGCATCGCCCCGCCCTCCACCGTCGAAGGGTCGGTCCACATCCGTATCGGGACCTTGGCTCCCGGCACCTCTACGTACGACATACTTCCTCAATTCCCCCGAAAAGTCTGATAACGCAAAAACCGGCACCAAGGTCCGCGTAGGCGACAGCGGACCGGCATCGACGGCAGTGCGTGCGATACACATTGTGTCCATCGCCTGCTCATGAGCGGCAACATGTTTTCGAGCGGGCGACCAGTGCGATCGAGTGAAAGGAGCCCGGGGCCTTGCAGCGAAGGGCGTACGTACCGGGTATGGCGGCACTCCTCGCGGTGCTCACCGCCGGCGTCGCCGGTGTCACGGGCTGTAGCGCGAGTCCCGGCACGGACGGCTCCACCACCGACTCCAAGGCCGGCAGCCCCGCCGACGCCGCGGCGCCCCCCGGCAAGTACCGGACGCTGTACGAACCCTGCGGCTCGATCCCCCGCTCCACGCTCAAGGACCTGCTGCCGGGAGTCGCCTTCCTGCCGGAGGACCAGCACGAGCGCGTCTTCCGCGGCACCCCCGCCGTCACCTACGACACCGACCGCCGCGCCGGCTGCAGCTGGAGGGCCGACGGCCCCGACGCCTCGCACCAGCTCACCCTGGACTTCGAGCGCGTGGTCTCGTACGACTCCACCGTCAGCGACGACGACCGGGCGCAGCAGGTCTACGCCGGCAAGGAAGCCGCGGCCGGACTCCCGGCGGGCGGGACCACGCCCCGCGACGAGAACGGCCAGCTGCCGCAGACCACCGGCCCCACGCCCGGCGCCCCTCTCCCCACGAGCACCGCGACCGCCACCGAGGGCCTGGAGCCCCGGATCCTGGCGGACCTCGGCGACGCGGCGTTCCTCGACGACGTCCTCACCCGCGCCGGTTCGACGGCCCAGCACCGCACCGTCAGCGTGGTGTTCCGCACATCCAACGTCGTCGTGACCGTCCGGTACGGAGAGCAGCCGGCCCGCATCACCGAGGTGCCGGACAGCAAGGAACTGCAGGAAAAGGCGCAGGGCCTGGCCCGGAGACTGGCCGAGAAGTTCGACGAATAGAGACGGACCGGCCCGCCGCCGACCCGCCACGCGGACGGCACCCGCTGGCGACGGGCACCCCCGGACACCTACCGAGTCGGGCTACGGTGGCCCGGCCGGACCGTACGACAAGCGACCGACTGAAGGAACCATGCACCGATCAGCCCCGCGACTCACCCGCATACTCGCCTGCGCAGCCGTACCGGTGATGCTCGTCGTCGCCGGCTGCTCGTCGGACTCCGACAGCAAGAGCGACCCGAAGCAGAGCGCGCCCGCCGGCGCCGCCCCGACCGGCGGCGAGACCAAGGACTCCCCGCCGCCCGTACAGCCGGCGAAGTACCTCAAGCTGCCGACCGCGTGCAAGGCGATCACCGAGAAGACGATCGAGAAGCTGGTGCCGGAGGTGAAGACCAAGTCCGGTACGCCCGGCAAGTCCAGCGACACCGCCAGCCGCGGCAGCTGCTCCTGGAACGGCCTGGACGACAAGGGCGTCAAGGGCTCGCAGTACCGCTGGCTCGACATCTCCCTCCTGCGCTACGACTCCGACACCGCCCTCGGCAGCGGCGAGAAGCGCGCCCAGGAGAACTTCGACAAGGAGGTCGCCAAGGTCCAGGCGACCGAGGGCGCGACCGCCGTGCACACCTCCGTCGCCACGGGCGTCGGCAACCAGGCGACGGCCATCAGCTACGGCCTGAAGAAGACCGACGAGGACTTCAAGTACGCGGCCATCGTCACGCGTACGGAGAACGCGGTCATCACCGTCTCCTTCAACGGCGCGGGTTACGCGGGTGCCAAGACCCCCGACCCGGCCGACCTGATGGAGGACGCCGTCGTGGCCGCCAAGGAAGCCGTGGCCGCCGTCGCGGCCGCCAACAAGTAGCCGGAACGAGCACCCGGCCGGCCGGGCACAGCGGCCAGGCCCTGGCGGACCGCCGGGAGACCCGGGCCAGGCGACCGGCAGGGCGGTCGGCTCATGCGGCCGACCGGCGCAAGTGGCCCCCGCCCTCGGCGCTTTGCGGAGCCCGGACCTCCCCCGAGGGCCGGGCTCCGAACGCGTGTGCCAGGCTGTGCCCGCCAGAAGACAACAACGGGGAGGGGTCGCGGGTGGCCGCGATGCAGCTGACACGCACGCACCGGATACTCATCGGCGTCGTCGTCACCGGTGCGGTGATCATCGCCGGTATCGGCTTCGCGGGGTCGTACGCGGCCGTGCGCGAGCTCGCCGAGAAGAAGGGATTCGGCGACTTCTCGCTCGTCTTCCCGATCGGCATCGACGCCGGCATCTGTGTTCTGCTGGCGCTGGACCTTCTGCTGACGTGGATGCGCATCCCGTTCCCGCTGCTGCGCCAGACGGCCTGGCTGCTCACCGCGGCGACCATCGCCTTCAACGGCGCGGCGTCCTGGCCCGACCCGCTCGGCGTCGGGATGCACGCGGTCATCCCCGTCCTCTTCGTCGTCTCCGTCGAGGCCGCGCGCCACGCGGTCGGACGGATCGCCGACATCACGGCCGACAAGCACATGGAGGGCGTGCGCCTCACCCGCTGGCTGCTCTCCCCGCTGCCGACCTTCCGCCTCTGGCGCCGGATGAAGCTCTGGGAGCTGCGCAGCTACGAGCAGGTCATCAAGCTCGAACAGGACCGGCTGATCTACCAGGCGCGCCTCCAGGCCAGGTTCGGCCGCTCCTGGCGCCGCAAGGCTCCGGTCGAGTCCCTGATGCCGCTGCGCCTGGCGAAGTACGGAGTGCCGCTGTCCGAGACGGGCCCGGCGGGCCTGGCGGCGGCCGGCGTCGAGCCGGCCCTCCTGCCGCCGAACCCCCACGCGCACCAGAACGCGGACACCGGCGCCGATGCCCCGCAGCTCCAGCCGCAGAACGCCGGTGCCCCCCAGGTCTCCGCCGCCGCGCCGGCCCCCGCGCTTCCGCAGACGGCGACGCCCCGGCAGCCCCTGTCGAAGCCGCAGGAGCGGTCGGACCAGGAGCAGTCGGCACAGGACCAGGCCGCCGAGGGCCGGGACCAGCAGGGTCAGGACGAGCAGCCGTCCGGGGCTCCGGGTCAGGAACCCAACCACGAGAGCCCCTGGTTCGCCGCGCCCCAGCTGCCGCAGGACGCGTACGAAGGCGCCTACGACCCCACGTACGTCGAGGGCCTGGAGCCCACGCCGGTCATGGTCCCCTCGGGCCCCGGCCGTACCCGCCCCCTCGGCGGCCCGGCCGGCCCCGGCGTCCCGGGCCCGCGCACCCCGCAGAACCCCGCCGAACCCGGCGGGGTCACCGAATACGCGGAGTACGGCCCGTACGGTGAGTTCGCCCCGCAGCCCGGGCCCGGCGCCGAGGGCGACGAGCTCGCCGGGACGGACGAGGCCGACGCCGAGGAGTTCCGCGAGCTCGCGTACCCCGTCTTCCGGACGTTCGTCGACCAGAACGGCGTCTGGCCGAACGCGGACCAGCTCGACATACACCTCGCCGACGGCCACGGCATCCGGCACCAGCGCAGCTCCGCGCTGCTGCGCCGTCTGCTGCCCGACTTCAAGAACCGCTACCAGGCGGACCTGGAAGCCGAGCACATCGCGTAACCGCGAGGTGCACGCCCCGGCGGCGCGGACCGGGCGGGAACACCCGCTCAGCGCGCCGCCCGCTGCTTCGCCGCCTCGCCGTACACGGCGAGGGCGGCACCGGCCAGCATGATCACCACGTACCCGGCGGTCGGGATGTCCCACCACTTGTCGAGCAGGCCCCACGGGCCGTCGCCCCAGGTCCTGCCGGCGGCCCCGAGCGCGCCCTGAACGCCGACGATCCAACCGATGACTGCCACGATTTCCTTCATGGCTCCACGGTCCCGCCGGCCGCGCCCGGACACATCGTGCGCCGGGCCGAACCGCGGGTCATCCGAAGGGTGCACAGACGGGTGGAGGGCTCTCACCCCTACGTCGGGGAAGAGCCCTCCTGCGCCACTCCCGAGCCACCCGCCCGCCCGGCCCGGCCCCGCCGTGAGCCGTGCGAGCAGCCCCGCCCCACGAAGGGCCGGTACGAGCCGGGCACGGGCCGGCACCACGGGCGGTACGAGCCGGGCACGGGCCGGCACCACGGGCGGTACGAGCCGGACACGGGCCGGCACCACGGGCGGTACGAGCCGGACACGGGCCGGCACCACGGGCGGTACGAGCCGGACACGGGCCGGCACCACCCGGTGCGAGCGGCCCCCGCGCGGCCGCGCCCCGCTACGAGCCGAGCAGCGTGCGCACCCGGTCCGCCCCGACCGCCAGCAGCAGCGTGGGAAGACGCGGACCGGTGTCCCGGCTCACCAGCAGCTGGTACAGCCGGGCGAAGAACGTCCGCTGGGCGACCTTCAGCTCCGGCGTCGGCTTGGCCTCCGGGTCGAGCCCGGCCATCACCTTCGGCACGCCGTAGACGAGCGTGGTGAGCCCGTCCAGCGACCAGTGGCTGTCCAGCCCTTCCAGGAGCAGCCGCAGCGACTCGCGCCCCTCCTCGTCCAGCGAGCCGAGCAGCTCCGTGTCGGGCTCGGAACGGACGATGGTGCGCTGCTCCGCGGGGACCTGGGTGGAGATCCAGTTCTCCGCGCGGTCCAGGCGCGGACGCGCCTCGTCGAGCGACGTCAGCGGATCGGCCGGGTCGAGCTCGCTGAGGATCCGCAGCGTCTGCTCGTCGTGCCCGGCCGTGATGTCGGCGACCGAGGCCAGCGTCCGGTACGGCAGCGGGTGCGGCGTGCGCGGCAGCTCACCGGCGGCCGTGCGGACCGCCCGGGAATGGGCGGCGGCGTCGGCCGGCAGCACGGTGCCGTCGGCGACCTTCGCCTCCAGCTTGTCCCACTCGTCGTACAGCCGCTGGATCTCCTGGTCGAAGGCGATCTTGAAGGACTGGTTGGGCCTGCGGCGGGCGTACAGCCAGCGCAGCAGCGGCGCCTCCATGATCTTCAGCGCGTCGGCCGGGGTCGGTACGCCGCCCTTCGACGACGACATCTTGGCCATGCCCGAGATGCCGACGAACGCGTACATCGGGCCGATGGGCTGAACGCCGTCGAAGACCTCACGGACGATCTGCCCGCCGACGACGAAGGACGACCCGGGAGAGGAGTGGTCGACGCCGCTCGGCTCGAAGATCACGCCTTCGTACGCCCAGCGCATCGGCCAGTCGACCTTCCACACCAGCTTGCCGCGGTTGAACTCGCTGAGCTTCACCGTCTCGGAGAAGCCGCAGGCGCAGCTGTAGGCCAGCTCGGTGGTCGCGTCGTCGTACGACGAGACGGTGGTCAGGTCCTTGCCGCACTGCCCGCAGTAGGGCTTGTACGGGAAGTACCCGCCGGCGCCGCCCGAGCCGTCGTCCTCCTCCGCCGCGCCGGAGCCCTCGGCGGCCTCCAGCTCGGCCTCGTCGACCGGCTTCTGCTGCTTCTTCTGCTGCTGCTTCGGCTTGTCCTTCGTCCGGTACCGGTCGAGGATCGCGTCGATGTCGCCGCGGTGCTTCATGGCGTGCAGGATCTGCTCGCGGTACGTGCCCGCCGTGTACTGCTCGGTCTGGCTGACCCCGTCGTACTCGACACCGAGCTCGGCCAGCGCCTCGATCATCGCGGCCTTGAAGTGCTCCGCCCAGTTCGGGTGCGCCGAGCCGGCGGGGGCCGGGACCGAGGTGAGCGGCTTGCCGATGTGCTCGGCCCAGGAGTCGTCCGTCCCCGGGACGCCGGCCGGCACCTTGCGGTACCGGTCGTAGTCGTCCCAGGAGATCAGGTGCCGGACCTCGTACCCGCGCCGCCGGATCTCGTCGGCGACCAGGTGCGGGGTCATGACTTCACGCAGGTTGCCCAGGTGAATGGGCCCGGAGGGCGACAGCCCGGAGGCGACCACGACCGGTTTGCCAGGCGCACGTCGCTCCGACTCGGCGATGACCTCGTCCGCGAAACGGGAGACCCAGTCGGTCTCGGTGCTGCTCTGAGCCACGATCGGCACGTCCTTGGTTCCTTGGGATTCTCGAAGGTTGGCGTACGCCATTCTCCCAGACGGCACGAGGTCGTCCGAGGTTGTCCACAGCCCGGGTGACGTCGTGCGGTGCCGGCCGGGTGCCACCCCGCGCGCCCCCGCCGCCCCGCCGATGCCGCGTCCGGCGGCGGCGCGGCGGCCAGGCGATGCCCTGTGAGGCCCGGCGAGGCCCTATGAGGCCCTATGAGGCCCTATGAGGCCGCGATAAAGAGGTTGCTCGACCGTGGGACACTTGACAACCGTAATAAGTCTTGACGATCTCGACAGGAACGGAAGCTCATGGCCTCGGTCCCTTCCCTCGCTTCGACCGTGCAGCAGCGCCTCGCGGACGCCCTCTCGGCAGCTCTGCCGGAGGCCGGTTCCGCCGACCCCCTGCTGCGACGAAGCGACCGGGCCGACTTCCAGGCCAACGGCATCCTGGCCCTGGCCAAGCAGCTCAAGGGCAACCCGCGTGAGCTCGCGAACCAGGTCGTGGACCGGATCCCGGAAAACGACGTGCTGAAGGACATCGAGGTCTCCGGACCCGGCTTCCTCAACATCACGATCACCGACCGGGCGATCACCACGACGCTGGCCGCCCGCGCCGACGACGACCGCCTCGGCGTCCCGTACAAGGACGACGCCGGCACGACCGTCATCGACTACGCCCAGCCGAACGTGGCGAAGGAGATGCACGTCGGCCATCTGCGTTCCGCCGTGATCGGCGACGCCATGGTCAAGATCCTGGAGTTCGCGGGCGAGAAGGTGGTCCGCCGCCACCACATCGGCGACTGGGGCACCCAGTTCGGCATGCTCATCCAGTACCTGATCGAGCACCCGCACGAGCTGGACCACAAGAGCGACGACGCCGTCTCCGGCGAAGAGGCGATGTCCAACCTCAACCGCCTCTACAAGGCGTCGCGGGCCCTCTTCGACTCCGACGAGGAGTTCAAGGCCCGCTCGCGGGACCGGGTGGTCTCCCTCCAGTCCGGCGACGAGGAGACCCTCGCCCTCTGGCAGCGGTTCGTCGACGAGTCGAAGATCTACTTCTACTCGGTCTTCGGCAAGCTCGACATGGAGATCAACGACCCGGACGTGGTCGGTGAGTCCGGCTACAACGACATGCTCGACGAGACGTGCCGCCTGCTGGAGGAGTCCGGCGTCGCGGTCCGCTCCGAGGGTGCGCTCTGCGTGTTCTTCGACGACGTGAAGGGCCCGGACGGCAACCCGGTCCCGCTGATCGTGAAGAAGTCGAACGGCGGCTACGGCTACGCGGCCACCGACCTGTCCGCGATCCGCGACCGGGTGCAGAAGCTGGGCGCGGACACCCTGGTGTACGTCGTCGACGCCCGCCAGTCGCTCCACTTCCGGATGGTCTTCGAGACGGCCCGCCGCGCCGGCTGGCTCAACGACGACGTCAAGGCGGTCCAGCTGGCCTTCGGCACGGTCCTCGGCAAGGACGGCAAGCCGTTCAAGACCCGTGAGGGCGAGACGGTGCGTCTGGTGGACCTGCTGGACGAGGCCGTCGAGCGGGCCGCGGCCGTGGTCCGTGAGAAGGCCCAGGACCTCACCGAGGACGAGATCGCCGAGCGCGCGGCCCAGGTCGGCATCGGCGCGATCAAGTACGCCGACCTGTCCACGTCCGCGTCCCGGGACTACAAGTTCGACCTGGACCAGATGGTGTCGCTCAACGGTGACACCTCCGTCTACCTCCAGTACGCGTACGCCCGTATCCAGTCGATCCTCCGCAAGGCGGGCGACACCGGACCGGCCGCGCGTCCGGAGCTCGCCCTGGCCCCGGCCGAGCGTGCGCTGGGTCTGCACCTCGACCGGTTCGCGGAGACCCTGGCCGAGGTGGCCGCGACGTACGAGCCGCACAAGCTCGCCGCGTACCTGTACCAGCTGGCGTCGCAGTACACGACGTTCTACTCGGAGTGCCCGGTCCTCAAGGCGGACACCCCGGAGCAGGTCGAGAACCGGCTGTTCCTGTGCGACCTGACGGCCCGCACGCTCCACCAGGGCATGGCCCTGCTCGGCATCCGGACGCCCGAGCGCCTCTGATCAGCCCTCGTCGGGCGGTGACGGGATCCACCCGTCACCGCCCAACGGGTAGTCGAACTTCGGCCGCCCCTTGAGCGCGCTCGTCGCGAACGGCTCGCCCCGGTCGTCGATGCGCAGCGTCCCGCTGCGATCCCCGCTGCTCCATTCGAGCTCCAGGTACCAGCGCACGTCGTGGCCGGCCGTGTGGGCGGTGATCCGCAGCGCCTGCGGGTCGCTCTCGGAGACCTTGTACGGAAGGTCTCCCGCCGGGACCTTCTTGTCGCCCTGCCAGCCCGCGACCGGGACGGGGCGCGGGCCGGCGGCGTCCAGATTGATGTCGAGGCTCTGCGGGGTCATGTCGCCGCCGCAGCCGACGCCCATCGTGTACGCGTTCCAGGCGAGCGGTGCCTTCTTGCTCACCACCCGCACGTGCAGCGCCCGAAGCACCACCGTCTCCTCGCCCGTGCCCTGGACGGCGAGGTCGATCAGCATGTTCCCGCCGGGTACGCCGCCCAAGGACGTGACCCAGCCCCGCGCGCCCTGCTCCGAGGGCGGCGGGGGCATCTTCGCGGGCGGGCGGTCCACCACGTACGCCTGGTCGCAGGGGTGCGTCCACGCGTACGGACGCACGTCGACGGAGAGCGGCGGGCGCCCGTCGTGGCGGGGCTCCGCCGACGAAAGGGGACTCTTCGAAGCCCCCGCCGACGGGCTGACGGCCGAGGGGCCCGGCTTCGCGGCAGGGGTCGCGGCGGGGCTCGTGCCGCCGCTCGGGCTCGGCTTCGCGGTGCCGCCGTGCGCGCTCCGCACGGGCGCACCGGCCGTGGCCGGGGGGCGGCCGTCGGCAGTGGTCCGGGTGCCGTCCTGTGAGCCCCTGTCGGCGACCACGGCGAAGGCGGCCGTCGCGAGGAGGACGACGCCCACGGCGGTGGCGAGCACGAGACGGGCCCGTCCGGGGCCGCCGCGCCCGGACGCCGGATCGTCCCGCGTGCCGCCGGGCACGGTCGCCCCCGGCGCCGTGGGCACCGGCTCCGACGGGCCCCGGGGCCCGGGAGCAGCCACCGGACGAGCAGCCACCGGACCGGGTTCCGCCTCCGCCTCAGGACCCGCTTCCGCCTCAGGACCCGCTTCCGGCCCGGTCGAGGCCGGCCCGGCCTCGGGCCCGGTTCCGGGGCGGGGCTCGGGCGCGGCCTCGGGGCGGGGCTCACCCGCGGGGCCCGGTACTGCCGTGGCCGCGCGCCCCCGGCGCCGGGCCTCGTCGGCCAGGATCCAGCGCCGGTGCAGCTCCACGAGCTCGTCCCGGGACGCCCCACAGCGCCTGCCGAGCCGCTCCACGGGGGCGAACTCGGTCGGCACGGCGTCCCCGTTGCAGTAGCGGTGCAGCGTGGACGTGCTCATGTGGGTCTGCTTGGCGAGAGCGCCGTAACTGAGCCCGGATCGCTCCTTGAGCTCACGCAACAGTGCCGCGAAGTCACCCATGTCCGTCCCCACCTCAGCCGTCCCCTGCCCCTCGCCGTCCCAGGAACGCGTTCCAGGCGACCTGCGTTCGCGCAGGTCACAGCAGGTAAAGGCGTTCCGGCTTCCCTCATTGTCCCGTGTCCATTGCGTGCTGATCAGCCAGGCGCGCAGGGTGTGTCCAGCGCCACCGAGACAGGGAGCCACGATGCGGACCCAGTGTCGCCCAGGACTCACCGACGCGATCGCCCTCGGCGTGCTGATCGCCTCCATGGTCGTCGTCGTCGCATTGATCCACCGTCACTGACGGATACGCCGTCACCACCCTTTCACCTTCCTCCGACTGACCGGACGTCACGCGCCGGAAACGCGTCACCGCACGAACAACCGCACGAACAAGCGCCGGTCCAACCGCACGACCCACCCGCACGACCCACCCGCACAACCAGCCGTAACGACCGTACGAACGACCTCACGGGGAGAACCACCAGCCATGCGCAGCTTCCGCACCCGCACCACCGCCGCCGCCGCGACCGCCCTCCTGGCCGCGCTCTCGCTCACCGCCTGCCAGTCCGGTGACGACGCGAACGCGGCGGGCACGACGAACCCGTCCGTCCCGGCCGCGAGCAGCCCCGCCGCCTCCGCCTCTCCCGCCGCCTCCGGCTCCTCCGGCTCCTCCGACGCACCCTCGTCCGCCGCGAGCGCCGCCCCGGGCCACGGCAAGCCGTCCGCCGGCACGGCCGGGGGCAGCGGCGACCAGGGCAGCGGCAAGGGCCAGAGCACCGGCACCGGCGACACCACCGCTTCCGCCACCTGCACCGGGGACAACACCAAGGTCGTCGTCAGCAAGGTGTCCCGCCCCATCAACCACCTGCTCCTGACGGTCACCAACACCGGCTCCGGCCGCTGCGACGCCTACTACGCGCCCCTCCTCCGCTTCGACGACGAGCAGTCCGTGACCCGGATCATCGAGGACTCCAAGCCCCAGGCGGTGGTGACCCTCGCCCCCGGCGAGTCCGCGTACGCCTCGATCGTCCTGAACGCCGAGCGGGAGACCGGTGAGGCGCACGGCCGCATCGCCGACAAGCTCACGGTGCACTTCGCCCCCCGTGACGGCTCGGGTTCGACCGGCGCCGCGACCACGCTCACGCTCCCGGCGGACACCTACAAGGACGACGACGCCTCCGTGACGTACTGGCTGAGCGACATGTCCGACGCCCTGACCTACTGACGGCCGCCGCGGTGCGCCTGGGCACTCCCCCGCCCAGGCACCCGGACGGCTGCCCCCACCCCACTCACCCTCTGGTAAGTACCTCACCAACCAGTCAGTACTTGTGGGCACTTCGGCGCCGGACGAGGATCGAACCGTCCGGATCTCCCATCCCTGAACTCCCTCGGAGGAGCTTCGCCATGCCCGCAGCCGCCCCGTCCCCGGCCTCCCCGTCCCCCGTCCCCGCCGCCACGCCCGCGTCCGTCTCCGTCATCGGACTCGGCATGATGGGCTCCGCCCTCGCCGCCGCGCTCCTCGGGGCCGGCCACCGGGTCACCGTCTGGAACCGGTCCCCCGCCAGAACGGGCCCCCTCGTCGCACAGGGCGCCCTCCCCGCCGGGACCGCCGCCGACGCGGTCGCCGCCGCCCCCCTGGTGATCGTCTGCCTGCTCGACAACGACAGCGTCCGGAAGGTGTTCGCCGGCCTCGGGGGCGCCCTGGCCGGCAAGACCCTGGTCAACACCACCAACGGCACCCCTGCCCAGGCCAGGGAGCTGGCCGCGTGGGCCGCCGAGCACGGTGCCCGGTACGTGGACGGCGGCATCATGGCCGTCCCGCAGATGATCGCCGGCCCCCACGCCTACGTCCTCTACAGCGGCGACGAGGAGGCCTTCCAGGACTGCCGCCCCGTCCTCGCCGCGTTCGGCGGTACCCGCTGGACCGGTACGGACCCGGGTCTGGCCGCGCTTTACGACCTGGGGCTGCTCACCGGCATGTACGGCATGGTCATCGGCGTCATGCAGGCGTTCGCCCTGGTCCGGACGGAGGGCATCCCCGCCGAGGAGTTCTCCGAACTGCTGGTCCCCTGGATCGGCGCCATGCTCTCCGGCGCCCCTCAATGGGCCGCGGCCGTGGACTCCGGGCGGCACCTGACCGACGTGTCCAGCCTCGCCGTCAATCACGCCGCCTTCCCCAACTTCCTCACCACCTTCCGCGACCAGGGGGTGAGCACGGAGCTCTTCGCCCCGTTCCAGGCACTTCTCGACCGCGCCATGGCGCAGGGGTACGCGGCCGACGGCCTCTCCCGCATCGCCGACCTGCTGTCGGCCGACGCGGCCGACGCGGCCAACCACGCCACGGCGCATACGACCTGACGGCCCCTCGGCCGCCGTACGCGCCGACGAGCGCGGGATCACCGGCTCGGGGTCGATTGTCAGTGCGGACGCCTATGGTCGGTTCATGGTCATCAACCCGAACGCGCTGGGCCTGGACCTGCCGCCCGGCATCATGCGTGTACAGCCGTCCCTCTGGTACGCGGACGAAGCCGCCGGCCCGCATACCTGGGCGAGCCTCCTGGCCGCCCGGGAGGCGTCCGGCATGCAGCCGGTCCTGCTCGTGAACGACGCACGCCGCTCGCTGGCCTGGGACGAGGGCAACCTCGACGTGGACCAGGTGTCGGACCCGGACGACCATGAAGCGGAGGAGACGCTGCGGCACCTGTGGGACTGGGTGCAGGCCGAGGACGGCGACGACGTGGACGCCGACACCATCGCCCCGTTCACGCCCGAGTGGCCCGGACTGGCCCCGGCGGGCGCGCGGGACGCCGATCCGGACGCGGCGGCGGCCCGCGTGGCCGCCGAACTGCTGGACACGGACCAGTTGCCCGGCGCCCGGGCGGGTCTCGTCCCGGCCCGTCGCGGCGCGGACATCCCCGCGGCGCTGGGCTGGACCGGGGCCTGCAACCACACGGACACCGGTCTGCTCTCCGCGGTCCTGCGCTCATGGGAGGACCGGTTCGGCATACGGCTCCTGGCGCTCCACTTCGACCGCATGGACCTGTCGGTCGCCGCCCCGCCCCGCACCATGCCGGACGCGCTCGCCGTGGCGGCCGAGCACCACGCCTTCTGCCCGGACAACGTGTGGCAGGGCTTCGACACGATCCGCGACTACGCCGCCGAGGCGGTTCTCGGCAAGGAGCACTGGTCCTTCTGGTGGGACTGACCCTCCCATGAGGCGCGAGCCCCCATCTCCCCCCGCGGGAACCGGACTTACCCTGGAGTCATATTGGTCTATACCTTGACTCGATCACGTCAATCGCGCTTGAGTGGGGAAAAGCCCCCCACCGCGACACCGCCGTACCGGACGGCCCTCACCTCCGGTCCGGCCC
The DNA here is from genome assembly GCF_036322365.1 of Streptomyces sp. SP18CS02. NCBI lineage: Bacteria > Bacillati > Actinomycetota > Actinomycetes > Kitasatosporales > Streptomycetaceae > Streptomyces > Streptomyces sp. SP18CS02. The sequence continues at coordinate 186,485 of NZ_JAQYXC010000254.1, forward strand.
GTCGCGCGCGAAGGAGAGATCGAGTGCTGAGAACACGCCTCATGGCCCTGCTGGTCGCGATCCTCGCCGCCACCGGCCTGGCCACGGTCCTGATGCCGTCCGCGTCCGCCGCGCCCGCCGCCACCGTCTGCGACACCGCGCCCAACTGGCAGCAGGGCGCCTGGTACACGACTGGCAACGTTGTCAGGTACAACGGCGCGTACTACATAGCCGAGCACGACAACCCGGGCTACGACCCGACCATCAGCACCTGGTACTGGGACCCGTACAGCTGCGGAGGCGGCGGGACCCCGGCACCCTCGGGCTTCGTCGTCAGCGAGGCGCAGTTCAACCAGATGTTCCCGAACCGGAACGCGTTCTACACGTACAGCGGCCTGACCACGGCGCTGAGCGCCTACCCGGGCTTCGCCAAGACCGGCAGCGACACGGTGAAGAAGCAGGAGGCCGCGGCCTTCCTCGCCAACGTCAACCACGAGACGGGCGGCCTGGTCCACATCGTCGAGCAGAACACCGCCAACTACC
>NZ_JAQYXC010000255.1:0-12663 GCF_036322365.1 Streptomyces sp. SP18CS02
ACCCTCTCGGGCTTTCCTCCGGGCGCTTCCCTTCGGTCTTTCGTGTTTCCAGCTTAGCAGATCCGATTTCCGTTTCCGCCACCCGCTGGAGCGGGCTGCCGGGCCGTTCTCCGCTTTCGCGTTTCCCTTTCCGGCGGTTCCAACCTTACCAGATTCTTTTTCCGTTCCGTTTCCGGTCTGGATTCTGTTTCCGGTGGCCGTTGGGGGCCTTTTGCCTTTCGGCGTGTTCACTACGCTAGCCGATTTCCTTGGCGACTCATAATCGAGTCTCCCGGGGAATGAATTCCGGCACGCCGAAACTCGAAGCCCGTTGGGGAAGATCATAGGTAGTGGATGGCTGCTCCCGGGGTGCTTGACCAGCAGGCCCGGCTCCTGCAGCTCGGTCGACACTAGGCGCTTTGGCCCCTGGAGTCAAGCCCTGCGCCGGCGCGGTGTGTGGGCGCGGTACGGGCTGACCGTCGGATCCCCGTCGAGCCAGAAGCGCCAGGGGTGGTGGGCGCCGTCGCCGCCCACTCCCGTACGGGGTCCGTTGCGCACCTGACCTGAGCCGGTCGGGGCTCCGGTCAGTACGGAGAGAGGGGAGCCGGGGCCCGCGCAGGCATCGGTGCCGTCGAGGGTGCGGTCGACGTCGAGGGCGGTGGCCAGGCGCGCCGGCCCTTTGGCCAGTTCTCGGTCGTTGCGGGCCGAGAGTCGACGTTTGCGGGCCAGCTCGTGGCCCGCTCGGACTTCGCCGGCGCGCAGCAGGACACCCCCTGCCGAGCCCTCGGGGCCGCACACGAGGTTCAGGCAGTGCCACATGCCGTAGGTGAAGTAGACGTAGGCGTGTCCGGGCGGGCCGAACATCACCGCGTTGCGGGCGGTGCGGCCTCGGTAGGCGTGGGAGCCGGGGTCCGCCTCGCCCGCGTACGCCTCGACCTCGGTGAGGCGCAGTTCGATGGGGCCGTCGTCCGTCATCCGTACGAGGGTGCGGCCGAGCAGGTCGGGCGCCACCTCCAGTACGGGGCGGTCGAAGAAGTCCCGCGGCAGCGGCGTACGGTCGGGGCTCTCGATCATGTTGTACGAGCGTACTGGGGCGTGGCGGGGAACCGGCTACGGTCGTCGCGCGTATGTAGGGGTCAGACCTAGAAGGAGTGAACATGGGCTTCAAGAAGCTGCTCGCGAGCCTCGGTGCCGGTGGGGCGTCCGTCGAGACGGTGCTCACCGAGGCGAACGTCGTCCCCGGTGGAGTCGTCCAGGGAGAGGTGCGGGTCCAGGGCGGATCGGTGGACCAGCGGATCGAGGCGCTCTCCGTCGGTCTCCAGGCGCGTGTCGAGGTGGAGGGCGGCGACCAGGAGGTCAAGCAGGACATCGAGTTCACCAAGGTGCGTCTGGGCGGGGCCTTCGAGGTGAAGGCCGGGGCGGTGCACGTGGTGCCGTTCGGGCTGGACATCCCGTGGGAGACGCCGGTGACCACGATCGCCGGGCAGCAGCTGCACGGCATGGACATCGGGGTGACGACGGAGCTGGAGATCGCGCGGGCCGTGGACTCGGGCGACCTGGACGCGATCAACGTCCACCCGCTGCCGGCGCAGCAGGCGATCCTGGACGCCTTCATCCAGCTGGGCTTCCGCTTCAAGAGCGCCGACATGGAGCGCGGTCACATCCGGGGGACGCGGCAGCAGCTGCCCTTCTACCAGGAGATCGAGTTCGTGCCGCCGCAGCAGTACCGGGGCCTGAACCAGGTGGAGCTGACGTTCGTCGCGGACTCCCGCGAGATGGACGTCGTGCTGGAGATGGACAAGAAGCCGGGGCTGTTCAGCGAGAGCAGCGACTCGTACCGGGCGTTCAAGGTGGGGCTGAACGACTTCCAGGGCACGGACTGGGTGGCGTACCTCAACCAGTGGCTCGCCGATGTCGGTGGTCGTCGCAACTGGCTCTAGTCTCGGCGAGGCTGGGGGGCAGGCAGAAGAGCAGGCGAATCGGAGGTTCAGACGTGGCCGAGAGGAAGAGGGCGCCGCTCCCTCACGACTTCCATCCGCAGGTGCCGTCGTTCACCGTGGTGAGTGACGACGTCGCGCCGGGAGGCGTGCTGGCGGACGCACAGGTGCACGCGGCGGGAAACACCTCGCCGCATCTGCGGTGGGAGGGCTTCCCGGCGGAGACGAAGAGCTTCGCCGTGACGTGCTTCGATCCGGACGCGCCGACCGGGAGCGGGTTCTGGCACTGGGTGTTGTTCGACATCCCGGCGGATGTGACCGAACTGCCGGCGGGTGCGGGCAGCGGGAAGTTCGAGGGGCTGCCCGAGGGCGCGGTGCACGTCCGCAACGACTACGGGTCGAAGGACTTCGGAGGCGCCGCGCCGCCGCCCGGGGATCCCGCGCACCGGTATGTCTTCACCGTGTACGCGGTGGACAGCGAGAAGCTCGGGCCGGACGCGGAGGTCTCGCCGGCGGTGGTCGGCTTCAATCTGCGGTTCCACACGCTCGGGCGTGCGCAGTTGATCGGTGAGTACGCGGACGCCGGTCAGGGCACCTGATCGTTCGTTTGTTGTTTGCCCGCTTCTGGTCTTGGAGAGATCAGAAGCGGGCATCTTTTGTTTTCGAGGACCGGGGGCGGGACGGAGCGGCTGCTGGGGTCGTGTCCCGGCGGAGCGGCGATATTGCGTTGTCCCACCCGGCGCACCCGGCCAGAGTTGGTCCAGGCCCGGAGTCCGCCGACGGGGCGGGCCGGCACACGGGAGGTGGGCACAATGCGGGACACGCTGGTACTCAACGCGAGCTTCGAACCGCTTTCGACGGTCACGCTCAACCGTGCGGTGGTGCTCGTGCTGCAGGACAAGGCCGTCGTCGAGCAGTCCCATCCCCGCCTCCGGGTGCGCGCGGCCGCGCTGGATCTTCCCGTGCCCCGGGTGATCAGACTCTGCCGGTACGTCCGGGTGCCGTTCCGAAGACACGCGCCGTGGTCGAGGCGGGGTGTGCTGATACGGGACCAGCACCGGTGCGCCTACTGCGGCAGGCGCGCGACGACCGTGGACCACGTGGTGCCGCGGGCGCAGGGCGGGTCGGACACCTGGCTGAACACGGTGGCGTCCTGCGCGGAGGACAATCACCGCAAAGCGGACCGTACGCCGGACCAGGCGGGGATGCCGTTGCTGTACCAGCCCTTCGTGCCGACGCCGGCGGACACGATGCTGCTCGCGATGCGTGCCGGTGAGCGCTCGGGGCTGCCGCCGTGGCTCGCCCGGCCGGCGGCCGCGTAGCGCGGTCCCTCGCGGCAGGCCCGCCTTCGCCCCGGTCCCGGGAGCGCGGGCGGGCTTTCGTGTGTCAGCGCAGCAGGAGCTGGACGATGGCGACGGTGCCGACGGCGACGATCAGGACGCGCAGGGCGAGGGGCGGGAGGCGGCGTCCGACGCGGGCGCCGATCTGGCCGCCGAGGGCCGAGCCGACGGCGATGAGCAGGACGGCCGTCCAGTCGAAGTCGGCGACGAAGAGGAAGAAGAGCGCGGCGACGGAGTTGACGATGGCCGCGAGGACGTTCTTGACGGCGTTGAGGCGCTGCATGCTGTCGTGGAGCAGCATGCCCATCAGGGAGAGGTAGATGATGCCCTGAGCCGCCGTGAAGTAGCCGCCGTAGACGCTGGCGAGCAGCAGCGCGAAGAAGAGGAGCGGTCCTCCCTCGTGGTCCCCGGTGGTGCCCTCGCGGTCGCGGCGGCGTTGTACCGCCTTGGCGATGCGGGGTTGCAGGATGACCAGGACGAGGGCGAGCGCCACCAGGATGGGGACGATCGTCTCGAAGGCGGTGGAGGGCAGGAGCAGGAGCAGTACGGCGCCGCAGAGCCCACCGAGGGCCGCGGCGGTGCCCAGCCGCATCACGCGGGCGCGCTGGCCGGTGAGTTCGGCGCGGTAGCCGATGGCTCCGCTGATGGAGCCGGGGATGAGGCCGAGGGCGTTGGAGACGGTGGCGGTGACCGGCGGGAGTCCGACGGCGAGCAGTACCGGGAAGGTGATCAACGTCCCGGAGCCGACGATGGTGTTGATGGTGCCGGCGCCGATGCCCGCGGCGAGGACGGCGAGCATCTCCCAGATCGTCACGCTGTGCCCCTCGTACATGATCGGTCTTGATCAGGCTTGCAGGATCGGTGCTTGATGAACCGATCATGCACGATGGGGTGTGCCCGTCAGTCGACGGGGGGTTCTTCGCGGCGCTCCTTGCCGGTGTTGAAGCCGGGGGCGCCTCCACCGAGGTTGCCGAAGGCGCCGGAGAGGCCCTTGAGCGCGTCGCCGATCTCGCTGGGGACGATCCAGAGCTTGTTGGCGTCGCCCTCCGCGATCTTCGGCAGCATCTGGAGGTACTGGTAGGAGAGGAGCTTCTGGTCCGGGTCGCCGGCGTGGATGGCCTCGAAGACCGTGCGGACGGCCTGGGCCTCGCCCTCGGCGCGCAGGGCGGCGGCCTTGGCCTCGCCCTCGGCGCGCAGGATCGCGGACTGCTTCTCGCCCTCGGCGGTGAGGATCTGCGACTGGCGGATGCCCTCGGCGGTGAGGATCGCGGCGCGCTTGTCGCGGTCGGCGCGCATCTGCTTCTCCATCGAGTCCTGGATGGAGGTGGGCGGCTCGATCGCCTTCAGCTCGACGCGGTTGACGCGGATGCCCCACTTGCCGGTGGCCTCGTCGAGGACGCCGCGCAGTGCCGCGTTGATCTCCTCGCGGGAGGTGAGGGTGCGCTCCAGGTCCATGCCACCGATGATGTTGCGCAGCGTGGTGACGGTGAGCTGCTCGATCGCCTGGATGTAGCTGGCGACTTCGTAGGTCGCGGCGCGGGCGTCGGTCACCTGGTAGTAGATGACCGTGTCGATGTTGACGACCAGGTTGTCCTGGGTGATCACCGGCTGCGGCGGGAAGGGAACGACCTGCTCACGCAGGTCGATCCGGTTGCGGATGGAGTCGATGAACGGGACGACGATGTTGAGGCCCGCGTTGAGGGTGCGGGTGTAGCGGCCGAAGCGCTCGACGATGGCTGCGCTGGCCTGCGGGATGACCTGGATCGTCTTGATCAGGGCGATGAAGACGAGCACCACCAGAATGATCAGGACGATGATGACTGCTGACATCGTGTTCCCCGTGCCCTTCGCTGCCGGTCGGCTGCCGCGTTGCCGCGTTGATTGCGATGATCAGTTTCCCAGACGGGGGGCGGTCGCGTGCCCCGTTCCGTGGGGTTGACCGGGTTCCGTCACATGACCACCGCGGTCGCACCGTCGATCTCGACCACATCGACCTGTTGGCCGGGCTCGAAGGCCTGGCCGGAGTCGAGGGTGCGGGCCGACCAGATCTCGCCGGCCAGCTTGATCCGGCCACCGCTGCCGTCCACCCGTTCCAGCACCACGGCCTGACGGCCTTTCAGGGCGTCGACCCCCGTGGCGAGTTGGGGGCGTCCGTCGCGATGCCGGGCCGCGATCGGGCGGACCACCGCGATGAGCGCGACGGACACCACGGCGAAGACGATCACTTGCGCGACCAGGCCGAAGCCGAGGCCGGCCGTGACGGCTCCGGCGATCGCCCCTACGGACAGCATTCCGAACTCCGGCATCGCGGTCAGGACGAGCGGGATGCCGAGCCCCACCGCGCCGATCAGCCACCACACCCATGCGTCGATGTCCACCAGGTCATGGTAGTTCGGCGGGTCCCTCGCGGGACAGGGCGCGATGGCGCAGTCGCGGCGGGGCGGGGCGGACGTCAGGACAGCGGCAGGCCCTGGGCGGTGTAGCGCTCACCGACGCGCTCGACCACGAGCGGCAGGCCGAAGCACCGGGAGAGGTTGCGGGACGTCAGCTCCATCTCCATCGGCCCGGCGGCCAGGATCTTGCCCTGACGGATCATCAACACGTGGGTGAAGCCCGGCGGGATCTCCTCCACGTGGTGCGTGACCATGATCATGGAAGGGGCGTACACGTCGCGGGCGAGGCGGCCGAGGCGGCGGACGAGGTCCTCACGGCCGCCCAGGTCGAGTCCGGCGGCCGGCTCGTCGAGGAGCAGCAGCTCGGGGTCGGTCATCATGGCGCGGGCGATGAGGGTGCGCTTGCGCTCGCCCTCGGAAAGCGTGCCGAACCTGCGGTCCAGGAAGTCGGTCATGCCGAGGCGGTCGAGGAAGGCGCGGGCGCGCTGCTCGTCGACCTCGTCGTAGTTCTCGTGCCAGGTGGCGGTCATGCCGTACGCGGCGGTCAGCACGGTCTGGAGCACGGTCTGCCGCTTGGGAAGCTTCTCGGCCATCGCGACGCCGGCCATACCGATGCGGGGACGGAGGTCGAAGACGTCGACCTTGCCCATCCGGTCGCCCAGGATGCTGGCGGTGCCGCTGGTGGGGAAGAGGTAGCTGGACGCGATGTTGAGGAGGGTGGTCTTGCCGGCGCCGTTGGGGCCGAGGATGACCCAGCGCTCACCTTCCTTGACCGACCAGGAGACATCGTCCACCAGAGCCCGTCCGTCGCGGACCACGGATACGTCCACCAGCTCCAGTACATCGCTCATGAGCGCGTTGTCTCCCCTTGCGGTCGAGTCTCGTCGTCGCTTGCGCCAGGCGGACGCAGCTCCCAGGGAAAACCTACGCCACCGCCGGAGCACGTCGGCCCTGAGGTCCGGTTCTGGCCGGAGGTGGGACGGAGCCCGGCCAGTACCTAGGGTGGGGGCATGCTTTCGGAACCACGTTCAGGACGGTTGGCCGCATGGGGGAACGCCCTGCTGGCCGGGTTGGTATCGCCGGACGACGCCGTGCTCGCGATCGTCGGGGACGACGCGGTGCACCGGGTCGAGGGACTGCCGGGTGAATCGGGGCCGGTCGGTCTGACGCTGGCGCTGGGGCGGCTGAGGTCGCTCGGGGTCACGGGGTGGCGGGTGGCGCTGCCCGCGCCGGGGCATCCCCTCGGGCTGAGCGGGCCGCCGGAGTTCAACGCGCGGGCGCTGGAGGCCGAGGAGGCGGTCGTCGGGTACGGCGCCGCCTTCGGCCTGGTGCCCGAGACGTACGAGGCGGGGCCGTCGGGCGACCGGCACGTGGAGGTCGGCTGGCACTGCCTGCCCGTGCGGGAGGCGCCGCCGGCGGACGTGCCGTCGCTGGGCGAGTCCGAGCGGGAGCTGGCCGAGGCGCTGCGCGAGGCGACGACGGTGCTGACCCGGCTGGACGTGGCGGCCTCGGGTCCGGTGGCGGAGGCCGCCCTGGATGCGTACCGGGCGCGGGCGGAGGCGGGCCGTGAGGTCCTGGCACCGGGGTATCCGCCGCGGGCCGTGCGGGTGCTGGAGCTGGCGCAGCGGGTGGGGCTGCTGATCTCGCTGGCGTACGGGAACGGGCACGGCGGTGCGGTGAGCGCGTCGGAGATGGCGGCGCGGTCGGATGCGTTGCGGCCGGTGGAACGGGTGGCGCGGCGCGCCCAGGTGGCGGCGTTCAACGCCTATGTGGAGGAGCGCGAGCGGGGGTCCTGGTGAGGCCCGGGCGTCCGGTCGGCAGGTGGTGGAACGAACCGGCCCCCAGGGGGACTGGGGGCCGGGGAGGTCGCTCCGCGATCAGACGTTGACGCCGTCGTTCCCGAAGGCCGGGTTCAGCGCGCCGATCACGTTGACGGTGTTGCCGACCACGTTCACCGGGACGTGGACCGGGGCCTGCACCAGGTTGCCGGAGCCGACGCCGGGCGAACCGATGGCGGCGCCGTCCGCGTGCGCACCGGTGGCGGACGCGGCTCCGGCGGCGGCGGCGACGAGCCCACCGGCGACCATGGTGACGGCAGCGGCCTTCTTCAGGTTCTTCACTTCAGGATCCTCCTAGCCATCGCTGCGGCAATCACCGCAGCACGCCTTGGAGAACGGTCACGCGCCGGTCTGGATGCGCCGTACGGGTGACATACACCCGACAGTATGAATCTCCGACCGGATGGGAACCGCGGTCCCCGTCCCCGCGCGCCCGAACCGTCGCGCCGGGCCGCCTCTGCTCCCCCGCCCCCCTGTTCCCCGGCCGTTCAGCCCGCGAGGCCGTGGCGCACCGCCCACAGCGCCGCCTGGGTCCGGTCGGCGAGGTCCAGCTTCATCAGGATGTTCGAGACATGCGTCTTGACCGTCTTCTCGGACAGGACGAGCGCCCGCGCGATCTCCCGGTTCGACCGCCCGTCGGCGATCAGCCCGAGGACCTCCCGCTCCCGTTCGGTCAGCGTGCCGCTCCGGCCCGTGCCGCCACCCGCGTCGTCCTGGGAGAGCAGCGCCACGGCCACCTCGGGCTGGAGCAGCACGTGCCCCGCGTGCACGGAGCGGATGGCGCCGGCCAGCGCCTCGGGGTCGACGTCCTTGTACACGTACCCGGAGGCGCCCGCGCGCAGGGCGGGCACCACCGTGCGCTGCTCGGTGAAGCTGGTGACGATCAGGACTCTGGCGGGGTTGGCCAGCTCGCGCAGCTTGCGGAGGGCCTCGATGCCGTCCATGCCGGGCATCTTGACGTCCATGAGGACGACGTCGGGCCGGAGCTCCTCCGCGCGGGCCACGCCCTCGGCGCCGTCGCCCGCCTCCCCCACGACCTCGATGTCGTCCTGGACCTCCAGAAAGGTGCGCAGGCCGCGGCGGACCACCTGGTGGTCGTCGACCAGCAGCACGCGGATCCGGGTCTTCGGGTCGGGGGCGGTCTCAGCCACCGGGGACCTCCATCTCGATCGTGGTGCCCTTGCCGGGCTCCGACTGCACGGTGAGTGTGCCCCCGACCCCGCCTGCCCGGTCGCGCATGGAGACCAGCCCGAGGTGCCGTCCGGCGCGGCGGACCGTGCGGGGCTCGAACCCCTTGCCGTCGTCGGTGACGCTCAGCAGCGCGCCCTGACCGCTGCGGACGAGGGAGACGTCCACGTGCTCCGCCTCCGCGTGACGCAGCGCGTTGTGCAGGGCCTCCTGGGCCACCCGCAGCACGGCCTCCTCCTGGGCGGCGGGCAGGGCGCGTATGCCGGCGCTGCGGAAGCTGACGCGCGAGGTGTGCGCCCTGTCCAGGACCTGGGTATGGGTCCGCAACGTGTGGACCAGGCCGTCCTCGTCCAGGGCGGCGGGCCGCAGCTCCACCACGGCGGCCCGCAGTTCGTCCGCCGCCTCGGCGGCGAGGGCGGCGACCTGCTGGAGCTCGCCCTTGGCGCGGACCGGGTCCCGGTCGACCAGGGCGGCCGCCGCCTGGGCGGTCAGCCGCAGTGAGAACAGCTTCTGGCTGACGGCGTCGTGCAGCTCGTGGGCCAGCCGGGAGCGCTCCTCGGCGATGGTGAGCTCGCGGCTGCGCTCGTACAGCCGGGCGTTGGTGAGCGCTATCGCGGCGTGCTGGGCGAGGATCCCCAGCAGCTCCTCGTCCTCGGTCGTGAAGCCGCAGCCGCCGCCGAGGGCCCGGTCGGCCTCGGGGCAGCGCTTGTTCGCGAGGAACAGGGCGCCGATCGTCTCGTCGCCGTCGCGGATGGGCATGCCCAGGAAGTCCGACATGTCGGGGTGGGCCGCGGGCCAGCCCTCGAAGCGCGGGTCCTTGCGCACATCGGCGATCCGCTCGGGCTTCTCCTCGTGGAGCATCGCCGCCAGGATGCCGTGCTGGCGCGGCAGGGGGCCGATCGCCTTCCACTGCTCGTCGCTCACCCCGTCGACGACGAACTGGGCGAAGCCCCCGTGGTCGTCGGGGACGCCCAGCGCCGCGTACCGCGCGTCGAGCAGCTCGCGGGCCGAGGCCACGATCGTCTTGAGGACGTCGCGGACCTCCAGGTGCCGGCTCATCGCCAGCAGGGCGGTGCTCACGGCTGCCAGGCCGGAGCGCGGTCGATCGGTCATGCGTTCACGTTACCGGCGCGATGTGACAGTCCGTATCGGACCGGGGACCGCCGCCCTCTGGGCCCGGAGGCCTAGGCCGAAGGTTCCTGGCCGTCGGGCCGCCGTACGACGCGGCGGGCCGGTGCCCCGATCCAGGCTGAGCGGTACGGACAGAGGGCATCATGCAGAGGGGATGGACGTCATGGCTGTCGCGATCATCACGGGGGCTTCGAAGGGTCTGGGGCGGGCGCTCGCCGCGGCGCTCGGCCGGCGTGGCTGGGATCTGGTGCTGGACGCCAGGACCGGGCGGGTGCTGGAGGAGAGCGCGGACGCGGTACGGGAGGAGGCGAGGCGGGCCGGGGTTCCCGGGACGCGCGTGGTGGCGGTCGCCGGGGACGTCACGGACGCCGGGCACCGTGCGCGGCTGGTGGCCGCGGCGCGCGACCTGGGCGGGCTCGACCTGCTGGTGAGCAACGCCGGGGCGCTGGGCGCCGAACCGCTGGTGCGGTTGGACGCACTGCCCCTGGACGGATTGCGGACGGCGCTGGAGACCAATGTGGTGGCCGCGCTGGGGCTGGTGCAGGAGGCCCTGCCGCTGCTGCGGACCAGTGCGTCGGGGACGGTGATCACGGTGAGTTCGGACGCGGCGTCGGAGGCGTACGGGACCTGGGGCGGGTACGGGGCGTCCAAGGCGGCGCTGGACCGGCTGGCGGCGGTGCTGGGCGTGGAGGAGCCGGGTCTGCGGGTGTGGTCGGTGGACCCCGGCGACATGGGCACCGACATGTACCGCGCCGCCGTGCCCGACGACGACCGTCCCCGTCCGAGCCCGGATGCGGTGGTCCCGGGCTTTCTGCGGCTGCTGGACCGCCGGCCGGTGAGCGGACGCTGGTCGGCGCCGTCCCTGGCGGAGGTGGAGGCGTGAGGGGCCTGTGGGAGGAAGCGCTCCGGGTGCCGTCCGAGCTGTCCGCGCGGGTGCCCGCCGAGCAGCGCGGAACGGGCCGCGACGACGTGCGGATGCTGGTGTCGCGGGGCCCCGAGGTGTCGCACCATGCCTTCCGGGAGCTCCCGGCACGGTTGCGGGCCGGGGACGTCCTGGTGGTGAACACCTCGGCGACGCTGGCCGCCGCCGTCACCGCGAGGCTCGGCGGGGACGTCGTGGTGGTGCACTTCTCGACCCGCGGGGACGACGGCCGGTGGGCGGTGGAGCTGCGCGACCCCGAGGGGCGGGGCGGTACGGGGAGCACGAAGCCGCGGGCGGGCGGTCCGGCGGGCGGGGTGGTGCGGCTGCCGGGCGGGGCCCACCTGGTTCTGGAGGAGCCGCTGGACGCCGGCGGGGAGCGCTTGTGGTGGGCCTCGGTCACGGTCGACGTGCCCGGCCTGCTGACGCGGTACGGGCGGCCCATCCGGTACGGATACACCGAGCGGGACCAGCCGCTCACCGCGTACCAGACCGTCTTCGCGCTGCCGGCCCCCGACGGCGGCGGCTCGGCGGAGATGCCGAGCGCCGCGCGGCCCTTCACGGCGGCGCTGGTGGCGCGGCTGGTGAGCCGGGGGGTGCAGTTCGCGCCCGTCACGCTGCACACCGGCGTGGCGTCGGCCGAGGCGCACGAGCCCCCGTACCCGGAGCGGTACGAGGTGCCGGCGGCCACGGCGTGGCTGGTCAACGCGGCACGTGCGGGTGGCGGGCGGATCGTGGCCGTGGGCACGACGGCGGTGCGCGCCCTGGAGTCGGCGGCCGGGCCCGACGGCGTCGTGGAGGCGGCCGCCGGCTGGACCGACCTGGTGGTGACGCCCCGGCGCGGGGTGCGGGCCGTGGACGGACTGCTGACCGGGCTGCACGAACCGGAGGCGTCGCACCTGCTGATGCTGGAGGCCATCGCGGGGCGGGAGGCGCTGGGCCGTGCGTACGCCGAGGCGGTGAGGCGGCGCTACCTCTGGCACGAGTTCGGCGACACCCATCTGATCCTCCCTGCGGAGGGCCCTCACTGAGCGCATTGCGAGCGCAACACCCGGTCAGACCGCGCCCCGCCCGATGTGAGCCCGCGCATAGGACGCAGGTCACTTACGAAGCCCTGTAGTGCTTGCGTAAAGGGCAGGTGAGTGCGGTCTGGTCTGGGTTTTGGGGGGATTCGGACCACTTCCTGCAGCTGGCTGATCCACTACGCCGCTTCGTACGTCACACCTTTGCCACGGCATTTTGCGGCCGCTAAGAATTGCAGCCGTCGCCCGCCGAGCAGGCGTAGCGCCGCCCTGGCCATGCGACGTCCCGCTACTCGAAGAGGTACGACTGTATGTCCGCGTTCAGCACTTCCGGCTTCAGCCGTCTCAAGAAGAACAAGAAGAAGCTTTCCCTCGCCGGTGTTGCCGCCGTCGGCGCCGCCGCCATCGCGTTCAGCGCCGTTCCGGGCAACGCCTCGACCGAGATCGAGCCCCAGGCCGTCTCCGCCGCGCCCGTCGCGTTCGGCACCAAGACCACCAACCAGCTGCAGGTCAACCTGGCCGACCAGCACTCCGCCCTCGCGCTGAAGGCCAAGGCCGACGCCGCGGCGAAGGCGAAGACGGAGGCGGCCGCGAAGGCGAACGCCGCGGCGGCCGCCAAGGTCAAGGCCGCGGCCAAGGCGAAGGCCGAGGCGAAGGCGAAGGCCGACGCCGCCGCCAAGAAGCGCGCCGCGCAGAAGACCGCCGCCAGCCGCGCCGCCACGCGCACCCCCGTCTACGCGAACAACCTCGACGGCTGGATCCGCGAGGCGCTCGGCATCATGAAGAAGAACAACATCCCGGGCACCTACGAGGGCATCCACCGCAACATCATGCGGGAGTCCAGCGGTAACCCGAACGCGATCAACAACTGGGACATCAACGCCATCAACGGCGTCCCGTCGATCGGTCTGCTGCA
>NZ_JAQYXC010000256.1:0-141986 GCF_036322365.1 Streptomyces sp. SP18CS02
CCGCGGTCCGCGCAAGAGATGGAGACATGACCAGCATGGCCACGAGGACGGACACGCGGTCGCCCGCGCCGCACGATGCCGACATCCACGACCTGATCCGCGTGCTCGGCGCGCGGGTGAACAACCTCAAGGACGTCAGTGTCGAGATTCCGAAGCGCCGGCTGACGGTCTTCACCGGCGTCTCCGGCTCCGGCAAGAGCTCGCTGGTGTTCGGCACCGTCGCCGCCGAGTCGCAGCGGCTGATCAACGAGACCTACAGCGCCTTCGTACAGGGCTTCATGCCGACCCTGGCGCGGCCCGAGGTCGACGTGCTCGAGGGGCTGACGACCGCGATCGTCGTCGACCAGCAGCGTCTGGGCTCCGACCCCCGCTCCACGGTCGGCACCGTCACGGACGCCAACGCGATGCTGCGCATTCTCTTCAGCCGGCTCGCCGAGCCGCACGTCGGCCCGCCCGGCGCGTACTCCTTCAACGTCGCCTCGGTGTCGGCGAGCGGCGGGTTCCGCGTCGACCGGGGGGCGGACAAGACCAGGACGGAGAAGGTGACCTTCAGCCGCACCGGCGGCATGTGCATCCGCTGCGAGGGGCGCGGCTCGGTCTCCGACATCGACCTCACCCAGCTCTACGACGACACCAAGTCGATCTCCGAGGGCGCGTTCACGATTCCCGGCTGGAAGTCGGACAACGTCTGGACCGTGGGGATATACGCCGAGTCGGGCTTCCTCGACCCGCACAAGCCCATCCGCAGGTACACGAAGAAGGAGATGCAGGACTTCCTCTACCGTGAGCCGACCAAGGTGAAGGTCAACGGAGTCAACCTCACCTACGAAGGTCTGATCCCCAAGATCCAGAAGTCGTTCCTGTCCAAGGACAAGGAGGCGATGCAGCCGCACATCCGGGCCTTCGTGGAGCGTGCGGTCACCTTCACCGACTGCCCGGAGTGCGAGGGCACCCGGCTCAGCGCCGCGGTCCGGGCGTCGAGGATCGGCACGCTGTCCATCGCCGACGCCTGCGCGATGGAGATCCGCGACCTCGCCGAGTGGGTCCACGGGCTCGACGAGCCGTCGGTGGCGCCGCTGCTCACGGCGCTCGGCCAGACCCTCGACTCGTTCGTGGAGATCGGCCTCGGCTACCTCTCGCTGGAGCGGCCCTCGGGCACGCTGTCGGGCGGCGAGGCGCAGCGCGTCAAGATGATCCGGCACCTCGGCTCCTCCCTCACCGACGTGACCTACGTCTTCGACGAGCCCACCGTCGGCCTGCACCCCCATGACATCCAGCGGATGAACGGGCTGCTGCTGCGGCTGCGCGACAAGGGCAACACGGTGCTCGTCGTGGAGCACAAGCCGGAGGTGATCGCGATCGCCGACCACGTCGTCGACCTCGGCCCCGGCGCCGGCACGGGCGGTGGGACGGTCTGCTTCGAGGGCACCGTCGAGGGGCTGCGGGCCGCCGACACCGTCACCGGCCGGCATCTCGACGACCGGGCCTCCCTGAAGAAGACGGTGCGTGAGCCCAACGGGACGCTGGAGATCCGTGGGGCGACGGCGCACAACCTGCGGGGCGTCGACGTGGACATCCCGCTCGGGGTGCTGACCGTCGTCACGGGTGTCGCCGGCTCCGGCAAGAGCTCGCTCGTGCACGGGTCGATCCCGGCCGGCGCGGGCGTGGTGTCGATCGACCAGGGCGCGATCCGCGGCTCGCGACGGAGCAACCCGGCGACGTACACCGGACTGCTCGACCCGATCCGCAAGGCGTTCGCCAAGGCCAACGGCGTCAAGCCGGCGCTGTTCAGCGCCAACTCGGAGGGAGCCTGCCCCCATTGCAACGGTGCCGGTGTCATTTACACCGACCTGGCGATGATGGCCGGCGTCGCCACCACCTGCGACGAGTGCGAGGGGAAGCGGTTCCACGCGTCGGTCCTCGAACACCACCTCGGCGGCCGCGACATCAGCGAGGTGCTGGCGATGTCGGTGACCGAGGCCGAGGAGTTCTTCGGCACCGGCGAGGCGCGCACACCGGCCGCGCACCGCATCCTCGGCAGGCTCGCCGACGTCGGTCTCGGCTACCTCAGCCTCGGCCAGCCGCTCACCACGCTGTCCGGCGGCGAGCGGCAGCGGCTCAAGCTGGCCACCCACATGGCCGACAAGGGCGGCGACCGCCCTGTCTACGTGCTCGACGAACCGACCGCCGGCCTCCACCTCGCCGACGTCGAGCAGCTGCTCGGTCTGCTCGACCGGCTCGTCGACTCCGGCAAGTCGGTCATCGTCGTCGAGCACCACCAGGCGGTCATGGCGCACGCCGACTGGATCATCGACCTCGGTCCGGGCGCCGGCCACGACGGCGGCCGGATCGTCTTCGAGGGGACGCCCGAGGACCTCGTCGCGGCCCGCTCCACCCTCACGGGCGAGCACCTCGCGGCCTACGTCGGCGGCTGACCGGGCCCGGGCCCGGCGGCCACCGGGCGGGGCGGGTCCGGCCGGAACGGAGAACCCGCCCCGCTGCTCCCCGGCAGGCACCGGAGGCCGGGTCAGGCCGGTGAACCCCAGGCCGTCGTGAGACCTTCCAGCCAGGCGGGCGGCAGTTCGGCCGCGTCCCACTCCTCGCGCAGTGCCGAAGGTGCGGCGGCGAGACGTTCCAGTACGGCGACGCTGGTGGGGGAGTGGATGAGCGAGTAGCGCCCATGGATGGCGATGGTGCTGCCGGGTCCGTACCGCGCGTAGAGCCGCTCCAGGCGTTCGCGGCCGGCCGAGGCGAACTCCGTCAGGCGCCCCGCGTAGGCGGCCCGTTGCCTGAGGGTCATCGTGCCGAGGACCGCCGTGAGCACCTGTTCGGAGACGTCGGGGTCGAGGTCGGAGACCTCGGTGAACGAGAGGTAGAGCGGCATGACCGCCACCTTCGCCCGCTCCACCTCCATCCTCCCGACGGGAGGACGGGCGTCCGGAGAGGCCGACGGATCGGAGACGACGGCGAGCCGCAGCGCTCGTTCGGCGAGGCCGTCGAGTTCGTCGGTGACGAGCCGGGCGCCGTCGAGCCACCCGGACTCGTACAGTTCGCCCTTCTCCTCCGGGGCGCTCCGGGCGATCCGGCCGATCTTCTGGTGGGCAAGGGCGAGCGCACCGGCCTCGACGAGCCCGATCAGCTCCTCGGCGTCACCGGAGAAGACCCCCGCCCGGCCGAGGAGCTGAAGGAGCGTGCTCTTCGCGTTCAGGACGCTGACCGCGTCCAACTGCTGCCGTCCTTCTCCGGCGGCGTTCATGGGGTCCTCCTCATCGCATGGGCAGAGTGGTGCGTGTACGCGGAACGCTCCGTTCGAGGATTCAACGCTCGGTGGCCGTGCTGAGCTCCCCTTCGGGCGTGGCGTGCGTGTCTTCCGGCGTCTCCGGTACTCGGCGGGCGAGACTCTATGCCCGCCGCGCTTCGCGCGGCGCGCGACCGTGCCGCGCGGAACGGCGAAGTGCCCCTGCCGCGCTGCGCGACAGACCTCCCCGCCCGGGCCGCGAGGCGCACGCACCGTGTGCCCGGCCCTGCCCGGACTTCGGATCTCACGACCACATCATCGGTCACCGCCGAGGAGGCCACGGCGCTCGTCGCCTCCTTCGGTCCGGACGACGACTGCCACGCCGTCGCATGGACGCCCCCGCACCTCGTCGGGGCCGGCCCCGACCCTGTGCCTGCCCCGATCCGCCCGTGCCTGCCCCACCCTGTGCCTGCCCCGATCCGCCCGTGCCTGCCCCACCCTGTGCCTGCCCCGACCCGGGGCCGGATGCCGACGAGCGGCACAGGCGGCTCCACGACCGGGCGGTGTACGCGGATCCGACCGCGGGGACGTGGCGGCGCGGCGAACCACCGGATGCCGGTGCGGTCTTCCGCCTCCGCACGTGGCCCGTCGCCGTTGCCCTCGCACGGCGCTTCCGGACGTGACGCACGTCACCTTAGGGCGTGTCACATCGGGCCGAGCGCCCTCCGTCCTGGATGTGTAGCCACCGACAACGGCAGAGGAGCACATCATGGACGCCCGTTTGAACGTCTTCGGCAGCCCGACCGCGGGCAAGTTCCTGAAGCACATCGTCTCGGCGGGCAAGGTCCTCTCGGACTCGCCCCTGCCGGTCGTGACGCAGGAACTGGTGAAGATCCGCGCCAGCCAGATCAACGGCTGCGGCTTCTGCACCGACATGCACACCAAGGAGGCCTCCGCCGCGGGTGAGACCCCGACGCGGCTGCACCTGGTCGCGACGTGGCGGGAGGCGACGGTGTTCACCGAGGCCGAGCGCGCGGCGCTGGAGCTGGCGGAGCAGGGCACCCGTATCGCCGACGCGGCGGGCGGGGTGACGGACGAGGCCTGGGCGAACGCCGCCAAGCACTACGACGAGGAGCAGCTCAACGCCCTGGTGTCCCTGATCGCGCTGATCAACGCGTTCAACCGGGTGAACGTCATGATCCGGCAGCCGGCCGGCGACTACCGGCCCGGTCAGTTCGCCTGAGGACCTTCGTCCGGATCCCGCCGGGCCCGGGTGCCCCGGCGGGATCCGGACGAGGGGCGACGGCCACCCGGGCTCGGCCCGCAGCCCCGGGCCATCCCGTGCCGGCCGTCCCCGGAGCTCCGGGCGGCGCTCCCGTGCCGACCCCGAGATGCCGGCACGACGGACCGGCACGACGGACCGGCTGGAACGCCGGCATCCCACCAGCAGCCTCACCTCGATGGCCACGGCTGACCCGGCCCGGCCGGGCCGGTGGCCCGTCCTCAGGGAGGCGGATCCTGCGCGCCGGGGGACGGCTCGCGGCCGCCGCCGTGATCGTCGGGCTGATCGTCGTGGCCGCCTCCGGGCACGACGGCGGGCGGACCGCTCGCCGTCGGAGGCCCCGGTGACGGCCCCGCACGATCACGAGCCGGAGTGATCCGTACCGCTCGTCACAGAGGGCCGGCGTCACCCGCAGCCGCGTCCTGGCCGGGCAGGAAGGTGACATGGGGAGCGCCCGTCCTCGGGTGCACGACGACTTCGCCCGCCACGCCGTACACGTCCCGCAGCATCTCCGGGGTGAGCACCTCGACGGGCGGGCCCGATGACACGATCGAACCCTCACTGAGGATGTAGATGCGGTCGCAGTAGTAGGCCGCCAGATTCAGATCGTGCAGGGCCACCAGCACCGTGGCGGGCAGGCGCCGCAGCAGGCCGAGCACCTGCAACTGGTGCCGGACGTCGAGGTGGTTGGTCGGTTCGTCGAGCACCAGCAGCGACGGCTGCTGAGCCAGCGCACGGGCGATCAGCACCCGCTGGCGCTCGCCTCCGGAGAGCCGGTCGAACGGGCGCCCGGACAGCTCCGCCGCGTCCACCGCCGCCAGGCAGGACACGATGAGCCGGGCGTCCTCGGCGGTGTCGCCGTCGAGCAGCCGCTTGTGCGGGGCACGCCCCATCGCCACGATGTCCCGCACCGTCAGGTCGAAGTCCGCGCCCGGTTCCTGCACGACGGCGGCCATCGTACGAGCCAGCTTCCGCGTCGGCAGGGACCAGGCGTCGGTTCCGTCGACACGTATCCGGCCCGAGTCGGGACGCAGGACGCGGTAGACGGCGCGCAGCAGGCTGGACTTGCCGCTGCCGTTGGGCCCGACCAGACCGATCACCTCGCCCGGCGCCGCCGTCAGTGAGACGTCCCGTACCAGTCGACGGGCACCGGCGCTGAGGGTCAGCCCGTCGACGGTCAGCTCTGCCGCTGTCACACCGCTCCCCGGTCGTCGTTCCGCCGGGCGTCCCGGCGCATCATCCAGAGGAAGAACGGACCGCCGCACAGCGCGGTCAGCACTCCGACTGGTATCTCCATGGGGGCCGCGAGCGTACGGGCCGCGATGTCGGCCCAGACGAGGAACACCGCGCCGGCCAGGGCCGCCGTCGGCAGGACCCGGCGATGGTCACCGCCGACGAACAGCCGCACGATGTGCGGCAGCATCAGCCCGACGAACCCGATCGGTCCGGCCGCCGCGACCAGGACGCCCGTGACCAGCGACAGCAGGACGAACATCCGGGCACGGAAGCGGGCCACATCCAGTCCCATGGTCGTGGCGGCCTCCTCGCCCGCCAGCAGCAGGTTCAGCGAACGGGCCTGCAGGAGCAGGACGCCGACGCCGACCACCAGGGCTGCGGCGGGAAGCCACAACGTCCCCCACTGGACGCCCCCGAGACCACCGAGCGTCCAGGCGAGCACCTCACGCGCCTGATTGCCCCGGTCGGCCGTCAGCAGCAGCAGGTCCATCACCGCCGTGAGCACCGCCGCGACCGCCACCCCCGACAAGACCAGCCGGATCGATGTGATCCGCCCGCCGGCCCGAGCCGTGGTGTACACCAGCAGCAGGGTGAGGAGGGCGCCGGTGAACGCGGACGCCGACAGGGAGACGGCACCGAACAGGGTGACCCCGGAGACGATGACGGCGACCGCTCCCAGCGACGCTCCCGAGGACACCCCGAGCAGATAGGGCTCGGCGAGCGGGTTGCGGACGAGTGCCTGCATGGCCGCGCCCACGACGGCCAGCCCGGCACCGGTCACCGCTCCCAGCAGCACCCGCGGCGCCCGCACATCGAGCACGATCGTCTCGCGCGCCCGGGTCCAGCCCGGTTCCGTCGAGTCGGCGCCCAGGGCGTGGCTCACGATGCCCCAGACCTCTCCGGGCGGCACATGGACCGAACCGATGCCCAGGCCCGCCGTGACGGAGACGATCAGCAGCGCACCGAGGAGCAGCAGGGCCAGGGGGAAGGCGGCTCCCCTGCCCGGCCGGTCCCGGGGAGGGACGGCCGGCGAGGCCGGCGAGGACGCCGAGGCCGGTGAGGCCGGTGGTGCGAGACGCCCTTCCTGCCCGGTCCGCGCGGAGGCGGTCACCTGAACCGGCCGGGGTGCAGCTGACGGGCGAGGTCCTCGACGGCGTACGGGGGCCGGACACCGACGAGGGTGGCGGTCAGCGGCAGCACCACGAACCGCTTGTTCTTCACAGCGGGGACGTCGGCGAGGGCGGGCTGGGAGAGCAGGAACCTCTTCTTCCGCTCCACGCTGCCGGCGCCGGCGTAGTCGTAGATCGCGATGACCTCGGGCCTGCGCTCGACGACCTGCTCCCACGAGGCGTCGCCGAAGACCTCGTCCAGGTCGGCGAAGACATTGCGCCCGCCGGCCAGTCGGATGATCTCGGTGCCCAGGCTCCTGCCGCCGGCCGTGAAGGGGGCCTTGTCGCCGCTGTCGTACACGAACACGGAGACGGGCGGCTCGCCCTTGACCGCCGCGCTGCTCTTCCCGATGCGTCCCCGCAACTCGGCGACCAGCTTCTCCGCACGCTCCCGCACGCCGAAGACCTGGCCGATCGTACGGATCTCCTCGTAGGTGTCCCGCATGGACACCTGCTTCTTCCCGCAGTACTCGCGGTTGAGGTAGGTGTCGATGCCCGCGTCCGCGAACGCCTTGCGCGAGCGGCCCTCGTTCTGGGCGAAGGCGCTGCCGTAACCGCCGTAGACGAGGTCCGGTTCGGCTTCCAGGACGGCCTCGAAGGAGGGTTCCTTCTCCGCCAGTTGCGGTACGGCCTTGAAGTCCTCCTCCCACTGGGGCAGGACCGCGGAGTCGGGGAAGGCGGTGCCGACCATCCTGTCCTTCAGACCCAGGGCCAGCAGGAGCTCGGCCGGGTGCTGGTGGATGGTGACCACCCGGGAAGGCGGTTCGTCGTACGTCGTGCGCGTTCCGCAGTTGTCGATGGTGACCGGGAATCCCGGAGCGGAGCGGGAGGCCCCGGCGCCGCGCCGGTCATCGCGCCCGTCCGGGCTGCCGCATCCGGCCAGCAGGGTCGCGGACAGCGCGATCGCGAGTCCCGTACGGCGCATGACGCCGCGCCGCCTCGTGGGCAGGGGAGAAGTAAGGCATGGGGTGCCGTGGTACACGTAAAGCCTCCTGCGGAGTCCGCGCTCCTTGGAACGGGCCCGCGACAGGCCAGTGTCCTGACTCCCGGATCGTCGTTCGTCCTCCTGCCTTCCCACGCCGCGCGCAGTGGCTTCTCGAAGGGACGCACTCCCCGGTCACAGTGGCGGGACCGTGCCGGAATCGCACCGGCTTCCTGTCTCCCGTCGCGGTGGTGACCAGGTGATATTACGATCCCTTGAGCGAGAGGCAAAAGGGCGTGCGGCGCAACCCCGCGCGCCCCGACATTCCGTCAGCCCTGGCGTCCGCCTCGACGTACCGCCGCGGAACGGCCGGGCCCAGCCCGGGCAGTCCGAAACGGGCCGTCAGTTCCGCGCCGACCGGCATCCGGGTGTCGGTGGAACCGATCAGCCCGTTCAGTGCCGGCGTACGGCCGAGCTCGGCGTGGACCGCCTCCGTGTCGAAGGTGTCGATCACCACCACGTCGAGGGGATCGGCCGGGAGCCGTTCGAGTTCATGGGCGTAGCAGGAAGGATCACAGGCCAGCAGCCGCAGGCGTTCCCCGAGTGACCGCGCACCTGGATGACGGAGGCGCCCGCCGAACGGCCCCCCGCGGCCGGGAACGCACACGTCCGGGCCACCGCCGCGCGGGTCAGCCGGCAGCAGGGTCCGGCACGAGGTGCTCCCCGCCACGGGACGTCCCGCGCGCGAAGGCCGCGTCGGCCGCCGCCGGGCCGAGCAGGGACCGGCAGGCCGACCACACCCGATCGACGTCGTGCCGTTCGGCGTCCGGCAGCGGCGCGCCGACCGAGACGCGGGCCGCGTGCGCGGCGCCCAGCAGTCCGGCGGCCCGCTCCCCGGCACCGCCGGCCGCCGCCGCGCCCGCCAGGCCCTCCCACGCCAGCGCGAGCGCCCGTACGTCACCCAGCTCGCGCGCCACCGCCAGCCCCTCGGTGTGCAGCTCGCGGGCACGGGACGGCTCGCCCCTCAGCTCGGCCGTGAAACCGAGCTCGGCGAGGGCAAGGGCCGTACCCGGCCCGTATCCCGTGGCACGGAACCAGGCCAGGACGCTGTCCATATGGGCCTCCGCCTCATCGAGATCCCCCGTGCGCCGCGCGATCATTCCCAAGCCGATCCGGGCATCGGCCTCTCCGGCGGCATGGCTCTGCTCCCGCGTCAGCTTCCAGGCACGGGCGTGCAGCTCCCGGGCCGCCGAGCGGTCGCCCGTGAGGAAGGCGAGCCGCCCCAGCGCACACAGTCGCTTGGCTGCCTCCGTCCACCACCCGAACTCCTCGGCGAGGGCGAGCCCTTCCTCGTGCAGCCGGACCGCCCTCGGATGGTCGCCGGCGATCTCGTGCAGCTTCGCCCGCGGGAACACCGTCTGCGACAGGCCCCAACGGTCTCCCAGCGTGCCGAACAGCCGGGCGCTGCGTTCGGCGTCGCGGCGCACTCCGTCGAGGTCGCCGTGCGCCAGGGCATGCCGGGCCCGCACGCTCAGGGAGGCCGCCGTTCCCCAGGTGTGGCCGAGCTCTTCACAGGCGGTCAGGGCCCGTTCGGTGAGCTCCTCGCCCGTGGCCACTTCTCCCGCGCCCATCTGGGAGGAGGCCAGGAACCACAGCGCGGTGGCCCTCGCCCACGGGTCGTGCGCCGACACCTGCGGCGCGTCGAGGGCGTCGACCGCACCCCGGATCTCCGCCTCACCGGTGGCCGGCGAGGCGCCTTCGCCCAGGGCGAGGCCCGTCCGCCACGCGGCCGCCGACGCGACGGCGGCGGCCCGCTCCGGCTCTTCTCCCGGCCGGCCCGGGATACCGCGTTCCGCGGTGAGGCACGCGTCGAGGAGCCTCCCCGCCACGGCCGGCCTGCCCCGAAGCAGCCAGTACCAGGTCAGCGCGCGGGCAGCCCGCAGCGCCTCCACCACCGCCCCTCGTGACAGCGCCTCCTCGACCGCCGGGCGAAGGTCGGCCTCGGCCGCGTCCAGCCGTGTCAGCCACTGCCGTTGTCGGGGGCCGCGCAGGAGCGGCTCCGCCCGCAGCGCCAACTCCCGGTGATACGCGCCGTGCCGGGCCCGTGCGTCCGCTTCCTCCCCGGCCTCCCGCAGCCGCTCCACGGCGTAGTACCTGACGGACTCCAGCAGCCGGTACCGCGTCCCGTCCGGACGGTCGACCAGGACGACGAGGGACCGGTCCGCCAGTCGGGCCAGCACCTCCGGAACATCGGTGGGCGTCATGTCCGGGCCCGAGCAGACGGCGCGGGCGGCCGCCGTCGAGGCGTCTCCCGCGTGCACGGACAGCCGGCGCAGCACCGCCTCCTCGGCGGGGTCGAGAAGCGCCCAGCTCCAGTCGATCACCGCACGCAGGGTCCGCTGGCGTTCGGGTACCCCGCGCAGTCCCCGTGAGAGCAGGGCGAACCGGTCGTCCAGCCCCGCCAGCAGACCGTGCACCCCCAGGGCCCGGGCCCGGGCGGCCGCCAGCTCCAGGGCGAGGGGCAGACCGTCCAGCCGGGCACACAGGGCGGCGACGGCCGCCGCGGCCTCGGGCGGGGCGAGTGCGGCGGCCGGCAGCCCGGAACGCAGGGTGAACAACGCGACGGCATCGGCCGGCGCCAGCGGCCCCAGCTGGTGCACCGCCTCCCCGGCCAGCCCGAGCGGCTCCTGACCGGTCGCGAGGACCGACAGCCCGGGCGCCCCGGGCAGGACCGCCGCGAGCAGTCCGGCGACCGCGTCGGTGAGGTGCTCGCAGTTGTCGAGCAGCAGCAGGATCCGCCGCTCGCGCAGGGCGCCCGCCAGCAGCTCCACCGCGGACGCCTGCTCCCGGTCCGCCCCGGTGGCGGGCTGGCGTACACCCAGGATCCCGAGCACGGTCCCGGCCACGGCCTCGCAGGACGAGCCCGCGGGAAGCGGGGCGAGCTCGGCCGCCCAGACCCCGTCCGGGTAACGGTCGGCCGCCAGGGCCGCGCACTCGCCGGCCAGACGGGTCTTGCCGACGCCGCCGGGCCCGGTCACGGTCACCACCCGGGAGTGCTCCAGCAGAGCCTCCACGCCGGCGAGGTCGGACGCCCGGCCCACGATCCGGGTGAGCGGCGCGCGCGGTCGGCCGCCCCCTGCCGCCGCTCCGGCATCCGATGCCGCCCGAGGAGCGGTCGTGGCACGATCCGCACCCCGGTGCGGGTCCCGTCGGGCGTCGTCCGGCCCCGGTACGGCCCCGCCCGCTTCCCCGGCCCGGTCCTCGGTCCCGCGTTCGGTGACTGTCGTTCCGGCGGCACATGGGGCCGCCGCGTCCACCCTCGGCCCGAAAACGCGCTCCACGTCCGCGTCCTGCCGAAGAATCGCCTGTCGCAGCGCCGTCAGCGTGCTGCCGGGTTCCAGCCCCAGGTCCCGTACCAGCCGCCCGCGCAGGTCGTCGTACCCTGCCAGGGCCTCGGCCTGCCTGTCCGCCCGGTACAGGGCCCGCAGCTGTACGGCTCGCAGCCGCTCGCGGAGCGGATGGGCGGCGACCAGCTCGTCCAGCTCGCCGAGGACCGCGTGCTGCTCGCCGAGATGGACCCGCAGGTCCAGCAGCTCCTCCAGCGCGGCCAGGCGCTCCTCCTCCCACCGCGCCGCGGCGGCGCGCACCGACGGGTCGCCGGTATGGCCCGCGTACGCCTCCCCGCGCCAGATCGCCAGGGCCTGGCGCAGCAGGTCCGCCCGGGGACGCGCCGCCGGCGTCCCGGACCGCGCCCGTGCGGTCAGCCCGGCGAACCGATCCGCGTCGAGTTCCCCCGACGCCAGTCGCAGGCGGTACCCGCCCTCGTCATGCGCGAGCCGCGCGCGCCCGCCGCCGGGCTCGGCCCGTTCGAGAGCGGCCCGCAGCCGGGAGACCTGCCCCTGGAGGCTGCTGTAGGGGTGGACCGGTGGCTCCGCGTCCGGGACGCCCCACAGGGCGTCCACCAAACGGTCGGCGGAGACCGGCCGTCCGGGCGCCACCAGCAGCCTGGCCAGCAGGCTGCGCGCCTTCGCCCCGGTCACGGTCACCGGCTTTCCGTCGGCCGCCCGGATCATCAGCGGCCCCAACACCCCCACACGCATGACGATCACCCTAGGGGGTGTCCCGGCCGTCCCGCTGGCCCTCGCGATCCTCCCGGGCCGGTCCGGACCGCTCACCGATGGGTGGTGGACCGGCCGGTGCCCAGGGGACCGGCAGCGGATGGGCAGCGGACCGGCAGCGCAGGGCCACAGGCTGAGCCCCGTACCGAAGACACCGACCAAGGAGACACCGCCATGACCTCGAACACCGCCGGCCGGACCTCGATCACCGTGCTCGGCCTGGGCAATCTGGGGCAGGCGCTGGCCGCCGCCTTCCTGTCGGAGGGACACCCCACCACCGTCTGGAACCGTTCGCCCCACAAGGCCGAGCAATTGGTCGCCCGGGGTGCCACCCTCGCGGCCACCCCGGCCGACGCCGTCGGGGCGTCCGACATCGTCGTCGTCACGGTCCTCGACTACGACACGGTCCGTGAAGTGCTCCGGCCGGCCGCCGGGGCCCTGGCCGGCCGGACCGTGGTCAACCTGACCACCGGCACCCCGGGCGCCGCCCGTGACCTCGGTGCCTGGACCGCGGACCAGGGTGCCGCCTACGTGGACGGCGCCGTCTACGCCGTTCCCCAGACCATCGGCACGCCCGCCGCCTTCGTCCTCTACAGCGGCGACGAAGCGGCCTACCGCGAGCACCGGCCGACGCTGGACCTGCTGGGCGAGGGGACCTTCGTCGGCCCCGCCCCGGCCCTGTCCTCCGTCTACGACACCGCTCTGCTGAGCGGCATGTACGGAATGTTCGCCGGCTTCTTCCAGGCAGTGGCCCTCGCCGGTACCGAGGGGATCGAGGCTGCCGCGGTGACTTCCCCGCTGGTGCGGTGGCTGACGGCCGCCGCCGACGCGCTGCCCGCCTTCGCGGAGGAGATCGACCGGGGCGAGTACACCACCGCGACCTCCAACCTGGAGATCAACGCGGTGGGCCTGCGCAACATCCTCGCCACCACGCAAGAGCAGGGGCTGTCCACCGATCTCCTCGCCCCCCTGCAGCGGCTCTTCGACGACCAGGTCGACTCCGGACACGCCTCCTCCAGCCTGTCCAGGACCATCGAGTCCCTGCGTGCCGGGCGCTGAGGACCGACGGCAACGGTCCCGCGCGTCCGCGACCGGCCCCGTCCACGGCCGCCCCAGAGGGAGAACCATCGGACCTCGTCGTGGCGGGGCACGGCGAAGGGGCGCGCCCCCCCCCGCCTCCCACGGACCGGCGACCCGCTTGGGGCAGCCCCGCCACGTCGGCCTGCAGGCCCGGGCGGTGGGCAGGCCCGGGCGGTCGGCAGGCCCGGGCGGTCGGCATGCGCGGGCGGTCGGCGGGCCATGCGGACGTGCCCGTCGCCACCCGGCCGAACCGCGTCGGCCCTGGTCGGAGGCCCGGAACTCACAGCTCCCGGCGGCTTCGCGTGCGGTGGGTGTAACGCCGCCATGGCGCTGCTCGTCACGAACAGGCAACCGGCCCTGCCTACGTTGGCAGGGCCGGGACCGACCCTTGCGGGTGGTCGAGGCCGGCCCCGGGCCGGGGCCGCCGGTCGGTGATCGAGAGGGGCGTTCCTGTGGCTGACGCGAAGGCGACCGGGCGGGTGCGGACGGTCTGCTCGTACTGCGGTGTCGGCTGTGGGATCGTGCTGGACATCACCGAGAGGACCGACGGCCGGCGCGCGGTGGTCAAGGCCTCCGGTGACAAGGACCATCCCGCCAACGGCGGACGGCTGTGCACCAAGGGCGCGACGCACGCCGACATGCTGGCCGCTCCGGGCAGGCTGACCACCGCACGGATCCGCGCCGGCCGGGGCGCCGAGCCGGACGCCGTGGACGTGGACACGGCTGTCACCCGGACCGCCGGGCGCCTTCGGGCGATCCTCGACGAACACGGCCCCGACGCGCTCTCGCTCTACGTCTCCGGTCAGATGTCCCTGGAGGCGCAGTACCTGGCCAACAAGCTGGCCAAGGGCTTCATACGCACCAACCATATCGAGTCCAACTCCCGGCTGTGCATGGCGAGTGCCGGAACCGGATACAAGCTGTCGCTGGGCGCCGACGGGCCGCCCGGCTCGTACCAGGACTTCGACCAGGCGGACGTCTTCTTCGTCATCGGCGCCAACATGGCCGACTGCCATCCGATCCTCTTCCTCAGGATGATGGACCGCGTCAAGTCCGGGGGCGCCAGACTGATCGTGGTCGACCCCCGCCGCAACGCCACCGCGGACAAGGCCGACCTGTTCCTGCAGATCCGCCCGGGCACCGATCTGGCCCTGCTCAACGGCCTGCTGCACCTGCTGGTCGAAGGCGGCTGGACCGACCGGGAGTTCATCGACCAGTACACCGACGGCTGGGAGGAGATGCCCGGCTTCCTCGCGGACTATCCGCCCGCGAAGGTGGCCGGGATCACCGGTGTCCCGGAGGCCGACATCCGCCGGGCCGCCCGGTGGATCGGCGAGGCGGGTGAGTGGATGAGCTGCTGGACGATGGGCCTCAACCAGTCCACCCACGGAACCTGGAACACCAACGCCCTGATCGACCTGCATCTGGCCACCGGAGCGATCTGCCGTCCCGGCAGCGGGCCGTTCTCCCTCACCGGCCAGCCGAACGCCATGGGCGGCCGCGAGATGGGCTACATGGGACCGGGCCTGCCCGGGCAGCGGTCCGTGCTGGTCGAGGAGGACCGCCGCTTCGTCGAGGACCTCTGGGGGGTGCCGGAGGGCACCCTGCGCACCGAGGTCGGCCGCGGAACCGTCGACATGTTCGAGAAGATGGCGGCCGGGGACATCAAGGCATGCTGGATCATCTGTACGAACCCGGTGGCTTCCGTGGCCAACCGGCGTACGGTGATCGAGGCGCTGGAGACGGCCGAACTGGTGATCACCCAGGACGTGTACGCCGAGACCGAGACCAACGCGTACGCCGACATCGCCCTGCCCGCGACCCTCTGGGCGGAGGCCGACGGGGTGATGATCAACTCCGAGCGGAACCTGACCCTCGTCCGGGGCGCCGTCGACCCGCCCGGCCAGGCACTGCCGGACTGGCAGCTCATCGCCCGTGTCGCCTGCGAGATGGGTTACGCCGACGCGTTCACCTACGCCTCCGCCGAGGAGGTGTTCGACGAGCTCAGGCAGGCATGGAACCCGGAGACCGGCTGGGACCTCCGCGGTGTCACGTACGAGCGGCTGCGCGGCGCTCCTGTGCAGTGGCCCGCTGCGGCCGAGGACGGTCCGGACCGCAACCCGATCCGCTATCTGAACGACGGCGTCAGCCGGCCCCTGGTCGAGCGTCCGGACGGCAGCCGCCCCCGCCTGGTGTTCCCGACCGCGTCCGGGCGGGCCTCGTTCTTCGCCCGCCCCCATCTGCCCGCAGCCGAACTGCCCGACGACGACTACCCGTTCGTGCTCAACACGGGGCGTCTGCAACACCAGTGGCACACCCTGACCAGGACGGGGAGGGTCGCCACACTCAACAAGCTCAACCCAGGCCCCTTCGTGGAACTCCATCCGCAGGACGCCACCGCCCTCGGCATCGCGGACGGCGATGGTGTGGAGGTGGCCTCGCGGCGCGGCCGGGCAGTGCTGCCCGCGGTCGTCACCGACCGGGTCCGGCCCGGCAACTGCTTCGCACCGTTCCACTGGAACGACCTGTTCGGCGAGTACCTCAGCGTCAACGCCGTGACCAACGACGCCGTCGATCCCCTCTCCTTCCAGCCCGAGCTCAAGGTCTGCGCCGTGTCCCTCACCCGAACCAGGGCACCCGGCCCGCCCGTCGCCCCGCCCGTCACCGGCAGCCGGCCGGCCGCCCCGACCGCTGGGCCGGGAGCCACCTCCGGGCAAGGCGGCGTCCCGACCCCGGCCCACACGCTGACGGACCCGGCCGCACCGCCGGTCGCCGCCCTCGCCGGACTGTTCGGCCTGACCGACCTCCCTGCTCCGGACCTCGCGGACCACGAACGCCGGTACCTGGCAGGATTCCTCGCCGGAGTCGCCTCCGCCCCGCCCGGTACGGACCTGCCCACGCTCCCCGCCGACGCCCCGTTCGAGGCGGCGAAGGCGCTGTGGATCGAGGGTGCCCTGGCCGGTGCGTACTCGCGGGCTCCGGGCCCCTCGACGGGCCGGCCGGGAGCTTCGGGGCGGTCCGTGGCGCAGCCGACGGCCCCACCGGCGGCCGCCGCCGGAAACGGGCGCACGCGGCAGGTCCTGGTCCTGTGGGCGTCCCAGACGGGCAATGCCGAGGAGTACGCCACCGCCGTCGGCGGACGCCTGGCCGAGGCCGGCCGGCCCGTGACCGTACTCGACATGGCGGACTGCGCTCCCACGGCCCTGTCGTCCGGCACCGACGTCCTGGTGATCACCAGCACGTTCGGGGACGGGGACGCCCCGGACAACGGGTCCGGCTTCTGGCAGGCCCTCGGCGCGGCCGGCGCGGCCCGCCTGGAGGACGTGCGCTACGCGGTGCTGGCGTTCGGTGACTCCGCCTACGACGACTTCTGCGGCCACGGCCGGCGTCTCGACCGGCGCCTCGCCGAGCTGGGAGCCGTTCGTCTGCTCCCGCGCGTCGACTGCGAGCCGGACTACGAGGAGCCCGCCGGACGGTGGCTGGACCAGGTGGTCGCCGCTCTCGAGACGGCCACCGGGTCCACGGCAGCCACCTCCACCGACCCGACGGTCCCCGCTCCGGCCGGACCGACGGCCGAAGGCCGGCCGGCGGCCTGGGGGAGGCGCGGACCGACGGCCGGCACAGCGGGTGCGGGTGCCGGCACAGCGGGTGCGGGTGCGGGTGCGCATACGGGCCCGGGCACAGCGGGTGGGGTTGTCACGAGCCCGGCGCGACCGACCAAGGCCGACCCCTACGTCGCCCGGCTCTCCGGCAACAGGCTGCTCAGCCTGCCCGGCGCGGGCAAGGAGATCCGCCGGTTCACCTTCGACCTGGGCGAGAGCGGCGTGGAGTACGAGGCAGGTGACTCCCTCGGGGTGTGGCCCGTCAACTGCGCCGATCTGGTGCGGGAGTGGCTCGCCGTCACCGGTCTGTCCCCGGACGCCGAGGTCGTCCTCCCGGGCCTGGAACCCATGGCGTTCGCGCAGGCTCTGCAGCGCCACCTGGACATCACACGCATCACGTCCGACCTGCTGCGGTTCACCATCGAGCGCACCGGTGCCCGCGAACTCAAGCAGCTGATGCGCCCGGACAACAAGGACGGCCTCGCGAAGTGGACCTGGGGCCGTCAGGCCGTCGACGTCGTCGCCGAGTACCCGCTCCGGGTCGGGGCCCAGGAGTGGGCGGAACGGCTCAAGCGGCTCCAACCGCGCCTCTACTCCATCTCCTCCAGCCCGCTTGCCGATCCCCGCGAGGTGAGCCTCACCGTCTCGGTGCTGCGCTACGAGGGGGCCTCGGGCCGCCGGCGCAAGGGGGTGGCGTCGACCTGTCTCGCGGACGCCGAACCCGGCAGCCGGGTACCGCTGTTCGTCCAGCGATCCGCTCACTTCCGTCCGCCGGCCGACCCCGGGACGCCCGCGATCATGGTCGGCCCGGGAACGGGCATAGCCCCGTTCATGGGTTTCCTGGAGCAGCGCCGGGCCCTCGGTCACCACGGCGGCAACTGGCTCTTCTTCGGTGAGCAGCACCGGGCCACCGACTTCTACTACCGGCAGGAGCTGGAGGAATTCCATCGGCACGGCACGCTGAGCCGCCTGGACCTGGCCTTCTCACGCGACCAGCGGGCCAAGGTCTACGTCCAGGACAGGATGCGTGAGAACGCCGCCCACCTGTGGTCCTGGCTGCGGGACGGCGCTCATTTCTACGTCTGCGGCGACGCGAGCCGGATGGCCAAGGACGTCGACCAGGCGCTGCGCGAGATCGCCGTGACCCAGGGCGGACTGAGCGAGGAGGAGGCCACCCTCTACGTGAAGCAACTGGTGTCCGACAAGCGGTACGGCCGTGACGTGTACTGATCCATCGGGCCCACCGCCTGCCGCGATGGACCCGCCCTCGCGAGCGGGCCGGCCGCATGGACGTACCGGGCCCCTCGGCCTCAGACCGCCGCCCGCGGGTGACGCGGGCAGTCCGGGCCGCGCGAGGGCGGCACCGTCGGCGCCACTCCGCCGGCCGGGCCGTCCGGGAGCTGCCACGCGGCGCGGATCGAACCGGTGAGAGCGCGAGCGCTGTACGGGGACACCTCCAGCTCCTGGCGCGCCTGGCCCAGGAGGTCCAGGTCGCCTGCCGGGCCCCGCCTCGCCGCTTCGTCCCGGCGGCGGGCCAGGTCGCCCTCGCCGAAGATGTCGAGCAGGGTCAGCGAGAACAGGACATAGGCCGACGCCTCGTCGACGAGATTGCGGGCCTCCTCGGGAACCTCCGCCGCGGCCTCCTCCCCGAGGTGCTGGCGGAGGTCGTGGAAGGCCACGTGCTCCAGCGCCCGCCGGAGTTCGACGGAGCCACAGGGGCAGCCCGGGCGAAGGTGGCCCATCAGGTTCCGGAACGCGACGAGGATCGTGGCGGTCCGGGGTGTCCACTGCTGCTTGCTCAGCAGAGTGCGAAAGCCCGCGAGCGTGTCGGCCAGTTCTTCGACGATCAACTGGTGTGATATGTCGGTCAGTTCGACGAACCGGGTCTTCGACTTGATCTCGTCCAGACGCAGCCCGTAGCGGATCAGGTCCCTGGGCACTCCGCCCGAGAGGGCATGGGTGAGCACCGTGTAGGGCTCGGAGAGACCGGATGCCCGGCGTCCGAGGATCCTCCTGGACTCCTCCAGCGTGCAGGGCGGGACGTGCACGATGTCGTCCAGCGAGCTGTCGGTGACCCCGCGGTGCGGAAGACCCCGACGAACGAAGGAGGCGCCGACGTCCTCGGCGACCGAGATCAGGTAGTGGACGTGGGGCACGCCGAGGATGGCCTTGATCTCGCTGAGGAACGCGAGCGCCTCGGTGTCGGAACCCAGCCGGTCCACTTCGTCGATCGCGATCACCACCCGTTGCTCCAGCCG
Source organism: Streptomyces sp. SP18CS02 (assembly GCF_036322365.1). Taxonomy (NCBI): domain Bacteria; kingdom Bacillati; phylum Actinomycetota; class Actinomycetes; order Kitasatosporales; family Streptomycetaceae; genus Streptomyces; species Streptomyces sp. SP18CS02. Next base: position 18,906 of record NZ_JAQYXC010000256.1, read on the forward strand.
GTGCTGCTCGGCGGCGATGCCCGTCAACAGATCACGGAAGTCGGACACCAGCTCGGGGAAGTTCGGCGGCAGGGTCGACAGCGAGGTCGTCTGCGCGGTGAACAGCTGCGGAGCCCCGGCGGTGACCGCGGAGGACGCCGTCTGCATGGTCTGCAGCCGGTACAGCTCGTCGCGACAGGCGGTCACCAGGGGCGGGACCGGGTTCGCGGGGCGCCAGATGGCGGCCTTGACCAGCAGCAGCCCCGCGAGGACACAGGCGAGCCGCAGGGGATTCTCGGGGTCGGTCGCGATCTCCCTGGGTATCGGCCTGGTGAGCAGGAGCGCGAGCGATACGAGGAGTACCGCGAGTGCGACGCGACCGCGCGGGCCGGTACCGAGAAGCACACGCCCCCGGAACTCCACATGCCGTTCCGGTGCCAGATTCGCCAGTCCGGCCACCGACGCGAGCATCAGCAGAAGGCTTGGCGTGTCCGTGTCGATCTTCCGTACGACCGTCCGGACACCGTCGTCGAAGAACAGGGAGACGAGCGCGGCGATGCACAGCAGCAGGCCCGCCGTGAACAACCCGTACCGGGCACTTCGGCGGATGGCCGGCCACCGGCCCCACCGCCGCAGGAGCCACAGGACGACACCGGCGATGACGACGAGAACGGCCGCCCCGATCCGCTCACCCCGCCAGATGTCCAGCACCACGTCGGCCACCCGGTGCCAGAGCTCTGCCGCATGCGTGCGCACGGACTGCCCGTGCCGCGTCACGAGGGAGCGTGCGCTCGCGGCCAGGCCGAGGACGACGAGTGCTCCCGCCCCGAGCCCGAAGGCCAGCATCGTGAGCGCCTTCCTGAGGGCGGGGAACAGGTGGCGCGCGGCTCTGCGGAAGGGCGAGAGCCGGAGGAACGCGGGAGGGACGTGGCCCTGGTGGACCAGGTACCTCTCGCAGGTCCTGATGTAGAGGGACAGCAGGAAGTCGTACGGGGAGTAGGTCGCCGGCGCCTGCACGACGACCGCGAAACCGGCCTCCTCCGCACAGGTGTTGAGGAGGGTCGACTTGCCCGCGCCCCGGGAACCGCTGACGGCGATGGTCCCGCCGCTCTCCAGCTGGGTGATCTTCCGGGCGAGGCTCCGGGCCGCCGGGCTGTCGATCACGTACTGCGGATTGCGTGGCGAACGCAGGCCGTCGTAGCTGTCGGCGAGGAGCAGCGAGTCGTGGTCCTCACCGAGCAGGGCCTCCACCACGCGGGCGACCAGGGGGCGCACCCCGTTGTCCTGGAGGTCTCGGCTCCAGGCGACCTCGGCCCATGCGGTCCTCCTGCTCAGGAGGAGAAGGACCGGCCGGGATCCCCACTCGCGGAGGTTCAGCAGGACGCTCATGCGCCATACCGGGTGCTGCCGGATCGCGGCCATGGTCAGGAGCGGGATCACGGCGACGACAAGGGCCGTGGTCCAGGACACCAGGACGAGGAGCAGGAGTGTCAGCAGAGTGGTCGAGCAGAGCAGCACGGTGGCCGGATGCGTCCCGTCGCGGAGGTAGTCCAGCCGTCTGCGCAGCCGCTCCCGCTCTTCCAGCAGTGCGCGGAAGCGCGACTGGGTGTCCCGGCAGGGTTCGACGGCGCGTGCGACATTGGCCTCGGTGAGCATCGCGGCACGGGCGTTCTCGGCGGTCGCCTGGGGGCGCACTCCCAGGCGCCGTGCCGTGGCGGGCTCGGCCAGGCAGGAGTCCACCGCGGCGAGGTACACCTCCGCTTCCCGCTCCAGGGCGAAGAAGTCGGCGACCTGCCAGGCGGGGCGCGGGCGGGGTCGGGGCATGGACGAAGGGCCTTTCGGGAGAGACGCCGCTCGGCGCGGGTGGCGTGGGCGGTCGGCGCGCGGGGAGGACGCGGCGGTCAGGACGAGACGCGCGCGCGTATGAGGTCGCGCCGCTGGACGCGCGTTCCCCGCTTGTGCTTGATCCGGAAGTAGGCGCCGAGCCCGGGTTCGTCCTCCGGGGCGTCGTCGTAGGTGACGGCGTGGGCGCCGCCGTCGTCGAGCAGCCTCCCGACGCACTGGGCGAGTGTGAGGGGCCCCGAGCCGTGGTACCCCCACGACAGCCCGGGAGCGTCCATGGCGGGCGCCGGGTACAGGACGCCGTCGCCGGTGCGCACCCAGATCGGGTCGTCGAGGATGACCTCCTTGAGGACGGACCCGGCGGGAAGGCGCTTGGGAGCCCGTCCGATATAGGTGATCTCCCGTGTGTCGCGGTGGAGGAACTTCCCCTTGACGGCGACCACGGGGCTTCCGGTCGCCGGATCGACGAATGTGCCGACGGTGTCGTAGGCCTCCTCCCACACCCGGTGGAGCGCGGTCGGCGGCACGGGGCGCAGCCGGTTGATCCACTCGGCCGCGGCCCGGGTGACATCCGTCCTCACCACGTCGAACGTGCCGCCGTAGGGGAGGCTCTCGGCGCCGCTCCACCCGCTGACCTGCTCCAGACACTCCACCGCCAGATCGTCGGTGCGCGCGCAGAGCTCGGCGAGGCCGGCGCCGACGACATCGTCCGTCGCCACCTCCGCGAGGCCCGGATCGGTTGTCTCCGGCACGGCCGGGAACACCATGGAGGCCACGGCATCCTCCGCGTGGACGCGGAGGAACTCCATCTCCTCCAGGGCGCCGTGTGCGGCGCCGGCCCGGATGCGGTGGCCGATGGTGAAACAGGCGTGGCGTACGGGGGACCCTTCGGGCTCCTGGCGCGCCAGCGTGTACAACGGCTCCCAGGAGGGGAAGGTGACCACTTCCACGGGGAGCGGATCGTCTCCCGGCACCCATGCGGTCAGGTGCTCCTCGCGGCGCAGGCAGCTGGGCCACCACGGGACGCGTGTGCCCAGATGCGCCGACAGCTCTGCCCACGACGGGTGGTACTCGAACCCGGGCCGGACCCGGTCCACCGCTCGCAGCTCCGGCCCGTCGAGGCCGTAGGCGTGATCGACGACAACGAGGGTGTCGGTGTCTTCGCGGACGTCGAGGAGCGCCCGGGCGGCGGTGGTCGCGCCGTACGACGGATAGACCACGGCGACGACGCCCTCGTCCGTCCGCCACAGGCCCGTGAAGTGCTCGCCGTGGACGGCCGTATCGTCCTCGGCGACCCCGAACGAACCGCCGAGGTAACGGGGCCCGGCCGGGGCCGCCGGACGCAGCAGGAGGGGGCCCTCACCCGCCAGATCAGGGTGCTCGGCGGCGAGCCAGCGGCCGAAGGCATGACCGGACCACATCGTCATGCCTTCGGTGCGGGCGGGATCGAGCGGCGCGATCATGCCGGTCGCGATGCGGGACCACGCCTCCTCCGACAGACGGAACACGTCCTTCAGCTCCGCCGCTGTCAGCTTCTCCAACTGGGCCCTCCTCCGTATCCGTTGGACTTCTCCATCATGAAGGGAGGGTCTGACAACGCGCGCCGCAGCCGTCGCGGTGGCGGAACGGGCCCGCCGAGCAGCGGTCGTGTCCCGTGGCGGTGGGCCGGTACGGCGGGCGGACACGGAGCGCGGCCGGGGTCCGCCGCACGGATGTCCGGGGCCGACGAGCGGCGGGCCCCGGAGCCGCGGCGGACCCGTTCACGTCGTGCGGGTCATCGCGCCCGGCGGCCGAACCGAGGGACCCGTTCACCGGCAGAGGGCGCGGACGTCCTCGGCATAGGTGGGGAACTCGGCCCGGGCGCGGGCGATGATCTCGTGGGCCGGTCGGCGCGGAGTGGTCGCGTGCCGCTCGGCGAGCGAGGCCAGGACCGGGTCCGCGCGGCCCGGGGCGTCGTCGTACTCCACGGCCTCCATCGGCCCGGTGCCGTCGGCCAGCACCCACAGGAAGTCGGACAGGTTCCCGGCCACGACGCCGCACGCGCCCTCCGAGCCCATGAAGACCACGGGCTGCTCGGCGAGGGGCAGGCCGGGGCGGACGCACCAGAGGGCGGCGAGTCCACCCGTTCCGTCCTGCCCGAATACGCGGTAGGCGCCGCCGTCGAGGTCGTGGTTGCCGGTCCAGCTCCGCAACCAGTCGGTGGTCTCCTCGGCGGAGTCGAAGGCGTCGTACGGTTCGAAGTCGATCCCGTCGCCGTCGGCACGGGCGAATTCCGTCCTGGCCGCCTCGGCCAGGGCGGGCGGGAAGCTGCGGTCGTCGGTTGCTGTCTCGATCACGGGTGCAGGCTAACCGTCGGGCAGGACAACGCCGGTCCGGACCCCGGCGGACGGGACGGCCGTACGCCACCGGTGTGGCGTCTCCCTCCGGACGGCTGGGTGTCGGGCCGGGGCGGGGCGCGAGCGCCCGCGGGCGTCACCGACGGCACGGACCGGGGCGCGAGACCGGGGCGCCCCGGCCACAGCGGCCGGGACGCCACCTGAGCCGCCACCCGAGCCGCCGCGCGACCGCCGGTGCGTGACGACCGGTGCGTGACGGCTCCGCGCCGGGAGCGCGCCGTACGTTCGCCCGTCCGCGCTCCCCACGCCCCCCGCGCCCCTACGCGTACGGCGGCCGCCCCACCGCCGGCCTCTGCTCGTGTATCCGGTCAATGTGGCCCCGCATCAAGCCACTTGGGATGAGCCGGATTGTTGCGCGAGGTTGCCGCGTGCACTGTGCTGCTGAACGGCACGATGCCTTGTTGGCACGGGGGACGGTACTTCGGAGGAACGTCCGAGGACTTCGAAGACCCATGCCCCGGAGTCCCGAAAGGTTCCGACGTGTTCACTGACGACATCCGCAAGCAGGTCGACACCGCGCTGGACGCGGTGCGCGCCCACTCCCTGGTACGGGCCGCCGCCGACGGCACCCTGCCCCTCGAGAACGCCACCCGCTGGGTCTTCTGCGCGGGCCGCGAGAGCCGTAGCTTCCCCTGGATCCTCCAGGACCTCCTGCGCTGGACCGAGAACGAGAAGGTCCGCCGCATCCTGCGGGAGAACCTGGACGACGAGCTGGGCTCCGGCGACCCCACCCACGCCCACTTCCTCCACTACCTGCACCTCCTCGACGACCTGGGTGTGCCGCGCCAGGAGTTCGACGACTACCGGGAGCGCGCCGGCATCAAACTCGCTCTCCAGCTGGCCTTCAACATCGCCCGCGGGCGCAACACCGGTCGCTCGATCGGATACATGCTGGTCAACGAGGCCATGACGCCCGTCACCTACACGGCCGCCAAGCAGGCGCTGACCACGTACCACCCCGACCTCGCCACCAACTTCTTCGATCTGCACATCGAGGTCGACGACCACCACGTTGCCGCCCTCTACGAAGCCGTCGACGCGCTGCCCGAGGCCGACCGCGCCGACCTCCAGTACGGCATCGCACTGGGACAGCGGGGCATGGAGATCCTCCTCGACGAGGCCTACGGGATCTTCGACAGTGTCGACGAGGACATCCAGATCACCGCCGAGCGCTGGAACCCGCTGTCCGCCGCCACGCCGGACGACTGAGGCCCGCACCCATGCACGAGACTGCCGGCCCGTCACCACGCCGGGCCGCGGCGACACGGGGGATGGCCGCGCTGGGTGCGTACGCCGCGCTCAGCGCGGGCTTCGACGTGTACGCGGGGGAGCGCGTCCAGCAGTACAGCCCGATGGTCCTGGCCGCTCTGTCGTTCGGATGCGTCATCGTGGTGTTCCTCGGCTGGGACCTCGTGACACGAGGGCCGGCCGAGGTGCTGCGCCCGGTGCGCGCCCGCCGCCGGGACGTCCTCGCCCTCAACGTCACCACCGCCGTCGGCTGGCTGACCATGCTCTACGCCCTGGTCCGCCTGGAGCCCGCCATCGTCAACGTGGTGGGTCTCGCCGTGGGCCCGGTCCTCACGGTGCTGCTCGAACCGGTCCTGCGTCGCGGCGCGCGGCCGCTGCGGGCCGAGACCGTCGTGTCCTTCGCCATCACCGGCTTCCTCGCCGTCCTGGTGTGGGCGAGCCTCGCCGGGCGCAGCGCCGTCGGCGGACTGGACACCGGGGACGCCGTGATCGGTCTGCTGCTGACCCTGGTCTCGGGTATCGCGTCGACGGGGAACGTCATCTTCTCGAAGCGACTGAGCGACGCGGGCTTCGGCCCGCGCGCCGTGATGTCGGTCCGCTTCCCGGTGACGCTGGTGATCTCCTGGGGCGCGGTCCTGCTGAGCGGGCAGGCGGGCGAGCTCGGTGCCGCCCTGCCGTCGGCCGCCGTGCTGGCCGTGCTGGGCGTCGGACTGCCCCTCTATCTGATCCAGGTGGGCATTCGCCACACCGAACCCGTCACCGCTTCGCTGTTCTCCGCGCTGTCACCCCCGCTGGCCTTCCTGTTCCAGCTGACCGACGCACGCCTGTCGGTCGCTCCGCTCACCCTGGGGTGCATCGTGGCGATCACGCTGCTCATCGGTGTGGGACTCCTGGCCAGGCACCGGCACGAGCGTCGGGCCCTGTCGTCGCCCCGCGCGCCCGCCGGCCCCGCGTACCGTCAGCCCGTCCACCCCGACCGCGAAGGGGCCCGCCCACTGTGATCTGCGCCATCGTCGACGCGTACGGCATCGCCCGGTACCTTCCCGAGGCACTGCGCCGATACGGCGTCGCGTACATCCACGTACGGTCCCAGAGTCCGGACGTCCACCTCACCTACCGTGCCGAGGACTTCGACGTCGACATCGAACACCGTGGCGATGTGGCCGCCACGGCACGGACGCTGCGCGACCACGGCGTCGGCATCGTGATCGCGGGGGCGGAGTCGGGCGTCCTGCTGGCCGACGCGCTCTCCGCCGAACTGGGCACCCGCGGCAACGGAATGTCGCGACCGGCCGTCCGTCGCGACAAGCACGGGATGGCCATGGCCGTGTCCGAGGCCGGCCTGGCCACGGCGCGCACCCTGCTCACCGCCGACGCGGAGGAGGCCGTCGCCTGGGCGCGGGAGTCGAAGCCGGCGCCCGTCGTCCTCAAGCCCGTGGCGAGCGCGGGCACGGACCGGGTGTTCTTCTGTGGTTCCGACGACGAGATCCGCGGCGCGCACGCGTTGATCATGTCCGGGCAGAACCGCTACGGCGGTCCCGACACGGCCGTACTGGTCCAGGAATGCCTGGTGGGCGCCGAGCACTTCGTCAATACGGTGAGCGTCGACGGTGTGCACCGCACCGTGGAGATCTGGCGGTACAACAAGCGCCCGGCACCCGGTGGCCGGTCCATCAACGACTTCGACGAGCCACTGCCGCCCGGCAGTCCCGCCTACGAGGCCCTGTCCGCGTACACCTGGCAGGTGCTGGACGCGCTGGAGATCCGCAACGGCACCGCCCACACCGAGGTGATGCTCACCGAAGCCGGCCCCGTCCTGGTCGAGTGTGCCGCGCGTCCCGGCGGCGCCCAGGTGCCGGACGTGGTGCGCGCCTGTCTCGGTACCGATCAACTGGACTGCCTGGCACAGTCGATCGCCCATCCCGAGCGCGTGCTGGACGGGACCCTGAGCACCAGCCGCATCGAACGGTATCTGCGCTACGTCAACCTGATCACCCCCCGCGACGGCGTGGTCCCGGACCACGACGGCTGGGCCCCGGTACGTGCCCTGGAGTCCTATACGGACATGGTCCTGACCATTCCCTCCGGCGACCCGGCACCCGAGACGGTCGACCTGGTGACCTCGGCCGGGTACGTGTACCTCACCTCGTCCGACCCCTCCCGGCTGGAGGCGGACTACCACCGGCTGCGCGCCCTGGAGGCCGGGGGCCTGTACGACACGTCCCGCCCGCAGCCGCTGACGACGGCCCGACAGGCCGGGTGAACAACCCGCCGGCAGGCCGGCCGTTCGTGCGCTGCGCACATCGCCGCTCAGGGGCAAGCGTCTGGCGGAGCTCGTCACCGAGGCACGCGGGACTGAGGGGACCACCACCGGCACGGTGGTCCCGCCGGCCACCCGGTGGCCGACTCGAGGGATGGGCGGCCGCGGCCGGAGATGCCTACCGGGAGACGGCCGCCGCGCTGATGTCCGGCCGAAACGGGAACGGCTGCGCGCCCGGCGGGTGTACACCGCCCGGCCCGGGGACCTGAGCGGCGTGTCGGGGGCCCGGACTTCACCGACCGGAGACACGGCCCGTCCCGCGGACGTAAATCGATTCCCCGGCAGGCGCATCGACGCGATCATGGAGCGATTGCCGACAGTCGCCCGGAGGGACCTACTCGTGATGCCGTTGCCTGCCGACCCGACGGTCCTCCATCCGATGCCCGAGCAGCCGCGGGTGGTGCTGCTCAAGCCGCTGGTGCGGTCCCCCCTGATCGAGGTCGGGGAGTACTCCTACTACGACGACCCGGACGACGCGACCGCGTTCGAGACGCGCAACGTTCTCCACCACTACGGGCCCGAGAAGCTGATCATCGGCAAGTTCTGCGCGCTGGGCACGGGGGTGCGGTTCATCATGAACGGAGCCAACCACCGTATGGACGGCCCCTCCACCTTTCCCTTCCCGACCATGGGCGGCTCGTGGGCCGACCATTTCGATCTGCTCACCGGCCTGCCGAACCGGGGAGACACCGTCGTCGGCAACGACGTCTGGTTCGGCTACCACACGACGGTGATGCCCGGCGTGCGGATCGGACACGGCGCGATCATCGGATCCGGCGCCGTGGTCACCACGGACGTCCCCGACTACGGCATCGTCGGCGGCAATCCCGCCCGCCTCATCCGCACCCGCTACAACGACCGGGACGTCGCCAGGCTGCTGTCCCTGGCCTGGTGGGACTGGCCCGCCGAGCACATCACCGAGCACATCCGGACGATCATGTCGGGAGGCATCGCCGATCTCGAAGCCGCTGCCCCGAAGTCCCCGCCGGCGTAGAACCACAGGGGTCACGGACCCGGCTCGCGCGGGCCGCGCTCGAAGCGGCCCGGCCCGGCCGAGGGTTCGGCCCGGCCCGGCCGAGGAAGCACGGCGTCACTCATGGCACTTCCGCTTCGACGCTTCGCTCCCCCTGGTCGGGCAGAGGCACCTCGTCCTTCCCCTGCGGTGGGTAGAACCGCCGGGCCCAGCGCCGGAACGGGCCGATCGGGCCGTCGCCGGCAGCGAGCCCGGGCGGCTGTCGGTACTGCTTGTGGTTCCAGATCGGGAAGTCGGCGGCGGTGAACTCGCAACTGGACCGGAAGACGGCTCCGTCCAGCATGCGGGCCGCGGTCCGGCTCGCCGCCCTCGCGAGCGGAGCCGGCAACCGAGCCGGCTCGTCGAAGGCGATGCGGTTCTGCTGCCGGAACTGCATCCGGTTGGGCGCGATCGCCGTCGGCATCACCATGGTGCACATCCGCAGCCCGATCCGAGACATGTACATGTCGGCGTGTAGGCAGCCAAGGCCGTATCCGTCCACCTCCACGTCGACCACGAAGCTGCCCAGGACCGGCGCCGACTCATGGGCCCGCATGGACACGTGGAACGTGGCCTCCTCGTACACCACAGGCCCGCTCACCTCGGCCTTCGCCCAGCCGTGCAAGGTGGCGAAATGACCGAGATCCACCGAGTTCTCGATGACTTCCTGGACATGGCCGGCCAATTCCCAGGCCGCGTGGCGCGCGGGGCGGTGGCCGATCTCGTGCCACTCGGGAATGGACCAGTCCGGATCCCGGCCGTCGTGGTGCCGCCAGACGAAGACGGCGCCGTTGACCTCGTGCACCGGCAGCTGCGACAACGACGACCGCGGGGGCGTTGTGCCGTACCCGGTACGTACGCATGTGCCGTCGGGGCCGAACGCGAAGGAGTGGAAGGGGCACACGAGATCGTTTCCGTCCACCTTCGCCAGGCCGAGGTGGGCACCCAGATGCGGACAGTAGGGATGAATGGCGCGCACCTCTCCCGAACGGAGCCGGTACAGCACCACGTCCTGCCCTGCCAGCGGCCGGGTGAGCACGGCGCCCGGCCGCAGTTCGTCGGAGAAGGCCAGCGCGGACCAACCGCTCGGACAGGGCAGGGCGGGTGCGCCCGCGGCATCGGCCGGTGTCGGTCCCTCGCTGATGGCGTGCCCGTACTGGCGTGACAATCCCACCACTTCCCCTCTCGGAATCGATCTCTCTGCAGGCTGCCCAGACCCACCGCGGTTCCCCCCGACCCGCCGACAATCACCCGGACGGGTCCGCGCATGGACGGAGTTGACGGTTGGTGAGCGGGTGGCGGGAATACGCACAGGCGTCGCCGTTCACCGCTGCACGGACGTCCCCTGAACCGGGTCCTCGGGCCGGTGGCACCGATGCGACCCCGCTGCTCCGCCGGCCGCAACCCTCGGGCAACGCATCCGTGGCGTGTACGGCGCCGGCCCCACCGCGCCGATGGCGCGCCGTTTCCCGGCGCGCACGGGCTCGTTGGGCGTGATGTGTCCTGTCCAGCCGCCGAGCGGAGGCGAGGTTCGGCCGGCCGGGACCGTTCGGTCCCGACGGAAGGAAGGGCGTCCCATGGAAGCGCTGCCGAACCAGATGCAGATCGCGCGGCTTGCCGCAGGCGGTTGCTTTTCCCGGGCACTGGCACTCGCCGCCAGGCTCGGCATCGCCGACATCGTGAACGATGGTCATCTCCACTTCCACGACATCGCCGAGCACACCGGCTCCGACCCGGATGTCATGCGACGGCTCCTGCAGGTGCTCGCCATCGGTGGCGTGGTCGAGCGCGACCAGGACGGAGCCTTCGCGATGACCGGGCCCTTCACCGCCCTGCGCAGCGACCACCCGCGCTCGATGCGCAACTTCTCCATCCTGATGGCCGAGATCTACGACGACGCGTTCGGCGGGCTGTCGCATACCGTGCGGACCGGGGATTCCGGGTTCCGGCAGGTGTTCGGTGTGCCGCTGTACGCGTACCTGGAGCGCGATGCGGAGACCGCCCGGATCTTCGACGGCGCGATGTCCGAGCTGACCCGACCGGTCGCCGCGGCGCTTGCGGAACGCCACGACTTCTCCTCGGCGCACACGGTGGTGGACGTCGGTGGTGGCGACGGCACCCTGCTCGCGGGGATCCTTGCGGAGCACCCGCATCTGACCGGAGTGTGCGTCGATCGCCCGAGCGTGTGCGAAAGGGCCGCGACGGCGCTGCGCACGTCCGTCGATCACCAGGTCGCCCGACGCATCGCCCTCCGGCCCGCGGACATCTTCGAGGACGTACCGGAGGGCGGCGATCGGTACCTGCTGAAGAACGTTCTGCACGACTGGTCCCCGGAGACGTGCGGGCGTCTCCTGACCTCCATCGGGCGGGCCATGCGCCGCACCACCGAAGGACGCGACCCCGGCGTCGCCGCCCCTCGCCTGCTGGTGCTGGAATCCCTCCTGGACCAGGATTCCGACGCGCCCCACGTGCTCTTCCAGATGGTGATGTGCGGGAAGGACACCGGGGGTTACGGGGAAGGCGACCTGCGCCTGATCCTGCGGCGGTCGGGTTTCACCCCGGTCCTCGTCGAACGGCTGGCCGGTGGACACCACCTCTTCGAGTGTGTGCAGGACCTCGACCGGCACAGCTGACGGGTCACACCTCGACGAGCAGCTTCCCGCGGTGCGCCGCCCTGTTCTCGTACAGGCACCGGTACGCCTGCGGGATGCTGTCGAAACCATGGTGCAGGCTCTGGTCGTACCTGATCTCACCGCGGCGGATCATGCCCCCGAGCTCGTCATGGAGGGCGGCGAAGTCCTCCTCGGTGTACCAGTCCTGTGCGTAGATGCCGCGGATCGTCGTGCGCGGCCGCATGATGTGCTCCAGCAGGCGCGGTCCCACCCGGTCTCCCCCGACCGTGCTGTTCCACTGCCACGACACAGCCACCTGGCTGTACCGGTTGAGCAGGGTGAACACCGCGTCGGTGAAAGTGCCGCCCATGTTGTCGAAGTACTTGTCGACACCCTCCGGCGCGGCCTCCTGAAGCGCTCGGTGCACGGTGGCGGCGTCGTCACCCTGTCGGTAGACGAGCACCTTGTCGAAGCCCAGCCCGGTGAGATAGGCCGCCTTCTCCGGCGTGCCGGTGGTGCCGATCACGCGGGCACCGGCGTGCTTGGCCAGCTGGCCGACCAGAGATCCGATGGCACCGGTGGCCCCGCTGATCACCATGGTGTCGCCCGGCTCGACCGTGAAGAACTTGGTCATCGTCCCCCAGGCGGTCAGCCCCGGTACTCCCATCACCCCCAGTGCCGTCGTGATCGGCAGCGTCCGGTCGTAGTGCTCCGGACACAGCCTGCGGAACGGCGTGACGTCGAAGAGGAAAGACCCCGTGTCCCACACGTACGGCTTGCCGTCGCTCACGACATGGGTACGCCAGCCTCCGAACCCCTCGACCAGGTCACCGGGCCGGAAGGCGGCGCCGGGACCGGCGTCGAGTACCTCCATGATCGACAGGCCGGGGGCGTGATGGCCCAGCGGAGTCACCTGCGTGAGGCCGTTCAGGAAGGGGTCGACCGAGACGTACCGGGTCTTGAGGAGCATCTCGTCGTCCTTGAGGTCGACGGAGATCTCCTCGGCCACCTTCTCGTACACCCTGCTGACCTCGGGCACGCCCTCGACGTGCTCCCGTACGACCCATTTCTCGAGCTTCATGTGCAATCCCTCTCTGTGCGACGGACTCAATGGGGGAGGGAGAAGAGTTCCTCCGGGGCGGCCACGGCCGGTGGCGGCCCACCCACGGGGATGACGAGGTGCGTCGGCGGTGGCGCGCTGTCGTCGATGCCGGCGGTGAACTCCTTGCCGTCGTCGCGGCAGACGAATTGCATGACGTGGCGTCCCGCCGCCGCGGCGCGGATGAGGCCGCCGGTGGTGGCCCACACACCGGAAAGGTAGAAGTTCTCCAGGCCCGGCAGCACCGGCCCGCGCTTCTTGATCTGCGACTCCAACGTCTCGCCGCTCTCCACGAAGGGCTGCCAGCCGAGCACGGTTCCGTCGTAGTTGCCCGTGTAGCGGACCTGGGTGAGCGGCGTGGAGAGGTCACGGACCACGATCGCGTCCCGCAACCCGGGGAACCGCTCGTCCAGGAACGTCACCAGGGCGTCGCGTACCTGACGCTTGGCCGCGTAGTACTCCCGTCCATGGCGCAGCGGGCGGGTGTGCACCGTCCTTCCGCGGTACTGGCGGGTGTTCTGCTCCGGCTGTTCCGCGTTCGCGGCGCGCCAGGGAGCGGCGTCCGAGAAGTAAGTGGCGTAGACGACGGTCGTCCTGTCCGGGGACAGCTCCGGGTAGTGCGCGCTGCGGAACTGCACATTGACGCTGGGATGGCGCACACCCGTCAGCTTCGCCGCCACCGTCTCGTCCAGGAGATAGGTGGTGCACGGATCGCCCTGAGGGAAGGGACGGCCGAGGCCGAGGAACAGCATGACGTAGCCGGGGAACACCATGCCCGGCTCCTTGATGGTGCTCGTGTACAGCTTCCGGTACGTCTCGTCGAGATAGCGGCCCCCCAGCAGCTTCATCGTCGTCGTGTGGCCGTCGCAGGCGGAGACCACGATGTCGGAACGGAACTCGCGTCCGTCGCTGAGCCGTACCCCCACCGCCCGGTCGTTCTCGACCAGCACCTCCTCGACCTTGGCGTCGTAGGTGATCTCACCACCGAGCCGCTGGTAGCGCCGCTCGATCGACTTCGACAGCCCGAGCGAACCGCCCTCGGGAACACCCGCCGACCGGTTCGCGTGCGCGGCGAGCTGGAAGTAGAACGGCAGGACGGGGAACGCGGGGTGCTTCTCGTAGAGGATGAAGTTGAACGCCTCACGCAGCAGCGGATCCTTGAACCGTGCCGAGTAGTCCGTCATCAGCACCGCCATCGACTTCCGGATGACGTTGACGTAGGGGAGGAACGAGGCCAGCATGCGCCAGCGCTCCGACCGTCCCATCAGACCCACCGGCTTGAGGAACGGATAGACGGCCAGACACTCGCGGAACTTGCGCAGACCGCGGCAGAAGTCCCGGATCAGGCGGGCGTCGGCCGGTGACAGGGAGAGCAGGTGAGCCTCCAGCCGGTCCGGGTCGGAGTAGAAGTACACCGATCTGCCGTCCCTGCCGCGCACGATGTTGAAGACGTCGAAGTGCCTCATCTGTTTGCCCTGCAACGCACCGAGCTCGAGCCAGATCCGGTGCATCTCGTTGCCCGGTCCGTTGCCGAGCAGCCAGCTGACGCAGCCGTCGAACGTGAAGTCGCCGCGGTCCCATGCGGTGCAGCAGCCTCCGGGGATCTCGTGCATCTCGAAGATCCGGGTCCGGTAGCCGTTCATCCGGGCATAGCAGCCGGTGGACAGGCCACCGAGGCCGCCACCAATGATGATCATCGACTCCCTGTTCCGCTGTGATGGCGGCATCGCCGGCGTCCTCCTCATGGCTGTCCATGGACATGGGTCGACCGGCTCGTGGGCCGGGGGTCGAGCTGGGGGAGCCGGCCGAGCTTTCCGCGGTGCCAGGGCTCGGCGCCGGGACTGTCCCGGGCCCTGAACTCCAGGCCGAACTCCTCGCACAGATACTGCGCTGCGTACCGCCCCGCGGACGCGGTGCGGATGAGGCTGCCGCCGCCGACCCACTGACCCGTCATGGAGAAGCCGCTCAGGCCGGGAAGGCGCATCCGGTCCCTGTTGACCAGCTTGTTCGCGAGGGCCTCGGCCTCGGTGAAGGACTTCCAGCCGAGGATGCTGCCGCCCCAGTTGCCGGTGTACCGCTGCATCGTGACCGGCGAGGCCACGTCGATCACCTCGATGCGCCCACCGATGCCCGGATGCTGCCGCTCAAGGAATCCCCGCACGAAGCCGGCGACCTCGAGCTTGCGTGCCCGGTACTCCCTGCGGTCGGTGCTCCGCAGCGCCTTCCAGTAGGCGAAGTCGCTGAAGTACGTGCAGTGGATGACCGACTTGCCCGGCGGTGCGAACGTGTCGCAGTAGCGTGAACGCAGCTGCACCACCATACTGTTCTGCCGGACGGCCGGCAGGGCGGCGCTGTCCTGCTGGGACAGGAGATAGGTGATGCTGTGCGGCGTGTCCGGGTCCACGTCACCGGTCAGGCCCACGAACGCGGAGACCACGCCCGGATACACGAGCGCCGGCTCGTGCAGCATCCTGGTGTAGAGCCTGTCGACAGTGGGGCTGGTGTACTGCCCGTCCAGCAGGCGGTGGATCGTGGTGTACCCGTCGCAGGCCGAGATGACATGGTCGGCGTAGTGCCGTGTTCCGTCCCTGAGTTCGACACCGATGGCCCGATCGGCCTCGATGAGGATCCGGTCGGCCCGGGCACGGTAGTCGATCCGGCCGCCCAGCGAGGTGTACCGCTCCTCGATGGAGCGTGACAGGCCCAGCGACCCGCCCTGGGGGAAGCCGGCGTTGCCGTGGTGAGCGCTGGCCAGGTTGAACAGGTACGGCAGCAGCGGGAAGACCTCGTGGTCCTGGAAGAAGATGTAGGGGAACGCCCGGCGCAGCAGCGGGTCCTGGAACTTTCCGCAGAAGGACTCCATCGAGGTGGCGACGGTACGCCAGAGCAGCCGGAAGGCAGGAAGGATCGTGCGGAGCAGGCGGAGTCGCTCCCGAGCGGTCCGCAGCGGCGGCGCTGTCAGGAACGGGTAGAGGTTGATCTCGGTGAACCGTCTCAGATCCCGGCAGAAGGCCCGGATCAGCCGTGCATCGGCGGGGGAGATGTCCAGCAGATGCCGCTCCAGCCGTTCGGGGTCGTTGAAGAACGTCACCGAACGGCCGTCCTCACCGACCACCGTGTTGAACATCTCGAAGTTCGTCATCGTCTTGCCGTCGAACGCCCCGAGCTCACGCCAGATCCTCGCGGCGTCGTTGTTGGACCCCGTGCCGGTCAGCCACTCGATGCAGTAGTCGAAGACATAGCCGTCACGCGCCCAGGCTGTGCAGCAGCCTCCGGGCAGTACGTGCTTCTCGAGGATTCGGGTCTGCATCCCGCTCATCTGCGCGTAGCACCCGGTCGACAGCCCGCCCACCCCCGCACCGATGATGAGCACGCGGGGCTTGCCGCCGGGAGGGCGGTCGCGACGGCTCCACTCCGGATCGGTGTCATGCGCCATCGGTGCGGTCCGCCTCCCTGATGGCGCGCGAACGGGTCACATCGAAGGCGACGGGCAGCTCATGAAGGCTGTTCGCGATGCCCCCAGTCCTCCAGCGCAGGGCGTCCTCGGGGACGGCGAGCCGCAGGCCGGGCAGGCGTCGCAGCGCCGTTTCGATGGCCACCCGCAGTTCCAGCCGGGCCAGATGGGCTCCGAGGCAGAAGTGCGCACCGTGCCCGAAGCCGAGATGTGGGGGGCCACTACGGTCCAGAACGAGGTGATCGGCATGAGGGAAGACCGCGGGGTCCCGGTTGGCGGCCGCCGGTGCCGTGAGCACGGGTTCACCGGCGCGGACGAGTGCCCCGCCCAGCTCGACGTCCTCGTTGGCGTAGCGAGGGGCGGTGAAGTCGAGGAGTTCCACGTACCGCAGCAGTTCCTCCACGGCGGCGGGGATGGTCTCCGGTTGCTCGGAGAGCCGCACGAGGAGTCTGGGGCGGGTCAGCAGATGGTAGAGGGATGCTGTGATCTGGCCGGCGACGGTCACGAAGCCGGCGACGACGAGATCGACCACGAGGGCGAGCAGCTCGTCCTCGGTGACCTCGCCCCGCTCACCGGCCCGCAGTAGAGAGGTGATCAGGTCGTCGCCCGGCTCTCCCCGTCGAAGGGCCAGCAGTTCGGACACATGGGTGGTGATTGTCGCCGGCTGCTCGGTGAGTTCGTCCACCGTGGAGCCGAACAGGGTGTCTTCCAGCCAGGTGCGGAAGCGGCTGTGGTCGCTCGGGACCCCGAACAGTTCGCAGTTGAGTGTCAACGGCAGGGGGATGGCCAACAGTCCGACCAGGTCCCCCCGGGGCCCGGACTCCACGACGCGGTCGAGGAGCTGGTCCGCGAGGTGACGGGCACGATCCGCCAGCCGGTCGATCCGGCGGGCGCTGAACTCCTTGGTCATCAGGCCGCGCAGTCGAGTGTGTCCGGGTGGGTCAAGGGACATCAGGCCCACTTGGTCCCAGGCCTCCGCCCCCGTGCGCGGCTTGTCCCGGCCCACTGCTGCGGCGAGGCTGAAGCGCGGGTCCGACAGTACCTGCCTCACGTCGGCGTACCGGGTCGCCAGCCAGGCTTCCTGACCGTAGGCCGGCCGGACACGGGCGAGCGGCTGCTCGCGCAAGTGCGCGTACACGGGATGGGGCTCAAGGCCTGGACCCGGTGCGAAGGGGAAGGCCAAGGGCTCCCGCGGCGCCTGCGTCTGCGGGTCGGGCCCTTCCCTTCCGCGGGAGCTTCGTCCGGCGGCGGAACCCCCGTTGTCACGAGTCATTCGTCGCAGCTCCCGTCAGAATGGCCTGCACCACGCTCGTGTTGCGCTCCAGATGGCCCGGGTCGAGCATGTCGGCGTGGACCCCCGAGCCCCGGAACACCGCCGTGCGCGTGGTGGAACCGCCGTGCCAGGCACCGTCCTGACCGACGGCGTAGAACTCCGCCTTCCGCTCGTCGGAGATCACACTGACCGGGGCCGTGACCGTCCCGGTGTTCGGGGTGCGGCCGCAGAAGTCGATGTACTCCCTGGCCTGTTCCAGCGTGTCCTTCGCGACCGTCTCCGACCCGGTGTGTTTGCGCAGGTGCTCGCCCAGCTCGTGTTCGAAGGCTTTGAGGTGTTCGTCCGAGAGGCGGAACGACTCGCGGATGCGGTACGAGTCCACGATGACGACGTGCGCCACCTCACGCCCGCGCCGCTCCAGTTCCCCGGCCACCTCGAAGGCGAGGTTGCCGCCGAGCGAGTAGCCGAGCAGGGTGACGGGGCCTTCCGCCTGGAGCGACTCGACAAGATCGGCGTAGCGCTGTGTCTTGTCGTCGCCCGGCAGGTAGTCGAACGCGGTGATCCGGTACTCCGGCAGGTGCGCGGCGAAACCGCGGTAGACCAGACCATGGCCGCCGGCCGGCGGGAGACAGAAGAGCTGTGACCCGCCGCCTTCGTTGAACCGCAGGTAGGGCTGTGTGTCGGTGGTGCGGCCGGTGGCGATCCGCTCCACCGTCCCGGCCATGCCCTGGAGTGTGGTGATCTTGAAGAGATGGCTGACGGGGATGGGGACACCGAACTCGTGCTGCAAGCGGTGGACCAGTTCGATCAGCTTGATCGAGCTGCCGCCGGCCTCGAAGAAGTCGTCGCGCAGACCGATCCGTTCCAGGCCGAGTACGGCTTGCCACTGCTCGGCGACGCGCACCTCGTAGCCCGTCACCGGCGGCTCGTGAGGCCGTTCGGCGCCGTGGAAGCGTGGTGCGGGCAGAGCGGCCGGGTCGACCTTGCCGTTCGAGGACAGGGGCAGGGCGGGCAGGGCGACGAAGTGCGACGGGATCATGAAGGTCGGCAGGGAGCCGGCGAGGTGACGGCGCAGTCGGCGCGGGTCCAGCTCCACGCCGCCCACCGGTACGCAGTAGGCGCACAGGAAGGGTTCACCCTGGGTGTCATGCCGTACGGTCACCACCGATTGCGCCACTTCGGGGCAGAGTGCCAACCGCGATTCGACCTCGCCGAGCTCGATGCGGTGGCCCCGGAGCTTGACCTGCGAGTCGACGCGCCCGAGCAGGTGCACACAGCCCTCAGCGTCCCAGATCGCGAGGTCACCGGTGCGGTAGGCCCGTACCGGCCGGGCGTCGGCCTCCCCGGCCAGCGCCAGGGCGGCGAAGCGCTGGGCGGTCTGCTCGGTGTCACCCGCGTAGCCGAGGGTGACACCGTCGCCGCCGATCCACAGTTCGCCGGGCACACCCGGCGGCACCGGTTCGCCGTACCCGTCCAGGATGTAGACCTCGCTGTTGGGGAAGGGCCGCCCGATCGGCACCATCCGGCTCGGCTCCAGAGCGTCGGCCGGCCCTTCGAAGCAGGTGCTGTCGATGGTCGCCTCGGTGACCCCGTAGGAGTTGACCAGGCGGGTGCGCGGGCCGCAGAGACCGTGCAGTCGCTGGTACTCCTCGACCTTCCAGGCGTCGGAACCGACGATCAGGAGCCGCATGAAGTCCAGGCGCACGCCCTCGTGCGCGCAGTGGTTCATCAAGGCGCGCACGACCGCCGGCACGAACTCGCCGCAGTCGACCCGCTCGGCCAGCATCGTCTCGTACAGGCGGGCCGTGTTGAACAACAGCTCGCGGCCGGCCAGCACCAGCGTGCCGCCGGAGCACAGCGCACGCACGAGGTCGCCGGTGAAGACGTCGAACGCGGGGCCGGCGAGCTGGAGGTGGACGCGTACGTCGTGGTCGAGCCGGTACTTCTCCCGCCACCCGCCGTACGCCGAGGCGAGGTTGCGGTGGCTGACCCGCCCGGCCTTGGGAAGGCCGGTGGAGCCGGAGGTGTAGATGACATAGGCCAGGGCGTCCGGGTCGATGGTGACGTCGAGCGGCGCCTCGACGGGGGGACCGGACCGGCGCAGCTCCTCCAGGGTCAGTACCCCGGCGGCCGCGGAGCTCATCCGTGTACGCCCGTCCTCGTCCTCGACGACGACCAGGGACGCGTCGGCGTGGTGGACCATGTAGGCCAGGCGGTCCGCCGGGTACGAGGGGTCCAGCGGCAGGTACGCGCCACCGGCCCGGAGCACCGCCAGCAGGCTGACGACCAGCTCCGGCGTCTTGTCCAGGCACAACGCCACCACCGTGCCCTCACCCACCCCCCGGGCGCGCAGCCGGTGGGCCAGGACGCGGGAGCGGTGCTCGACCTCGGCGTACGTGAGACGACGCGTGGCGCCCGGCTCCGACGGGGCCGATACGGCAATCGCCCCGGGGTGCGCGAGGGCGGCCCGGCGGAACAGTTCGTGCACGGGGATGTCGTGATCGGTCCGGTTGCCGGCCCCGCTCCACTCGTGGAGGATGCGTGCGCGCTCCTTGGCGCCGAGCATGGCCGTCCGGGTGGCGGGTCGGTCGGCGGGCGCCCGGGTCAGCCCGTCGAGAAGGTTGACGTAGTGCGAGGCCAGCCGTCGCATCGTGTTCTGCTCGAAGAGGTCGGTGTTGTACTTGAAGACGCAGTGGAACCGGCCCTCGGCCTCGTCCTCGTACGCCGACAGGGTGATGTCGAACTGTCCTTCCTCCTCTGGCAGTTCGATGTACTCCAGTCGGTAGCCGTACTGCTCGGTGGCGACCTTGTGGGTGAGCAGGATGAACATCGCCTGGAAGACCGCGGACCGGCTGGGGTCGTGCCGCAGGCCGAGCTTGTCGACCAGCAGGACGAACGGGTACTCCTGGTTGTCCAGGCCGCCGAGCACGGTGTCGCGTACCCGTGACAGGAGCTCGGCGGTCGACGGCTCACCGGCCAGGTTCACGTAGAGCGGCAGCGGGTTGACGAAGTAACCGTAGACGGAGGAGAAGTCCTCGTGGGTGCGGCCGGTGACGGGGCTGCCGACGATGATGTCGTCCTGTCCGCTGTAGCGGTGCAGCAGCAGATAGTAGGCGCTCAGCAGCACCATGTACACGGTGACGTTGTGCTCGCGTGCCAAGGCGTGCACGCGCGTGCTGAGCTCCTCGTCGAGCGCGAAGAACTCCGACGCGCCGTTGTGGGTCTGGACGGCGGGGCGGGGCCTGTCGGTGGACAGGGCGAGAACCGGTACCTCGTCGGGCAGGTGGCTCCGCCAGTAGTCGAGCATCCTTCGCGCGTCGCCGCCCGAGAGGAACTGGTTCTGCCGGTTGAGGAAGTCGAGGTACCGCGCGGGCACCGGCGGCAGCCGGACGGGCCGGCCCTGACGCAGACCCTCGTAGATCGCGAGGAGTTCCTCGATGAAGGTGAACGTCGAGACGGCGTCGGAGACGACATGGTGGACCGCCTTCATGATCACCCAATGCCGCGGACCCCGTTTGAACAGGCGGAAGCGGACCAGCGCGTCACGTTCGAGGTCGTACGGTCTGCGGTACTCGTCGATGATCATCTGCCGGATGTCGTCCCACTCCCGGTCCTGCACGTCGAACACGCCGAAGTCCGGCGTGACCTCCGCGGAGATCAGCTGCACCGGCCGGCCGTCGTCCATGACGAAGTTGGCGCGCAGGCTCGGGTGCCGGTCGATGACGGTGGCGAACGCGGTGCGCATCAGCTCGGGATCGAGGTCGACGCGCACCTCCACCGCGCCACCGATGTTGTAGGCGTAGCCGTCCGGGTTGAGCTGCTTCAGGAACCACAGGGCCTTCTGGTTCTGGGTCAGGGGATACCGCTGCTCGTCGTCGTACAGCTCGATCGCCGTGCTGCCGCTCCCGTCCGGATCCCCGGCGAGCAGCCCGGCCAGGCCGGAGTGCAGCTGTTCGACCAGTTCGGCGACCGGCGCGTTGCTCAGCAATGACACCACCGGCAGGGCGATCCCCAGCTCGGCGTGGACACGGGCGCGCAGCTCCATCGCGAGCAGCGAGTCCAGCCCCCGCGCACCCAGGACGTCCGCCAACCCGACGTCCTGTGCGTTCACCCGCAGCACACCGGCCACCAGCGCGGTGAACCGCTCGGTCAGCAGCCTTCGACGCTCCCCGTCGTCGGCTTCGCGGAAGGCGTCGACGGGACTCCGGTGCTCATCGGCGTCCCGGGCGCCGCCCTCGGCGGCCAGTTCCGTGACGAGCGGTGGCGGGGAGGGGTACCAGGCGACGAAGAGCGGCCAGTCGACGACAGTGGCGACCAGTAACTGGGCGCGGTCCAGCCCGATGACCCGTTCGAGCACGGCCATACCGGTGTCCGGAGACAGCGAGTGCATACCGCGGCTCGTCCGATAGTGCTCGACCAGCCCGAGTTCCTCGATCATGCCGGTCGCCCATGGCCCCCAGTCGATGCTCAGCGCCGGGAGCGCGTGGGCCCGGCGGTGATGCGCCAGCGCGTCCAGGAACGCGTTCCCGGCCGCGTAGTTGGTCTGGCCGGCGGTGGTCAGCAGTGAGGCGACCGAGGCGAACAGCACAAAATGGTCGAGCGGTTCGTCGCGCAGCAGGCGGTGCAGGACACTGCCGCCGATCACCTTGGGCCCGTACACGGAGTCGAAGGTCCCTCGGTCCATCTCCGGCACCAGCTTGTCCCGAACCTGTCCGGCGAGGTGGAACACGCCGCGGACCGGCGGTGCCCCGGCTGCCCGGTGGTCGGCCAGCCACGCGGCCAGGGCCGCCTCGTCGGTGATGTCCAGCGGTGCCACGACGGGGTGGGCTCCCAGCTCCTCCAGTTCCCTGACGAAACGTACGTTGCGGCCGGCCGTGGACTCGGGGGCGACCTCGTGCCACCGGCCACGCTCGGGCAGGGCGGTACGGCTCACCAGGATCAAACGGCGCGCGCCCCGCCGGACGAGGGTGCGGCACAGCAGCCGGCCCAGCGCGCCGAACGCCCCGGTCACCAGGTAGCTGCCGTCGGCGCGCAGCCGCAACGGCAGCGGTCGGGTGAGACCGGTGGCCGGCATCAGCCGGCTGGTGCGGCGGCGGCCCGCGCGCAGGGCGATCTCGTCCTCGTCGTCGACCGACAGCTCGCGCAACAGCGCCTCGGCCTCCGACCGGCGGGCCGCGACATCGCCCGGCCGGGTCGGGGCGAGGTCGATGAGCTTGCCCCGGTGCGTGGTCAGCTCCTGGTGGCGCAGCACACGGCCGACGCCCCAGGCCGTCGCGCCCAGCGGCTCCACGATGTCGTCGGCGGCCACCGCCTGCGCACCGCGCGTGACGATGTGCAGCCGGGCGCCGGGCTGTTCCCGCGGCAGGGTCCGGGCGAGCGCGATCAGGGAGTAGGCGCCGGTGCCGGTGTGCTGGTCGAGCGTGAGGGGATCGACCTCGTCGATCGACGGCGCGTCGAGATTCCACAGGTGCACGATGCCGTCGGGCCGGACGCCGTGGTCTTGGCGCAGCTCGGTGAACAGGCGGGCCAGGTCCTCGGTGGAGTCCGGCGCGATCGTCCAGGGGTGGTCCTCTCTCGCCGAGCGGTAGCCGTCGCCCGGGCGGACCAGATGACAGCGCCCGCCGGCCGCGGTCACCGCGGCCGCGAACTCGTCGGCCAGACCCCCCGCGTCGGCGAACACCAGCCAGTCGTGTGCCGCGCCGGCTTCGAGCCCGGCGGCGTCCGCATCGAGGGGCCGGTCGACCCACGTCAGCTCGGTCAGCCAGCTGTCCACCGTCCCGAGGCCGACCGTGGTAGCCGCCTCCTCGACGTCCGCCGCGCGGAATCCGCTGATCCGGCCGAGCGGCACGCCGCTGTCGGAGTACAGGGAGATGTCGCCGACGATCTCCTCGGCACCGCGGCGCGACACGGTCGCGTGCGCCCACAGCGGCTGGTCGCCCACCGGATCGACGCGTACCTCGTCGATGGACAGTGGGAGCAGGACGCCGGTGCCGCGTCCGCCCGTCCCTCCGGCCCGCAGCCTCGGTGCGAGCAGCGTCTGGAAGCAGGCGTCGAGCAGCGCGGGATGCATATGGTGCCGGGCGGCATCCGCACCGAGCGGCTCCGGCGGACGGATGCGGGCCAGCGCCTCGTCCGGTCCGATCCACACCTCGCCGATCCCCTGGAAGGCCGGCCCGTAGTCGTACCCCAGGGCGGCCAGCGCCGCATAGCACTCGGCACCGTCGAGCCGGTGTGTGCTGCGCGCCCGGACCGCTTCGGCGTCGAGCGGCCCGACGGTACGACGGCGCTGTCCGGCCCGTACCAACCCGCTCGCGTGCACGGCCGGTTCCCGGCCGTCGCCCGTCACGCTCGCGATGGTGAACGCGGCGCTCTCCGCGGACACGGACAGCTGCACCTTCGCGGCCTCGTCGCCGGACAGGAACAGAGCCTTGCGCAGTCTGATGTCCCCCAGGACCGCTTGCGTGCCGCCGGTCATCGCCCGTACCGCCTGTACGGCCATCTCCACATATCCGGCCGCGGGGAAGACCACACTGCCCTGGACGCGGTGATCGCTCAGGTACGGCGACGTCTCCAGGTCGAGCTTCGTCTCCCACGCGGGTTCGGCGTGCGCCATGCGGCGGCCCAGCAGCGGGTGGTCGTGCCGGCCGAGCCGGATCTGCCGTACCGGCTCGGGCTCCGTCCAGTAGCGGTCCCGCTTCCAGGGATAGGGCGGCAACGTCACCGGACGGCCGGCGGGCTGCAGCACGTCCCACGCGACGTCTACGCCCATGTTGTGCAACGAGGCCAACGACCGCATGAACTGTTCGGGCTCGTCCCTCAGCCTGCGGATCGACGGCAGGGTCCGGCCTTCGACGCCCCGTGCGGCAAGGCACTCCTGCATCGCCTGACCGAGCACGGGGTGCGGACCGATCTCCAGGAACACGCCGAAACCGTCGTCGGCCAGCCGGTCGACCGCCGCGCGGAAGCGCACGCTGCCGCGAACGTTCTCCCACCAGTAGCCGGCGTCCAGTTCGGTGCCGCGCGCGGTGCCCTCCCTGCCGGTGAGATAGACCGGAACCTGCGCCGCACGGGGCTTCAGGTCCGCCAGCGAGGACAGCAGCTCTTCCTTGATCGGGTCCATCCGCCCGCTGTGGTAGGGCACGCGGACGGAGAGGAACCTGGCGAAGACCTGCCCGTCGTGGAGCTCGGCGGCAAGCTCCTCAAGAGCGTCCCGGTCGCCCGACAGCGTGACGGATCCGGGGCTGTTCGACGCGGCCAGCGACACCCGATCACCGTACGGCCGCACACGCCGTGCCGCCTCCGCGGCGGTCAGGTTCACCGCGAGCATGGTCCCGGTGCCCGTCAGCCGCTGCTGGAGACGGCTGCGGTGGACGACGACGGCGACCGCGTCCTCAAGGCTGTAGACACCGGCCTCGTAGAACGCCGCGACCTCACCGGTGCTGTGTCCGACGACGGCGTCGGGCCGTACACCGTAGCTGCGCCACAGTGCCGCCAGACCGACCTGCACGGCGAAGTTGGCCGGCTGCGCGAGCCAGGTCTCGTCCATCCTCGAGTCGGCTTCGTCGGCCGCGAGCTGCTGGACCAGGGACCAGCCGGTGAGCTTGGCGATCTCGTGGTCGCACCGCTCGACCGCCTCCCGGTAGACCGGCTCGCTCTCGAACAGGCCACGCCCCATGGCCCACCACTGCGGCCCCATACCGGTGAACACCCAGACCAGGCGCCGCCGCGCGGCGTCACGCCGCTGGTCCACGAGCACGCGTGGGTGGTCCTCGCCCCGCGCGTACGCCTCCAGGCCCTCCTCCAGCGAGCCGCGCGAGGAGTACACGACCGACAGCCGTGACTCCAGGTGCTGACGGCGATGCGCCAGGGTGTACCCCAGGTCGGACAGTGACACGGGCGCGCCGTCGTCTCCGGTGCCCGCCAGCTCCCGTCGGATGCCCGCCGCCAGCCCGGGCAGGACGGCCGGGTCGCGGGCGGTCAGCGGCAGGATGGTCCACCCCGGCTCCGCCG
Organism: Streptomyces sp. SP18CS02; assembly: GCF_036322365.1. Taxonomy (NCBI): domain Bacteria; kingdom Bacillati; phylum Actinomycetota; class Actinomycetes; order Kitasatosporales; family Streptomycetaceae; genus Streptomyces; species Streptomyces sp. SP18CS02. The sequence goes on from NZ_JAQYXC010000256.1 coordinate 44,151, forward strand.
CCGGCGCGGACGGATCGGCGGTGTCCGGGCTGCCGGCGGACCGGGCGGCAAGCGCGCGCACCGGAGTCTTCGGCGCTTCCTCCAGTACCACATGCGCGTTGGTGCCGCCGAAGCCGAAGGCGTTCACCCCGGCGCGCGCCGGTCCTTCGTGGGCGGGCCAGTCGACCGCCCGGACCGGGATCTCGTAGGGCATCGACGCCAGGTCGATGGCGGGGTTGATCCGCTCCAGGTTGATATGCGGCGGGATCCTGCGGTGCTTGAGGGACAGGACGGCTTTGATCATTCCCGCGATCCCGGCGGCCGATTCGGTATGACCGATATTGGCTTTGACCGATGCGATGTAGCACCGGGAACCCCGCGTTCGCCCGATCGACAGGGCGCGGCCGAGCGCGGCGGCCTCGACCGGGTCGCCGACCGGTGTCGAGGTACCGTGCGCCTCGATGTACTGCAGGTCGCCCGGCTTGATTCCGGCCTCCGCGCAGACCCGCTCGATCAGTGCCACCTGGGCGTCGGCGTTGGGCACGGTGATGCCGTTGGTACGACCGTCCTGGTTGACGCCGCTGCCGATGATCACCGCGTGGATCGGGTCGCCGTCGCGTTCGGCGTCCGCCAGGCGCTTGAGCGCGACCACGCCGACGCCCTCGGCGCGGACGTAGCCGTTGGCCGAGGCGTCGAAGGTGCACGACCGGCCGTCGGGGGACAGGAAGCCGCCCTTGGTCTCGGCGATGCTGTACTGCGGGGCCATGTGCAGCAGCGTGCCTCCGGCGAGGGCGAGACAGCTCTCACCGCGGAGCAGACTCTGGCACGCCAGATCCACCGCCACCAGGGACGAACTGCACGCGGTGTCGATCGAGACGCTGGGGCCGCGGAAGTCGAAGCAGTGTGAGATGCGGTTCGACACCATCGTCATCATGGTGCCGGTCGCGGTGTGCGCGGCGAGCGTGTCGAAGCCGAGGTCGGCGAACTGCAGGATCTTGTAGTCGAGAGTGAACGCGCCGACGAACACGCCGACGTCGTGTCCGGCCAGTTCCGCGGGCTTCTGCCCGCCGTCCTCAAGAGCCTCCCAGGCGACCTCCAGCAGTTTGCGCTGCTGGGGATCCATGTGCTCCGCCTCGCGCGGGCTGATGCCGAAGAACACCGGATCGAACTCGTCGAACCCGTCGATGTAGCCACCGCGCCCGCCGACCAGCCGCCCGGGCTTGGCCGGGTGCCGGGTGCCGAGCGTCGTGACGTCGTACCGGTCGGCCGGAGTCGGTGTGATGCAGTCCCGGCCGTCGATCAGGTTCTGCCAGAACGCACGGTGGCTGGACGCGCTGCCCGGAAACCGGCAACCGATACCGATGACGGCGATCTTGTCGCGGCTGATGGCGTTCCCCTCTCGGTCGTGGTCAACGTCCTTGCGATGGTGGTCCCGTGGAACTGCCGACAGGCCGGACCGCCCGCCGTCAGGCGACGGGCGGTCGAGGACCCAACAGGTCAGAGGCTGCTGAGACGCGAGAACACCTCGGACCCCGGGGCGTTCGGGTCGGTGGCGACGTAGCACTCACGCTGCAGGGCCGCGAACTCCTGGCCGGAGATGCGCCCGTCGCCGTCCGTGTCCACGATCGCGAGCACCGCTTCGGCTCCCTGCGCGGACACTCCGTACGCCTTCAGGAGCGAAACGATCTCCTGCTGGCCGATGTAGCCGTCGTCGTCGGCGTCGGCGAGGTTGAACTCGGCCATGTCGTGCCCCACCGACGCGGCGACGTTCTCGGTGGTCGCCGCGTCCAGGACCGCCACGAACTCCTCCCGAGTGACCTGGCCGTCCCCGTCGCTGTCGGCCGCTTCGGCCAACTCCTGCCACAGCTCGGCGTACTGCTGCCGCACCGCTTGCGCCTTGTGCGGAGCCGCCTGGGGGAACTGGTCGACGATACGCGCCGCCCGCTGCTGGAAGTCCTCCAGCGTGATCCTGCCGTTGCCGTCGGTGTCGTAGAGGTCGAACATGCTCTGGGACCTGTCCTGGAGGGGACTGACCGTCATGGGGGTTGGCCTTTCCTTTTGCGGGCCTCGCGAGCGGGGCCATGCAGCGACGATTGCCTACGGTGATTTACTGCGCACGCAGAGTGGTCGACACGCGTCCTCCTGTGCGATATACGCCGAACGAGTGACGAGCGCCATGAGTGTTGACCGTGAGCCCACCCGCGCCGGACCGCTCCGTTCCGGGACGGCATCACCGGAGTGGTCCTCACCAAGCGCCACTGACGACTCATCAGCCCCGTACTCGCCGGTGGCGCGTCGGGGACGGCGGGGAGGCGCCTGGGGATACCGTCGACGCCATGGACGGTGATCGCCGAGGGTGGCGTCAGTGTGTGCTCGCCGGCGCGGTGTTCGCCGTGTGCATGGCCGGCACGACACTGCCGACCCCCCTCTACAGCCTTTATCAGGAGAAGTTCGGGTTCTCCGAGCTGACGGTGACAGTCGTCTACGCCGTGTACGCCTTCGGAGTCATCGGCGTGCTGTTGCTGGTGGGCAATGCCTCGGACGCCGTCGGCAGGCGGCCGGTGCTGCTGTCGGGTCTGGGATTCGCCGCGGCGGGCGCCGGCTGCTTCCTGTCCGCGACGGGGCTGGGCTGGCTGTACGCGGGCCGACTGCTGTCGGGGCTGTCCGCCGGTCTGGTCACCGGTGCCGCCACGGCGTACGTGATGGAGTTGGCCCCGAACGGCGGGAACTCCCGGGCCACGTTCGTGGCGACGGCCGCCAACATGGGCGGGCTGGGCTGCGGTCCCCTGCTCGCCGGGGCACTCGCGCAGTACGCCCCCTGGCCGTTGTACCTGCCGTTCGGTGTGCACATCGCGCTGGTGGCCGGCTCGGCCGTCGTCCTGCGGCGGCTTCCGGAGACCGTGCGGGAACGGCAGCCCCTGAAGACCGTACGGCCCCGGCGGCCCGCCCTGCCCACCCAGGTGCGGGCGGTGTTCGGGCCTGCGGCGATCGCCTCGTTCGTGGGGTTCGCGTTGTTCGGGGTGTTCACGTCGGTCAGCCCGGCGTTCCTGTCCCAGTCCCTGCACGTGGACGACCGCTTCGTGAGCGGACTGATCGTCGCGCTGGCCTTCTTCGCCTCGACCGCGGGCCAGCTGGCGGTGGGCCGGGTCGGGGTCGGGCGCTCCCTGCCCCTGGGCTGCGCCGGGCTCTTCCTCGGACTGGCGCTGCTCGCGGGGGCGCTGCGGTGGGACCTGCTGCCCCTGGTCGTGCTGAGCGCACTCGTCGGCGGGGCGGGGCAGGGACTGGCGTTCCGCGGGGCGCTCTCCTCGGTGTCCGCGGCCTCGCCGGAGGACCGGCGGGCCGCGGTGATCTCGACGTTGTTCGTGGTGGCCTACGCGGGCATCTCGGTGCCGGTGATCGGAGTGGGGGTGCTCTCGGGCCCGATCGGTCTGGAGGGTGCGGGGCTGGTGTTCATCGCGTGCATGACCCTCCTGGTCTCGACCGCGGCCGTGTACCTGCTCCGGCTGTCGGTACGGGCGAGGACCTGACGGCTGCCACCGGTCCCTGCCCCCTCGCCACGGCGCGTCTCGTCGACCTGTCCGCGCCGGGCCTCCCGGGCGGCCGCGCGGCACGGAGGACGACCTGGGCAGGCCGGGGACACGGTTGCGCAAAAGCCTCGGCTTCCCCCGGCACGGTGCCCCCTCTGCCCGACGACTTAGTGCGAAGTCCGGCGTGAGGTGGAGGACTTGAGGAAGCGATACGCGAGCGGACGAAGGTCATGCGCCGGATCCGGAGGTGTGCTGGTGATCGTCGGTCGGTTTCATGCGGAGACGATCAGCAGAACCACCCGACGTCCCGGGCGGAGTTTCCGCGGTACGGGGGCCGGCTGACGGACGGAGGGCGGGGTGCGGGCGCAGGTCCTCCCCGGCTCCGCTACTCTCGGCGCGACTGTCGTTGACTTCTGCGATCCGGTCACGCTGCAACCGGACCGTCACTCGGGAGACGCCATCCATGAACACGCCCCCCACACCGGCCCATGAGCGGCCGGCTGACGGCTCATCCGTCAGGATCGGCGCTCTCGTCCCGCTGACTCGCCCTGGCTGGGTCGAGGCGGGCCGGCACTTGCTCGCCGGACTCGAGCTGGCCGTGCGCGAAGTCAACGACGCCGGCGGGATCGCCGGAAGAACCCTGGAACTGGTGGTCCGGGACACCGCGGCTGATCCGCGGAGGGCCGAGGCTGCCGTGGACGAGTTGGCGGGCCTGGGTGTGGTCGCCCTGGCGGGGGAGTACCACAGCGTCGTCGCTCGCGCCGCCGCCCTCAGGGCCGACGCCCTCGGCCTGCCGTTCCTCTGCTCGTCAGCGGTCCTCGACGCGCTCACCGACCAGCCGACGCGATGGGTCGCGCGCCTCTCCCCGGCACAGTCCCACGGCTGGCGGATCTACGCGGACTTCCTCCTCGACGCGGGCCACAGCCGTATCGCCGTGGCGGCCCAGCCGAGTGTCTACTGGGCCTCCGGGGCCCGCATTCTGCGGGACCACCTGGCTCCACGCGGCGGCACCGTCATCGAACTCGACATGAGCGCGCTCGCCCCGACGGCTGTGGGCGACGAACTCGTCCACCACGGCGCGACAGCCCTCCTTCTTCTGGCCGGCCACCCGGAGCCGGCGGTGTCGATCGTCAAGTCCGTGCGCCGCGACCGACGTCTCCCGGAGATCCTGATCGGTGCTCCGGCAGGGCAACCGGAGTTCGCCGAATGGGCGGCGCTGCTGGGCGGCGACGGCGCCGGCATCCCGTTCCTGCGCTACCTGCCCGAGCGTCTCGGCCCACTCGGCGCACGAGTCGGGGCAGCCCTCCGCGAGCGGCTGGGCGAAGCACCCTCCTTCGTCGCCTTCGAGGGCTATGACACCATCGCGGTCCTCGCCGAAGTGCTGCGTTCCCGCGGCGCGGACCGGGCGCGCGTCGCCGAAGCCTGGCCGCACGTGGCCGTCGAGGGCACCCGCGGTCCGATCCGGTTCTCCCGTACACCGGACATCAGCCTCTGGCAATGGGCTTGGACGTCGGTCCACGTCGTCGACCGGGATCCGGAGCACCTCGATCGCTTTCGGATCCTCCACGCCGGCTGACCCACCACAGACTCCAGGACTCCACGGACTCCGCGGGCTCAGCGTGGTGCCGTTGCGGGCCGTCCGCCACGGTCGAGGCTCCTGTGCCCTGCCCTGCATTGCCCTGCCCGATCCGGATACGGCTGCGGAGGCGTCAGCAGAGATCCGGACAGACGAGGACCGCCCACCGGCCTTGTATCGATATCGCGACACACATTCCCTTCACACAGGGGGAGTTCATGCGAAAATTCCGTCCCCGGTCCGTGCGTCGACCGGGTGACAAGGGGAATGTCTTCGTGAAGAGATCCACGTTCAGGGTCGCCGTCGGTGGAGTGCTCGCGATTGCCGCGACCACCGTCGTGCTGCCCACCACGGCCGGCGCTTCGTGGTACATGCCCGCCGCCCCGCCCGCTGCGGGCGCGGTCGACCGGGACACCGGCGAGTCCTTCAGCCGGGCCGCGGAGGCTGTGCTGACCGAGCGGACCGCGGCGCTGCTGGAGAGCGGGCCGACGCGGCGTTCCGCGCGGCTGCCGGACCGAGGGGTACGCCTGTCCTCTGCCGTGGCGCGGTCCGAAGGCGATGCATGGTCCTGGCTGAGTGACCGGAAGAAGCGGCTCCACGGTCTTGGCGAGGTGTACACGAAGGCCGACACCGAGGTGGCCCTGAACGACACCAAGGTGGCGGACGGCAAGGCCACGGTCAGGGTCACGGAGACCACGACCCTCACCTACGGGAACGTCCGGGGCGACGAGGCCCGGACCACCGGCTTCCAGGCGCATCACGAGATCGCCTTCGCCCGGGCGGCGGACGGCGCGTGGGAAATGACCCGCATACGTGCGACCGACGCGGGTCTCGCGCCGGTCAACGCGCCGCTCCGGACGCCGCGGGCCAGGACGACCGCCGACGACGGGTTGCCCGTGGCGACCGCGGCGGCGACCAGCCGTCCGGGGCGCCAGCCGGCGGCGAAGCCGCTCGACAATGCCAACGGCTACGACTACACGGCCATGGCGGCGTACGCGGAGAAGTACTGGAGCAAGTACAACCCCGCCTACCCGTCGTACGACGGTGCGGGGGCGGGCGGCGACTGCACGAACTTCGTCAGTCAGGCGCTCAAGGCCGGCGGCTGGAAGCACGCCCCCGGCTCCTGGGACGACTACCGCAAGTGGTGGAGCGACCCGCAGCTCGGCAACACCCTCTCCTGGGTGGGCGTCAATGAATGGTCCTGGTTCGCCCTGTCCAGCAAGCGGACGGCCAACCTCTCCAACGTCTGGGAACTCGGCGTCGGCGATGTCCTCCAGGTGGATTTCGACCGTGACGGCTCGAAGGATCACACCATGATCGTCTCCTACCGTGACCGGCGGGGGACGCCGTACCTCACCTATCACTCCAACAACACCTACCGGAAGTCCCTGTCGAGCCTCCTCGCGTCGTACCCGAACGCGAAGTACTACGCGTACCGCACCTGACGGGTGGCAGCACCGAGCCCGGAACCGGGCTGCGGAACGGTTCTGCGCCGCCGCCACCGGGACGAGGACACGGGCCGAGCCCGTGCCCGCAGTGCGGTGCCGTGGGCCCGCCCGTTCGGCGCCGACGTGCCGCCCCGCCCCGTCGCCGCGTTCGCCGGTGCCCCCGGCTTCACCGCGCCGGTCCCGTGGCGGGTGTCCCTGACGGCACGCCGGATCGGCTCCCGCGCGCCCCGGGCGGCTGACGCCTGAAGCGCCCCCGCCGGGCCACCGCGCCGCCTCGCGCGGGGAGCGATGCCGGACGGGTCCTTTCCTCATGGCGCAAGCGATGCTCGGCTCATGGCGCACAGCGATGCCCGGCCCTCACCGATCCGGAGAGGCCGGGCATCGTGCGTCCCCGGGCCGCTGTCCCTCGCGAGAGGCGCCATGTCCTTCCCGGGTGGCGTCGGCGACCGAAGCGGTGCGGGCCCCGCGCCGGTCTCGCGCGGGGCCCGCCGGTCCCGCACCGGCCGACCGGTGTCGCGCCGTCCGGGGCGCGCTCCCCGTGACCGGCCGGCCTCCTGCCCCCGGTCGTGGAAGCGGACAGGGGCTTCGTCTCCCGTGAAAGCGATCACATTATTCGTGGTTTGGCCCCATAGTGGTGGATCATTTCGGGCGAAAGTACGTACTGGCTGCTCAAGCGGTCTGTAGCGCCTTCGGCCGGTAGGTAGGGGGCCGAGGGAGATATATGGGACGCGAACGCCGTACGACGTACAACCGGCGACTCGTTCTGCCCGTCGCGGGGGGAGCCGTCGCACTGGGGCTGGGCGTTCTGTACGCCGCCGGGCTGACGGCCGGCGACATCGCCGAGGGCGCACAGGTGCGCGGCGTGGACATCGGCGGGATGAGCCGGGCCGAGGCCGAGACGGTACTGAAGCGTGAGCTCGGAGCGGCCTACGCCGCCCCGGTCACCCTGAAGATCGGAGACCGTCTCGAAAAGGCGGACCCCGCGGCCCTGGGGCTCTCCCTGGACGCCTCCGCCACCGTGGACCGCGCCGCCGGCGGCCCCCATGGCCCCCTCACGGCGATCAGCGGGCTCTTCTCCGACAGGAGCGAGAACGTCGAGCCGGTGCTCCGCGTGGACGAGGAGAAGGCGCGGAGCGCGCTCGCCGAGATCGGCGCGTCCACGGCACGGAAGGTCCGCGAGGGAGGCATCACCTTCGAGGCCGGCCGGGCCAAGGCCGTCGCACCCGTCACAGGCGTCTCACTGATCGCCGACCGGTCCCTGGACGCCGTACGTGAGGCATACGCCCGCGCGCCGGTCGTCGGCCCCGTCGTCATGCCGGTCAAGAAGACTCCGCCACGTATCGGCCAGGGCGAGGTGGATCGGGCGATGGACGAGTTCGCCCGGCCCGCCGTCTCGGGCCCCGTCACACTGAACCTGGACGAGGACCGCGTATCCGTCGCCGCTTCCGCACTGGGCCGACACCTGACGATGCGGCCCGACCGCCACGGCCGGCTCGTGCCTTCCCTGGACTCCAAGGCCCTGCTCGCGGACCCCGCCCTCGCCGCCCAGGTGCGCGGAGCGGCGCGCGGCCCCGAGGACGCGGTGCTCGACCTCGACGCCGCTGAGCGGGTGGTGGTCGCCAAGGAGGCCAAGGCGGGCCGGCAGCTCACCGCGAAGGCTCTCGGCGACGCCGTCCTCCCCCTGCTGACCCGCACGGGCGCCGAGCGCACCGGCCGCGTCGAGGCACGGCCCGTGCGCCCCCGGCTCACCGGCGATTCGGCCCGACAGCTGGGCATCAAGGAGAAGGTCTCCTCCTTCACCGTCGATTTCCCTGCCGCCCCCTACCGCAGCACCAACATCGCCCGCGCCGTCGACCTCATCGACGGATCGGTCGTGCTCCCCGGCCAGGAGTGGAGCTTCAATCGCACGGTCGGCCGGCGCACCAAGGAGAACGGGTTCGTCGACGGCATCATGATCAATGACGGACGGTATGTGAAGTCGCCCGGGGGCGGGGTCTCCGCCGTCGCCACCACCATGTACAACGCCATGTTCTTCGCGGGCCTCAAGCCCCGCGAGCACGGTGCGCACTCCTTCTACATCGAGCGCTACCCGGAAGGCCGGGAGGCCACCGTCGCCTGGGGCACCCTCGATCTGCGCTGGCTCAACGACTCCGGGCACGCGATCTACGTCCGGGCGCAATCCACCGACACATCGGTGACCATCACTCTCCTCGGAACGAAGAAGTACGACGAGGTTCGTGCGACCAAGGGCCCACGCACCCGTATCACCCAGCCGGGCGCCCGCACCGGCAACGGTCCCACCTGCGAGGTCCAGACCCCCCTCGAAGGGTTCGACGTCGGCGTCGACCGGGTCTTCGTCCAGAACGGCCGAGAGGTGAAGCGGGAGAAGTACAACACCCACTACACCCCCCGCGACAAGGTGACCTGCGCTCCTGAGCAGCCCGCGTCACCTTCCGCCCCGCCCACCGGGGCGACGGGCACCGACGCACAGCTCGACTGACCCACGCCTGTCGCCAGGTGTCTTCGGAAATCCCGTCTGGCCGGTGACGCCATGGTGAAGACACTCCCTGGCGACGACGGCTCAGGGACGAAGGCGCGCCCGCCGACTGGGCGCCCTCCGGTCCGAGGGTCGGCCGGTCCGGTCGTGTCATGGTGACGACGTAGATGTTGTCGCGAGGGCAGGCGAAGGACGCGGAGGGATCCGTGGGGCGGCTGGTGACCGGTCCCCTCCCATGTGCCGTCCCAGGCCGTGGGCAGTGAGCCGGGCGAGGGGGAGGGGGAGGACGGTGAGCCGCCGGTACGGGCGGCGCTCGCAGCCGCGGAGGACCCGTGGCCACGGCCTCCCTCCCAGAGGACGCCCACCCGGTCGGCTGGATGGTCTCCGCGTCGTCGATCGCCTTTCCAGCGGCCTGCGATCGGCCCTCGGACCGTCCACGTAGACTCGCGGGCATGGCATGCCGCATCAGTGAGCTGGTACTCGACTGCGCCGACCCCGACCGGCTCGCCGCATTCTGGAGCGAGGTCCTCGGCTACGTCGAACTCGGCCGGGAGGACGACGGAAGCATCGCCATCGGGCCGCCCGACGCCGGCCCGCGGCCCACCCTCGTCCTCAGTCCCAGCAGCGACCCGCGGACCGGGAAACTCCCCCTGCACATCGATGTCAACGCCACCGACCGTGACCAGGACGCCGAGCTGGAGCGGCTGCTCGCTCTCGGCGCCAGGCCCGCCGACGTCGGCCAGACCGGCACCGAGAGCTGGCACGTCCTGGCCGACCCGGAGGGCAACGAGTTCTGTCTCCTGCGCACTCGGCTCCAGCCCCTCTGATCACACACGTCCCGGCGCCAAGCCGCTCGGCTGTTCGAGTGCGGCCCGGAGGGTTCGCTCATCGACGCCGACGCCGACGCCGATGCCGATGCGATGCCCCGGCTCGTGCCCGGGTTCCGCCCTGTCATCGATGAGCGGCCGCGCATCGTCATAGCCCCGGGCGGACTCCGGGCGGCGATTTCGGTCCGGAGCGCGGTGACATCATCGAGATTTCATCGGTCCTCCTTAGCGTGGCCCCGTTCGGACGAAGGCCTCCACCACAGGGGAAGGACGGCTCGATGGCGCGGAGGAGAAGCAGAGCGAGGCTGCCGATGGCGGTCATGGCCGCGGTGGCGGTGATGAGCACGATGGTGGCGGCCGGGGCACCTGCCGACGCACAGGGGCCGGGGCCGGACAGGCCGACGATCCGCTACACCGAGTACGGCATCCCGCACATCATCGCCTCGGACTGGGAGGGGTTGGGAACCGGCTACGGTTACGCGGCGGCCAAGGACAACATCTGCACCCTGGCCGACACCTACCTCATGGTCAACGCCCAGAGGTCCCGCCATCTGGGGCCCGAAGGCAAGGCGAGTCCCGGCCAGAACCAGAACATCACCACCAACCTCAACAGTGACCTGTGCTTCCAGCGGATCAAGGACAACGGGTTGGTGGAGCGGCTGCTCGCCCGGCCCGCCCCCGACGGGCCGGAGCCGCAGGTCAAGGAGGCCATTCGCGGCTACGTGCAGGGATACAACCGGTACTTGGCCGAGACGGGCGTGAACAACCTCTCCGACCCGTCCTGCCGCGGTGCGGCCTGGGTGCGTCCGATCACGGAGCTCGATGTCTACCGGCACGCGCATGCCGAGATCAGCATGGGAAGCGTCGACGCGCTGCTGGACGGCCTGGTGAACGCCGCGCCGCCGGGGACGCCGGCCGTCGCTCCGCCGGCGACCTCACCCGCGAGGACCGCGGCGAGGATCCGCGAGGCGATGGCGGTGAGCCGCCAGCAGAGCATGGGCAGCAACGCGTTGGCAGTCGGTTCGCAAGGGGTGTCAGGCGGTACGAGCATGATGCTGGCCAACCCGCACTTTCCGTGGCAGGGCAAGAACCGGATGTGGCAGAGCCAGCTGACCATCCCGGGCGAGATCAACGTCTCCGGAGCCAGCCTGCTGGGATTTCCCGCGGTGAACATCGGATACAACGAGAACGTGGCGTGGAGCCACACCGTCGCCACGGTGGCCCCTTTCGGGCTGTTCGACGTACAGGTCGATCCGCTGAACCCCACCATGTACCTCGTCGACGGTGCCTGGGAGAAGATGACCTCCCAGCAGGTCGGGGTCGAGGTGCTGAAGCCGGACGGCTCCCTGGGGAAGGTCACCAGAACCCTGTGGTCCACCCGCTACGGCCCGATCACCACATCGCTCCAGGGCAACGCCCTGCCCTGGGCGGTCAGCGCCCACGCGGTACGCGACGCGAACATGGACAACCTGCGGGCGATGAACGCCTGGTTCCGGCTCGACAGGGCCAAGGACGTCGACGACGTGGTGAACATCCTGGAGACCACGCAGGGCATCCCGTTCTTCAACACCGTCGCCTCCGACCGCACGGGCAGGGCCCTGTACGCGGACATCCAGGCAGCCCCGAACATCACCGACGAGCACGCGCAGTCGTGCCTCACCCTGACCGGTCAACTGCTGTTCAACCAGCCGCTACGGCTGCCGAACGTACCGCCGATCTCCATCCTCGACGGCAAGCGCAGCGCATGCGACTGGCCCGACGACCCGAACGCGGCCGCACCAGGGCTGCTGGACCCGCACAAGCAGCCACGTCTGATCCGGTCCGACTTCGTCGGCAACGCCAACGACAGCCCCTGGCTGGCCAACCCGGGACAACCGCTCACGTATCCGCGGGTGATGGGCGACAGGGCGGCTCCCCGGTCGCTGCGCACCCAGGAGCTGATCCTGACCGCGCAGCACCGGATCAACGGCACCGACGGACTGCCGGGCAAGGGTTTCACACCGGCGACCATGGGACAGTTGCTGTTCGCCGACAACAGCAGGGCCGCCGACCTGGCCCTCAACGCCACGGTGTCGATGTGCGAGAGCGTCCCCTTCGGGCTGATCCTGGTCGACGGCACGCTGGTCAACGTCAGCGAGGCATGTCCGGTCCTCGCGGCTTGGAAGAGTCACGACTACTCGACGGACAGCCGGGGATCCTGGCTCTTCGCGAACTACTGGTCCCTCCTGCTCAACGGACAGGGAATCGAGAAACTGCCGTGGCGGGTCCCCTTCGACGCCAACGACCCCGTGCACACGCCGAATTCACTGGACTCCGGGAGCTCCGCCGTCCGTGACGCGTTCGGCCGGGCCGTTCTCGCGCTGCGCAAGGCAGGCATTCCGCTGAACGCTCCGCTGTCGGACATCCAGAAGGTCACCCGCGGCGGTCAGCAGCTCCCGATCCACGGCTCGGTCCATCAACTGGGCGTACTGAACGTGATCACACCCGGCCAGGTCGACGGAAGGCTGGACATCGTCTTCGGGTCCAGCTTCATCCAGCAGGTGCGGTTCACCGCCGACGGGCCGCCGGAAGCGCTGTCCGTCCTGGCCTACTCCCAGTCGGCCAACCCGGATTCGCCGCACCATTCCGATCAGACCAAGCTGTTCTCGGCCGGAAAGTGGGTGACCGAGCGGTTCACCGAGGACCAGATCGCGGCCTCACCGCAGTTGCAGATCAAGGTGCTGGACTGAGAATGCCGACAACCTCACGAGGGGGAGAACTGTGACAAGGAGAGCGAACTGGCGGAGAGCGGCCGTGGCGTGGATGCTCGCCGCCGTGGCCCTGGTCGCGCCGGCGGGACCGGTACAAGCAGCCGAAGGCGGCACCGCGCCGCCGCCGATGGCGAACGGGTTCGGCCTGACCCAGGTCGGAGCGGCGACCGGAAGTGCCACCGACTTCTACCTCACCGTGACCACGCCCGAGGTCGCGGGGGAGCAGCACATCAAGATCATCCTGCCGAGCGGGTACTACGACGACCCGGCCAGGCGCTACCCGGTGATGTACTTCCTGCACGGTTCCCCCGACGACCCGATCCAGCAGAACTATCCGGCGTTGACCATGTCGAACGAGATGATCACCGTCATCCCGGACGGCGGAGCGCGGAGCTGGTACGCGAACTGGCTCAACCAGAAGACGGTGCTCGGTGCCCAGAACTGGGAGAACTTCCACCTCAAGCAGGTGATTCCGTTCATCGACGCGAACCTGCGGACGATCGCGGCGAAGAAGGCCAGGGCCATCGCCGGCGTCTCCATGGGCGGCTTCGGGGCCTTCCACTACGCCCAGGTCCGTCCCGACCTGTTCAGCCAGACGGCGTCCCTCTCGGGCGACATCGACCTGTCGGCCAACTCCATGGACCTGCGGATGGCCGTCGTCGCCTCCGTCACCGACGCCCTGGGCGCGATGTGCGCTTCGGCATCCGGCTACTGCGACCCCAACGAGTCCCCGTACAAGCCCGGCGTGGACAGCGACGCCCTGTTCGGCTCGCCCTACCCGGTCTTCAACGTCGACTGGCGGTGGAACGAGGTCGACCCGTCCCAGCACATGGACAGGCTCGCCGGGGTGGGGGTCTCCATCTACACGGGCGACGGCGGCGGATCGCCCCTCGACATGGAGTTCTGGGTCTCGGGCGCGGCCAAGAACGTCAAGGCCCGCATGGACGCTCTGGGCATGCCCTACTACTACGTCAACTACGGCGACGGCGCAGGCTGGGGCACCCGGTGCACCGGCGGCCACACCGCCGGCTGCTGGGAGCAGGATCTCAGGGACCTGATTCCCCGGCTGGAGAGGGCCTTCACCTCCTGACCGTCCCGGAGCGGTCAGAGGCGGTGGCGGCATCCGGCCGGCCCGGCCATGACACTCCGGCCGCCGCACGTCGGACCGCTTCGCCCCGCCGGCCCCCGCCGCCCGGGCCCTCGTGGCGCAGTGGCCCCGACGGCACCGGCGGCACCGGCGGCGGGCTCCGCGCGATGGACCCCGGTCATGCCTGAGCGGCGGCCGGAGGCCTGGCCGCAGGGGGTCGTTCCGGCACGGGGCGGTGGACGTGACGGCTTGCGGGGCATCCGGCTGCTCCGCAAGCCGGTCGTCCTTGTCGCCCGCCGGGCACACCCCGCGTCGGTCCCGTCAGCGGGCTGCCCCGGTGAGGCCGAGGCCGGCTTCGTCCCCGCTCAGAATCATCTGGTGCGTCCGCCGCAGCATCCGGCTCGGAGGAACCCCGAGGTCGTCGGCGAGACGGCGGCGGGCACGGTCGAACACGGTCAGTGCGTCGGCCTGCCGGCCGCTGCGGTACAGCGCCCGCATCAGCATCGCGGCCACCGGCTCGTTCAGGGGGTGCGCCGCGAGCAGGGCGAACAACTCGGCGATCGCTTCGGAGTACTGGCCGAGCCTCAGCTGGTGCTCCAGCTTCCGCTGCACGATGGCCATCCTGCGCTCCGTGAGCCGCAGCCGTTCCATTTCGGCGAGCGGACCGGGCAGGCCGGCCAGGAGCTCCCCGCGAAAGAGGTCCAGGGCCCGGGAACACAGGCGGATCACCTCTGCGGGCTCGCCTGCTCGATCCGCTGTCCCGATGTCGGTGACCAGTTCCTCCATGCGTGCGGCGTCCACGTCGACCGCGCCGGACACCAGCCGGTAGCCGCGCCGGTCGTGCTCGATGACCGGGTCCGGGCCGTCCCCGGCGTGCAGCGTCTTGCGTAATCGGTAGATGTACACCGGCACCACGTTCGCGACCGGCGGCTCCGCGCCCCACACCCCGTCGAGCAGTTCCTGGGGACTGAGCGTCCGTCCCGCGCACAGTGCCAGCGCCGCCAGTACGGCTTGCTGGCGAAGATGCCCCAGGCGCAGCGGCCGCCCGCCCTGCCAAGCCTGCAGCGGCCCGAGCAGGGAGATCCGCACCGTCGCTCCGGCGCCTCGGCCGGCGGTCAGCGGCACCGGGCCCACCGGCCGGGCGCGGGGGCCGCACCCGGGGACGACAAGGCCGCAGTCGAAGGCGTGGACGACGGCGGCGGCCCGGTCGCGCAGACCGAGCTTCACGAGGATCCGCGCCAGGTGTTCGGCCACGGAGTCCTGGGGGACGGCGAGGGCGGCCGCGATCTCGTCGTCCCGCAGGCCGCAGCCGACCGCGGAGAGCACCTCGCGCTCCTGATGCCCGAGCACGGTGACAGTGGGGCGGCCGGTGGTGGCGGGTGTGGGCATCGCTGCTCCCCGGGCTCGGGACCGGTCGGTCCGGCGGACGTCGTCGACAAGGTAGTGGTGGAAGCGTCGGGCCAGGCATCCGGAACCATCCGGAGTGACATCCGCGACGGCCCCCCCGGGGAGCGGGTCCCGGCCGGTTTCCGGAAGTCCCCCCGGCGGAGTCGGACCTCGCCCAGGCCGACGGGGGCGGCCCGCGGGTGCGCGCACCACCATCACGCCGCGCCCGGCTCCCCCTCGGGGCGGCGGGGGTGTACCCGGCCGTCGTACCCCCCTCAGCAGGTCGGCCCCCTGCCCGGGGCGGTCGACCGCCTGCCCGGCCGTTCACATCCGGAGGCGTTACGCGGCGGTGGGGCGGCACAAGGCCGCATGCCACCGGCTGGGGCATGGCGGGGCGTCGCATGTCACCGGCTGGGGCATGACGGGGCTCGTCCTCGCGTCGGCTTCAAGGGGTTCGAAGAGGGGCGCGCACCTGCGGGCTTCCGCCCTGGGCGCACCGGGGCAGGGCCGGACGGTCCCTCGTCCGCACGGCCGGCAGCCAGGCGGTCGCCGCCCCCCGCACGTCCGCGTGCCCCGTGGCCCGGGTGCCCTCCGTACGGTGCGGAGGGGGGACGCGGACCCGGAACCAGAGGGTGGACCTGATGTCCTCCTCGTCGATGATGGGCTGCCCCTCGGGCAGCTGGCAGTCGGCTTCGAGCAGATCGCCGTGCCACACCCGGGTCGTCACGACATTCCGCGCGGTGTACGGGAGCAGCGGGTCGATCGCGAGGCCGAGGCTGCACTGGGGGTCGTGGTCCGCCCGGTCCTGGCAGCCGCGCTCGGCGTTGAACACCCTTACCCGGGCCGGTCCCTCGCCGGCTCCGTCGGCTCCCGCGCCCGGGTAGCACCAGAGCGCTGCCGCGCCGGCCACCGCGCAGGCGGAGAGGGCGAGGAGGGCGATACGGAGGCGGGGGAGCCGGCGCGGGCGGCGCCCGGCCTCGTGGGCGCGGATCCGCGCGAGGAGGCTCTCGGCGGTGTGCGGGCCGCGCGCCGTGTGGGTGGGGGCGAGGCAGTCGGCGGCCAGAGCCCGCCAGAATTCCGGAACGCCGTGGTCCATCCGTAACGCCGTGCGCCCCTCGGCGTACTCCTGCACGGCGGCGCTCCGCGCCGTCGGCGTGGCACCGGGAAAGGGGGAGACTCCGGCGGCGAACACCTCGTGGACCACGATGCCGAGCGCCCAGATGTCGGCGGTGGCCCTGACCCGAACGCCCCGCTCGCCGAGCGGCTCCTTCCACCGCTCGGGCGGGAGATAGTCGAGGGTGCCCATGGGGGGCGAGTAGCCGTGGGTGCCGGTCAGCTCGATGGCGAAGCCGAAGTCGGAGAGACGTACCTCGCCGTCCCGGCCGATGAGGATGTTCTCGGGCTTGAGGTCGGTGTGGACCCAGCCGGCCCGGTGCAGATGGGCGAGGCCCTCGCAGATCCCGGCGATGATCCGGCCGCCCCGGGTTTCGTCCACGCCGGTGTCGAGAAGGTCGCGCAGACTGCATCGGGCCCGCTCCATCACGAGGACGATCGCGCCGTCGAGGGCGGGCCGGTCCGGGGTGCTGAGGACCAGCGTGTCGAGGAGCCGGACAAGCCTCGGGTGCGGGGCGGTGCGGGCCAGTGAGACCTCACGGCGGGCCGCCTCGGCCACGGTGCGGGCCTGGCGGGGGGAGAGGCCGGCGGTCGGCATGATCTTGAGGGCGACCTGGTCGGCGCCGGCCGTCCCGCACGCCAGGCCCCGGCCCGCGCCGTGCGGAGCGGCCCCTCGCGGCACGTGCGGGGCGTTCGGGACGCACTCGTATCCGGCGGGCGGCCCCTGACCAGGCGCGGTCCCGCCCGCGCCCCCCGGGTGCGCCGGGCGGCCGGCGTACACGGTCGCCCAACCGCCCGCGCCGATCGGCTCCTCCACGATCCAGTCGCCGACCCGGTGGCCCGGGGGCAGGAGTTCCCCGCCGTCGCCGGAAGCGGCCACGTCGCCCACCCTCCGCACCAGGCCCTACCGGCCGGGCTCGGTGGGCTCGGAGCGGGGCGGCAGGAGCGCGAGGTGCTCCTCCGACACGATCCCGAACTTCAGCGCGAGCCCGACCACGGCCTCGCGCTTGCCGTTGCGACGGTCCGCCCGGGCGGCCCCGTCCTGGGCGGGCGGGCCGATCCGCAGCTTCTCGTCGGCGAGATAGTCGATGTGCGCACTGACCGCCCGGGCGGTGATCCCGGCGCGGGCGGCGTGGGCGCGCAGCCGCTCGACGACCTGGGGCGTGGTCGGCACGGCGACCGGCGAGCGGTCGCGCAGCCATGGCTCGCAGAGCGCGACGAGGACGAGGAAGTACGTGGCGGTCTCGTCCAGGGAGTACGCCGTGAGAGTACGGCTCTCCCAGGAGCCGCCCGTCGCCCGGGGGTCCAGATAGACGTGGTCGGGCGCGAACACCTGTAAGTACACCGGACTCTCGCGGCGTGAGGGGAGCACCACCCGGGCGAACTCGAACGGGATCGGCGCCCCGACACGGCGCGGGGGGACCCGCAGGTACTCGCCGGCGCCCTCCGGGTTCTCCACGAGATAGCCGTGAGTGGTGCTGAGGTTGCTCAGCTGCCAGTGGTCGTCGGTCGCGCGGATCTCACCGGCCAGCCGAGAGACCGCCTCGTCACCGAGGCGGAGGTCGACCGGTGTGGTGGAGGAACCGCGGCCGAAGCGCACGCGCTCCCCAGGACCTAGCCGCAGGGTCACCGCGTCGCCGCCGACGCCCTCCGGCAGGTGGACCACAATCCCGCTCACAGCGCCCCCGTCCCGTGTGCCGACCGCTGCCCGACACGAAGAACGCTACCGCCCGCACATGGGAATTCACCGTGTGGCATCGGCCACTTCGGGGCGGGCCGCCCGGAGCGGTGGCTCGCCAGGAGGGAACCGGACCGGGGCCACGACCGCACCGTCCGGCGGCCACCGGTGGGCCGGCCGCGCGGACCTCCACCGGAAGCCGCCCTCACAGGGGCGGCGGCACCCTCTTCGGACCCCTGATCGAGGCCTCCGCGGCCGAGGGCAGGTCCTTGCGGCCCGCCCCGCTCCTGGCGGCCGCGGCATGCAGTGCTCGCAGGGCGACCAGGAGTACGCCGACGTCGTCCAGGTACACCGGATCCGGAATGAGGTCGAGCGGCGAGACCGTGTAGACCACCGCCGTCCAGAACAGGGCCTTGGACCGCAGCGGGACGCCGGCGTCGAGCAGCAGCCGACGAGCCCGCAGGACCCGTACGAGCAGAACGGCCGCGCAGCCCGCCACCGCGAGCACGAGGACCACCAACACGATGAGCCAGAGAGCGCTGTCCATGCTGCTCTCCTACCCCGTGAGCGCCCGGCCGTGTCGGCCCCGGCCGTGACGGGCGTCCGCGGCGTTCGACGGGCCGCGATGCCCGGCACGCTCTCCGGCGTCGGCGGCCGTGCCCGTCGGCGGCCCCCCGGCCGGCCGAACCGGTGACACCGGAGTGTTTCTGGTTTGACCGCCCGACAAGCGGCAAGGCGATTCGACGGGCGCCCAGCAAGCAGACCAACAGCCAGCCAGGAGTCACCGTCCAGGAAGGCATCCATGTCGACCCTGACCGTAGTTCTGATCGTCGCGGTGCTGGTCGCCGCGCTGCTGGTGGCCGGAGTCCTGTTCCGGGCCCGCGCGGGCACGGGCAGTGGCACGCGCTCCCTCAAGCGGCGCTTCGGCCCCGAGTACGACCGCACTCTCCAACGGCACGGCGGCGACAGCGAGTCCGCCCACCACGACCTGCGTGAGCGGGTCGAGCAATACGGCCGTATCCGTCCTCTGCCGCTGGAGCCGGCGGTCCGCGAGCACTACGTCGCGCAGTGGACCATGCTCCAGGAGCGCTTCGTCGACGCGCCGCGGCAGGCCGTCGCCGACGCAGACGAGCTCCTCACGCGGATCGCCGCGACCCGGGGCTTCCCGGAGCCCGACCGGCGAGAGGAGCAGCTCGCCGCGCTGTCGGTGCATCATCCGCACCATGTGGAGGGCCTGCGCACGGTACGCCGTGCGGCGCACTCCGGGTCCGCCTCCACCGAAGAGTTGCGGGAGGCCCTGGTCCACGCACGTGCTCTGTTCGAGGACCTGACGGCGGCCGGGCGTCCGGTCGGCGCCGAGGCTGGTGGAACACGCCCGATGTCCGGGCGGAAGAGTGGGCATCTCCTCAACCCGAAGGGAAGTGGCGCGTGATGGCACGCGAGAACCGGGACCAGTGGACACCGGGCGGGGACGACGGAGACGCGCGGAGCGCACCCGTGTCCCCGATGGCCCCGGGCGCGGCGGGTGGTACGAACGGGCCGGCGCCCGCCGGAAGCGGGGAAGTCCCTTCCCAGGCCGTGCCCGGCCAGCGCACCGCACGTCCCGCGACACCACCCCCCGCACCAGCGGTCGGTATGTCCCCGCCGACCGCTCAGCCTCCGACGACGCTGTCGCAGGGGCGACAGTCCGCCGTCCCGTCCGAGGACCCCGGTGCCACGGGCCGGAGTGGCGGGAGCCGTAGAAGCGCTCCCGCCGCGACCCCCGTCGCGCCGCGCGGACGGGACGCGACGGACCGGTCGGGCGAGGGCCACGCTTCCGGCGACGGCCGCGGCCCGGGCAACGGCCACCGTGACGCGCACGACGTCGGCGGTGTGGCCGGCGCCGCGTCCGCCAGGGGACCCCGGCTCTCCGCCGACGGCGACGGCCCGGCCGGGCAACTGCTCGGCGACGGGGAGCGCGACCGCCTCGGCGAGCGTCTGCACCACGCGCTCGCCGGGTTCGTCGACTCGCCCCACGACTCGGTCGCCGAGGCGGCCGAGGTCCTCGCCGAGGCGGAGCAGCAACTCATCGCCTCGCTGAGGGACCGCCGTACCGCGCTGCGGGCGGGCTGGCAGGAGAACGGCCATCCGGATGGCCCGGGCCCCGACACCGAGCAGCTCCGGCTCACCCTGCGGACCTACCGTGAGGTGACGGAACGGCTGCTCCGGGCGTGACCCGGCACCACCCACGCGGAGGACAGAAGCCCCCTGGATCCCAGGGGGCTTCTGTCATGCCGGGCCCCGGGCCGCGCCGGAAGTCGCGCACCCGGCCGGAGACGGCCACTCCGAAGGGCTCAACAGGACTGCTTTCGGGGCGTGTTGCGAGTGGCGACCCGCTCGCGGGGCACCCGCAGCACATGCGAGAACACGCAGAAGAGGCGGCTCCGCGCAGAACGCCGAGCCGTGAACGGGCCCCGCGCGGATGGCCCGCTGTCGTCGCCGTCGTGCTCGTCGCACTGTCCCTGGTCCTGTTCCTCCTGGGGCGGTTCGTCCATCTGCCCTACCTGGACGACGTGTTCGGCGTCGACACGCAGGACCGTTCCGGACCGGCGGTGCTGAAGTCCATCCAGGACATGCACCGGTACGAGGGCGCCGCCGGGAACTACCAGGTGGTGGTCGACCTGGAGAAGGACGCCCGGCTGCTGCCCGACTCGATCCGCGGGACGCGTACGCTCTTCGTCGCGAGCGGCAGCGTGGCCGCCTACGTCGACTTCGGCAGCCTTGGCCAGGGCAGCGTGACCGTCGACGAGAAGCGCACCACCGCCACCCTCCGGCTGCCGCATGCGCGACTCGCCGAGCCGGCCGTGGATCCCAAGCGCTCCTACACCGTCTCGAAGCAGCGCGGGCTGATCGACCGGCTGGGCGACCTGTTCTCCGACAACCCGGCCGACGAGCGCGCCGTCCACGTCCTCGCCGCCGACCGCATCGGCGCCGCCGCCAAGGAGAGCGACCTGACGCTGCGTGCCGAGAAGAACACCACCTCGATGCTCCACGGTCTGCTTCGCGCCCTGGGCTTCGAACAGGTCACCGTCACATACGCATGACACCGGTTCTCACCGGTTCTCACCGGTCCTGGCCGGGAGTCGTGCGTCGAGCGGACGCCGGATCCCTCGCCGAGGGTCCCGCTGAGGCCGGAGAGTCCGGTTCCCCCGCGATACGGGGGAACCGGCGCCCCTTCCTCGGCGATTACGGGTTGACGCAGGTGAGCGAGCCGACCGGGAGGTTGTTGCCGGTCGATGTCGCGGTGAACCCGAAGGTGACGCTGCCGTCCGGCGGGATGGTCCGGTTGTGGTCCACGTTCCGGACCGTGAGCGAGCCGTCGGATCCGGTGCTCAGTCCGCCGTTCCACAGACTGCTGACGCGGGTGCCCGCGCCGGGCGTCCACTTCACGGCCCAGCCGTCACGCGCCGTCGTACCGTGGTTCATGACCTCGACGGAACCCTGGAAGCCACCGCTCCAGGAGCTGGTCACGGTGTAGACGGCCATGCACCCGGTGTGCGGGTCGCTCGGTGTGGGCGTCGGGGTCGGGGCCGGAGTGCCGTTTGAGCCGCGGATGCCGGTCACCTCGCCGTTGCCGCCGTCGAAGACGACGTCGGAGCAGGAGAAGAAGTTCTCCTGACTGTCCGAGCGCACCCACTGGATGAACATCACCGCGTCACCCGAGCGGCCCGAGGGCAGGTTCAGGTTCCAGTAGTAGTGCCCGCCGTCCGTGCCCGGTGAGCCCGACTGCGGTGGATCGGTGACGGTCTGGATCAGTTCCAGGTCGCTCCAGCCCAACGCGGATCCGGGCGAGTAGCCGGGCTTGGACAGATAGACGCGGAAGGAGCCCGGGTGCGCGGCCCAGTTGCTGTGCTTGACCTGGATCGTTTTCCCGGACGTCAGATGGGTTCGGGGCCAGTCGGTGCGGGCGGCGTTGTAACCGGTGAAGTTGTACGGCGACCGGTCACCGGCGCTGCACAGCTTTCCGTCCGGGACGTAACCGGGCCCGCGTCCGCCCGCGTTGGAGTCGAGCACGGCGAACCAGTTGTACAGCGCGGTCGCGCCGCTCTCGCTGAGCGCCGCCTTGCACGCCGGATTGGTCGGGTCCAGGGCGCCGGTGCTGGTCTTCGCGTCCAGCCAGCAGAGGTAGGTGCGTGACCCGGGTGTCATCGTGACGCCGTGCGCCTGCGCGCTGCCCTGGCCCAGCAGGGTCAGGCAGATGCCACCGAGCAGCGTCGCGAGCGCCGCCAGCAGGGAGGCAAGTCGGATCTTGCGTCCAGCCATCGTGTCTCCTGTGCGGTTGTGGGGGCTGTTCTGCGGTGGGTGTGCTCCTCCTGTGGTGAGGTTCCGGTACGGAGCTCCGCTCCCCGCGCACGCGGGGAGGGGAGGGGTGCGGCCGGGGTGACCGGGACCGGTCGCGGATCGGATCATGTGCAGGGGGCACCGTTGAGGCTGAACCCGGCCGGCTCGGCGAACGTGCCGCTGTAGGTGCCCTGGAAACCGAACGTCTGGCCGGTCCCGGTCTCGATCCGCGCGTTGTGTGCGAGGCCGGTCGCCGTCACGGTCCCCGAGGCCGCTGTGACGGCGGCGTTCCACGCCTGGGTGAGGCGTTGCCCGGAGGGCAGGGTGAAGGACAGCGTCCAGGGGGCGACGGGGAGCGAACCCGTGTTGGCGACGGTGACGTCGGCGGTGAAGCCGCCGGACCAGACGTTGGTCGCGTACGTCACCTGGCAGGCCTGTGACGGCCCGGGTCCGCCGGTGCCGGGGGCGCCGAGGTTCACGGCCGAGGAGAAGGAGTTCACCGTGAGCCCGGCGCCGTTCTGCCACGGCTCGAAGCCGGCCTGCACGCTGGTCAGGTACCAGTCGTTCCGGGCCATGCCCCGGGAGACGGTCTCCCGGACGAAGTCCATGACGTCGAAGCTCCAGCCGGGGAGGGCCGACGGGGCGACGAAGGAGATGACGTCGTTGGAGCCGTTGCTCCCCGTCCACACCTGCCAGGGGCGCCCGGCCACGGTGGCGGTGCCGACCGGTGAGCCGATCGGCTGGATCGGCCCGACCTTGTTGAACCAGATCATGATCTCGGTCCGGCTCACCCCGTCGGTCCTCGGCGTGGGGTCCAGCCAGATGTCGTACGAGGCGTTGTACACGGCGTCGGCCGCATAGCCGTACGAGATGCTGCTGGGGGCACTGGAGATGCCGCTGACCCGCGCGGGGAGATTGGTCCCGGGCGAACACCTCGTGTAATGGCAGCCGTTGAAGACCGAGGGGTAGGACTTCGGGGCGCCGTTGGTGGGTACGCCGCCGTCGGCCCGGTCCACCCGGAAGCCCGTGTCGGTGGCGGTGACGCACTGGGTGGCACTGGTGCCCCAGCGGTTGTTCTGGACCACGTAGCGGCCCTGGATCGTGGTCGAGCCGTACTGTTCGCAGATCTGGGTGTCGGCCTGGGCCGCCGGCGCGGCGGCCACGAGGGCCGCGACGGTGGCGAGAGCGATGAGCAGCGCGCCGAGCATGCCGCGCGCGGTTCCGGGGCGGTGCGGTGACGCTCGCATGCGGGGGCCTCTCTGGGAGGGGGACCGAGCGGTGCCGGTTGAATGGGAGCGCTCCCGGACATCCGTCGCTGGGAGCGCTCCCACCTGGTATTGAGGGCACTGTAGGAGCCTGTAGTGCCCCTGACAACCCACCGGACCGAGCAGCCCGAACGACACCCGCGCCGCCAAGGAGGCCGCCCCTCCGGGGGCGGCCTTCCGCGGGTGATCGAGACGCGGGCGCCGGCCCCTCGCCCCCGGGAGGTCCGCGCCGCCTACGTGTCGACGACGTGCTGTCAGGGGCGTTGACGTGTCCGCGGTCCAGCGGCGACTATGGCCAACGCCGGTATGGGAGCGCTCCCATCCGTGAGTCGCTCCGCCCCCACCGAGGAGCCCAGACGTGAACAGACGCAGAACCGCCCTGCTGTCCCTGACGGCCCTGCTGGCGACGGGCCTCACGGCGGTGCCCGTCGGCCCGGCAGGGGCGGACGAGGTCGAGCAGATCAGGAACGGCACCTTCGACACGACGACCGACGGGTGGTGGACGGACAACGTGACCATCGGGCTGTCCGGCGGCAGGGCCTGCGCCGACGTGCCGGGCGGTACGCCGAACCGCTGGGACGCCGCCGTCGGGCAGAACGACATCACGCTCGTCAAGGGAGAGTCGTACCGGTTCAGGTTCAGTGCGACGGGCGCCCCCGAGGGCAACTCCGTCCGCGCGGTCGTGGGCCTGCAGGTGTCGCCGTACGACGCGTATCACGAGGTGACTCCTCAGCTGAGCGTCTCCGGGGACACGTACACCTACACGTTCGTCTCCCCCGTCGACACCGCCCAGGGCCAAGTCGCCTTCCAGCTCGGTGGCGGCGCGGCCCCCTGGAGGTTCTGTCTCGACGACGTGTCCCTGCTGGGCGGCGTGCCGCCGGAGGAGTACAAGCCGGACACCGGCCCCCGGGTCCGGGTCAACCAGGTCGCCTATCTGCCCCGTGGGCCGAAGAACGCCACTCTCGTCACCGACGCGACCGAGCGGCTGCCCTGGAAGCTGAAGAACGCCTCCGGTGCCGTCGTCGCGGGTGGCTGGACCGTGCCGCGCGGTCTGGACCCCTCCTCAGGGCAGAACGTCCACTCGATCCACTTCAGCGACCACCGCGGCGCGGGGGACGGCTTCACCCTGGTCGCCGACGGCGAGACCAGCCGGCCCTTCGACATCGGCACCGCCGCCTACGAGAGGCTCCGCCTGGACGCCGCGAAGTTCTACTACACCCAGCGCAGCGGGATCGGGATTCGCGACGACCTGCGGCCCGGATACGGCCGCAAGGCCGGCCACATCGACGTCGCCCCCAACCAGGGCGACGGGAACGTGCCCTGCCGGCCCGGCGTGCGCGACTACACGCTCGATGTCACCGGCGGCTGGTACGACGCCGGTGACCACGGCAAGTACGTCGTCAACGGCGGCATTTCCGTCTGGCAGCTCCTCAGCACCTACGAGCGCGCCCGGCTCGCCCGCACGGGACAGGCCGAGAAACTGGGTGACGGCACGCTGAACATCCCCGAGAGCGGCAACCAGGTCCCGGACATCCTCGACGAGGCCCGCTGGGAGCTGGAGTTCCTGCTCAGGATGCAGGTGCCGGACGGTACACCCCTCGCCGGCATGGTCCACCACAAGATCCATGACGAGCAGTGGACCGGCCTGCCGCTGATGCCCTCCGACGATCCGCAGAAGCGTGAGCTGCACCCACCGACCACCGCGGCCACCCTGAACCTCGCGGCGACCGCCGCCCAGGCGGCCCGGCTGTACAAGCCGTACGACCCGCGGTTCGCCACCGGCGCGCTCGCGGCGGCCCGCAAGGCATGGGCCGCGGCCCTCGCCCACCCCGACGTCCTCGCCTCCGAGAGCGACGGCATCGGCGGCGGCGCCTACGCCGATCGCGACGTCACCGACGAGTTCTACTGGGCGGCCACCGAGCTGTACCTGACCACGGGCGGGAAGGAGTTCCAGGACCACATCCTGAACTCGCCGGTCCACAGCGCCGACATCTTCGGGCCGATCAGCTTCGACTGGGCGCGCACGGCCGTCCCCGCCCGGCTCGACCTGGCCACCGTCCCCAGCCGACTGCCCGGCCGGGACCAGGTCCGTCAGTCCGTACGCAAGGGAGCCGACCGCTACCTGGCCACGCTGGAAGCCCATGCCTACGGCATGCCGTACGCCCCGGAGGGCCACAGGTACGACTGGGGCTCCACCCATCAGATCCTCAACAACGCCGTCGTCCTGGCCACCGCCTACGACATCACCGGCGGCGCGAAGTACCGCGACGGGGCCGTCCAGGGCATGGACGCCATCCTGGGCCGCAACGCCCTGAACATCTCGTACGTCACGGGCTTCGGCGAGGTCAGCTCGCAGAACCAGCACAGCCGCTGGTACGCCCACCAGCTGGACCCGAAGCTGCCCCGCCCGCCGGCCGGCTCGCTGTCCGGCGGTCCGAACTCGAGCATCCAGGACCCGCTCGCCCAGAGCAAGCTCCAGGGATGCACCGGTCAGTTCTGCTACATCGACGACATCCAGTCCTGGTCGACCAACGAGCTCACGATCAACTGGAACTCCGCCCTCACCTGGATGGCCTCCTTCGTGGCCGACCAGGGCTGATCCGGCTCACCCGGAAGGGGCACGGAACAGCAGCGGGTCGGGCGCCGGGTTCCGGCGGGCGAGACCGGGAACCACTCTCGCGGCTGCGGCTGCGGCTGCGGCTGCCGGTGCCGGTGCCGGTGGGGGGCAGTCCCTTCGGGACGGTGGTCCTCGGGCCGATGGCCGAGCAGGGCTGGGCGGCCGGGCAGGGCTCGGCGCCCCGTCGTGGGGTCACCGGTGACGACCTGGTCGGCCAACCGGGGCGCGTCCGCCGGGGAACGCATGGTCGACCCGGCGGCCCGGACGTCCACCACCTGCCCTGGGCGTCAGCGGCGATGTGCGAGGTAGTGGTGCAGGACAGGGCCCAGCTCCGCCAGCCACTGGTGGAGCCGGGCCTTGCGCTTGGCGTCGATCCTGCACTCGTAGAGCATCCCGCCGGGATGGGCGACGGCCACCATGAGGATGGCGCCGCCGTGCGGGGAGGGGGCGTGGTGCACGGTGGCGACGGCGGCCCACGGGAAGTCCATGGTGTGGCCGTTGATCTCCAGGGACACCCCGGACGGGTCCACGATCACGGAGCTGCGCCGGTCGTGCGCCACGAACTCCGGCCCGTCGCCCGGCGGCGGGGCCCCGTACGGTCCCGGCGCGGGGCTTCCGTACGGGGCCGGGGGCGCCATGTACAGCGGCGGGGGCGTTCCGTACGGCGGCTGCGTCGGTATCGGGGGCCCGAACCCCGGAGGCGTTGTCATGTCCCCAGTATGGCCGTCCGGCCGTGCCCGGCGCCGGTCGGCCCGTCCGCTCCCGTACGGGGTTCCCGCAGCTCCCGGGTCCTGCCGGGCCCGGGAGCGGGGCGTGCTCCTGGCCGGTGCGGCGGCCGCTCCTGCTGCTGTTCGGGTCAGCAGGGGGAGTTGGCCTGGGTGAGCAGGCCCATGCGGTAAGGCAGTTGTGAGTAGTCACCGCTGGAGCGCGGGTCGCGTCCTTGGTAGACGTACTGCAGATGGCAGGGGTCGATCGGCAGTGTCTGGTCGTTGCCCGAACGGATCATTTCGCCGTGGCTGATGTCGTCGGTCCAGGCGGTGCCGTTGAAGGAGACGTTGGCCTTGCCCGCGAACGGGGCGCTCTCGGTGGACGCGAGCGGGGTCCATGTGCCGGTGAGGCTGCTGGAGGTCCAGGAGCGGAAGTAGCGGCCGCCCGTCCCGATGGCCTCCACCAGCAGCACGTACTGGTTCTTCCCGGACACCTTGTAGACGTTGGAGGCCTCGAAAAGGGCGAACTTGGAGTCGGACATGACGATGGTGGTGTTGCCGAACCCGTTGGGGAAGTTCGCCAGCGTGGTCTGGGCGCGGTAGAGGTGCCCGTTGTCGTCACTGAAGAAGAGGTAGCAGTTCGCGGTGTCGCAGATGGTCCAGAAGTCGATCCACTGCCCGTCACCCTTGTTCTGGGTCACGATGGGCGGTTCCGAGGAGATGAAGGTCTTCGGGGCGGACCAGGAGGAAGGGTTGCCGGGGTCGGTCGTCGTGGAGTAGGTGGGTGGCCCGGTCTGGTAGACCATGTACCAGAGGTTCCGCGGGGCGAAGTAGAACACCTGGGGCGCGGCCCGGTAGCCGGTGCCGATGCCGGAGGAGTCCAGGTGGTGCTGGGTCGCCGATGAGGCGTTCGCCCACTTGTCGAAGCTGAAGTACTCCAGGTTCCAGCCCCCGGACGTGCTCGCCGTGGTGGCGTAGACGTGGTACTTGCCGTTGTGCCGGACGACCGAGTAGTCCTTGATCGACACCAGGTTGTGCGAGGAGTCCGACTGCGGTTCGGCCAGTACCCCTGTGGACACCCAGGAGAACGAGGAGGGCAGGGAGTTCGACACGGTCCCGACCCTGACCAGCTGCCACTGCTGGGAGGTTCCGTCGTGGTCCGTGTACTGCCCGACGGCGGCACCGTCGCTCGTGGAGGCGCCCGCGACGCCGACGGCCTTGCCGCTGTTGCGGTTGATCAGCCGTATGTACCCGCCCGTGGAATCCGCCAGGCCGAAATGCTGGTTGGTCGCGTTGGCGTCGTCCCACTGCTGGATGCGGGCTCCGTCGGCCGTCGACTGGGCGGACACGTCGAGCACCTTGCCGGTGAAACGGGAGCGTAACCGGTAGTGGCCGCTTCCGGAGTCGATGAATCGCCACTGCTGCCACGCCCCGTTGTTACGGGTGTACTGCTGCAGGCCCACTCCGTTGTCGGCGTCCCGGCCGGTGACGTCCAGCGCCTTGCCGCTGTTGCGGTTGACCAGGACGTACCAGGCACTGGTGTCGACCGAGGCGGCCGACGCCGGCGTTGTGGTGAGGGCGAGGCACAGGCCGGCGAGCAGTGCCGTCAGCGCGATCCCTCCTACGCTTCGCCGCCAGCGCCACAGCGTGCCGTGGCGTTTCCTCGTGGCCGTGTCCACTGGGTGATCAGTCCATGACATATGCGTGCTCCTCGCTGCGTCGAAGGTCGTCGGGCAGGGGCAGATCTGTGGGCCGCACGTTCGGGAAGTCGAACATGTTTCGACTTCCCGAACGACAAGAATCGGGGACAGCGCCGGGGGCGCGTCAAGCCCCCTGCGTCATTCGGTTGGCTCATCGAAACTGTTTCGCCCACAGGGGCACCTGCCGTGACCCCGCCCCCTCGGCCGTGGACTGCCCGGCCTTTGCGCCTTTTCCCCAGCTCAACGACCCAATGGGCAGGCGGTGAACGCGCCGGACGGTGTATCGCCGCTGCCGCTGGGATCCGATGCGCCCCTCGCCAGGCCACTTCGTCCTCTGGTCACCGAGGGGCGTAACTTTCGCTCTTCAAAACGATTCTTTCGCGGCTGGGGCGCGCGGGCAGAGGTCCGCTCGACTGCCGGAACTCATCCCCGGTCGTGGTGCCCTGCGGTCCGTGCCCACCGGGCGGCACCGTGGCGCCCCCCTCTTGCCCTCCACCCTGTGGTGGCGGAACTGGGCGCGGACGGGCCGACGGCTCGGCGGAGTGACGGCGGCAGGCAGCGGTGGTGGTGAGGGGGAGTGGTGGTGGCGGCCGGGCTGTTCCCGGGTGGGCCCGGCCGTCGACGCTGCGCGTGGCGTTTCACAAGGACGTATGGCCCGTGCCGCACCTGCTGACGCCCTTGTGGCAGAGGCACGCCACTTATCGGATGTGCAGGGAACAGTCCCACCGGCGTCCGTGCGGTCCACCGGTGACCCTGGACCGGCACGGCCGCCACCGCGGAACGCAGTGGTAATCCGTGGTCCTCGGTGTGAGCCGTCGGCGCGGAAGACGAGCACCGTGCCGACCTGGCATATGAAGACCGGTACGTCGAGACGGACGCATGCGTGGTTCTCGCCGCCTTGCCGGAATCACCCGAGCCTGGCAGGTCTATGCCACACATAAGTTCGTACGACGACACCGCGCGGTCGCTCGCACCCGCGATGGGGTACATCCTCCTGGGCTGCTGCCCGCCGGGGTACACCGTCAGCAGCGGATCCCTGCCTCCGGCCGAGCAGGCCGCCGGGAGGAGCCCGGTTCACCGGCTCGCACGTCGTGGCCGCGCTGGGGGCCGAGGGGTAAGAGGCGGTGGTCTTCGACGCGTTGCTGCGCCGCGCATCCCACGCCCCCCGATCCGGCACCGGCACCGAGTTCGTACGCGGGGATCCGCGGGACGCCGCCCAGTTCCGCGATGGCTCTGGTCGGCGGGACGGCGAAGCTGCCGGCCACACCGAAGGCACGGGCGGCCCGCGCGAGGTCCCGGCTCCGGGCGACACCCCAGCGGGCCAGGTCGTCCTCGATCTCGGCCCGCAACCGGCGGACGTGGACGGCGACGGTGGACAGGTCCCCGAACTCCCCCCACGTCCCGCATCAGTTCCTCGCGGCTGTGCGCACGGCCGGGGTGCGCGAGGAGTGCGCCTGACCGGACGGGGCCGACCGGTCGCCGCACGTGCCCGGCTCACCACCACCCGGACCGTGATCACGACGTGCCGTCGCCGACCAGGCACGTCGCGCAGATCGGGGCATCGGCAACGGTCCGGCGGGGGGCGACGTATCAGCCGACGCCGGACCGTCGCAATGAGCACAAGCCTCCGGTCGCCGGGCCCGGGGTGGTGCGTCCCTGGCGAAGGCCCGAAGATCCGGGAGTGACGAACCCACGGCCGATCCGGGCGTATCAAGCGGGTTCGATGACGAACACTTCGGCGTCCGCCCGGACCGCGACGGCATCGGCATACGACTGTCCGGACGGCTGGATGTGCCTTTACAGCCAGACGGGCGGATACGGAGACAGGCTCCAGTACCAGAATCCCGGTTACTGGCAGAATCTCCGGTTCACGGCGCGGTCCTTCTACAACAACCGTGGGAATGACGCCGCGATCGCCCTAGGAACGGGCGGTTCCGGCGGTCAGTACTGTGTCCCGTCCGAACATAAGAACGGCAACACTCAGGCAAAGTCGGTCTACTTGGCGTACACCGATGACAACTGCTGAATTTGGCGCGTTCGGTTCCTCCCACGGTCGGTACTGACTGGCCGGGCCATCGGGTGGGACGACAGCCCCGTGGCCGGGCTGGAGAAACCCGGCCACGGCGGTTGGAGGCAAGTCCTGCCCCCGGTGCGCCGGCTCACGGCCGAGACCCGGGAAGGGGCGGCTTCGGCGTTCAGCAACTGCTCGTCCTCTGGCGGCAACAGCCAGGCCCTGGCCCGGCTCGCCGCACAGCACGAGGAGATCGTCCGGCCCTGCGAGGCCGCCGCCGCAACAAGCCGGGTCAGCCGCCGCCCAGCACGGCGAACCACAGTGATCGGGAGGTGCAGTTGCGGCGGGCGCGGGCAGAGGTCCCGTCAGCCGCTGTTGCGGAAGACGAGCAGATAGCGCCAGAAGAGGAGCCTGCGGATGCTGCACCCGGGCAGCAGGGCCGCAGCCTCCTGACGGATCTGCGGCAGCGGAAGGGTCGGCTGCCTCACCGGCGCCTTCACCCGTGCTCGACCAGTCGAAGCAGCGGCAGGGCGCAGCCTGTCGTTCAAAGCGACGGCCACTCTGGCGACAGCGTTGACGGGTACAGCCACCAGGCTCCACACCCGGTCGAGCCGGGTCTTCTCCGGATAGCAGCCCAAGATCACGAGGACGCCGCCGGGCGCCAGTGCGTCACGCAATGCGGCGACGGTGTCGAACGGCATGTGATGGATGCTGGCGAGGCACGAGATGAAGTCGTAGTGGGCCTGCGGCAGTTCGACATCGGTGACGTCCGCGTGCTGGAAGAGTGGTCTCCGGTCACCGGACATCCGCCCCGACAGCGCGCGGGCCTCCGCGATGGCCTCCTCCGAAGGGTCGATCGCATCGACCTCTATGCCCAGGTGAGCGAGCTGACGAGCGAACCGACCGGTCCCACAGCCGACGTCCAGGGCCGCACCGCAATTCCGCGGCACCTGGCGCAACAGCAGACGGTGATAGTGGTCGTTGTGATCGAAGGGCATGGTCCGACCCTGCCACGGCGGACGCGCACGGCCCGGCGGATCCACGATCAGGACTCCGGCGGTGAACTGCGTCATACCGGCGGGGCTGGAATACACCACGCGCCGCTGTCACCGTCCCGAACGCGGTTCCGACAGAGGCCCCGGTAACGGCACACGGCTCACTCTCTGACCAGTCCGCACAGATGAAGTCGGCACCACGTGAAACAGCTGGGGCGCTCCGGACGGCTGCGCGTTGACGCAGGGCACGTCCACGGCATCCGCAGAGGGACCGGCGGGATATCGAGTCGAGCGGGATCGGCGAGCAGTCCGCGGGTGTGGGGGATGCGGTGGGCGAGGACCTTGCCGGGCTCGCCGCCCTCCTCCAGGACGCGCCCGTCTCAGGGCGGCACTCGGAACAGGGACGGGGTCATGGTGGAGTGATACCGGTGAGGACGGCGAGAACGGCGAGACGGATGCGGTTGTCCCGGCCCGTCTTCGCCATGAGGCTCGCCACGTGTGTCTTCACCGTGGTGACCCCGAGGTTCAGCCGGTCTGCGATCTCCTTGTTGGACAGGCCCACACCGAGCAGGCCCAGTACCTCCCGCTCGCGCGGGGTAATGGCCGGCACCGGGATGTCCGTAGGGGCGTCGGAGGAGGGACGGGTGTGGAGAGCCCGGGCGACGAGGCGGTCAAGGACGTCCCGGCTGAAGGGGGCCTCTCCGTTGGCCGCCCGGCGTACGGCCTCGAGCAGTTCGGTCGGTGAGGTGTCCTTGACGAGAAAGCCGCAGGCGCCGGCTGCGAGCGCCGGATACAGATGGTCGTCGTCGTCGAACGTGGTGAGGGCGACGACACGGGTGGCGGGTCGCGCGGCAAGGATGCGGCGGGTCGCTGTGATGCCGTCCATGCCGGGCATTCTCAGGTCCATGAGGACGACGTCGGGAGTGAGGCGTTCAGCCAGTCGTACCGCCTCCGCGCCGTTGTCCGCCTCGCCCTGGATCTCGATGTCCTGAGCCTGCTCGAAGAGCATGCGCAATCCCATGCGGACAAGGTGCTGGTCGTCGACGACAAGGATGCGGATCACAGCTGGGGCTCCGTTTCGGGCGCCGGGGCGGGCAGTTCGGCCGTCAGCCGCCAACCCTGAGCCGCGGGGCCTGCATCCAGTCGGCCGCCGAGCAGGTCCACGCGTTCGCGCATGCCGATCAAGCCGTGTCCGGAAGGCCCCGGGGCCGGTGGCCGGGCCCTTCCGGCCCCGTCATCGTGGACCGTCACATGGATGACATCATCGGCCACCCTCACGGCCAGCTCGGCGTGTGTGCCGGGCCCGCCGTGCTTGGCCGCGTTGGCCAGGCTCTCCTGGGCCAGGCGGAGGACCGCGAGGCCGCGCACCGCGTCAAGCCGCGCGACACCGGGATCCACGGAGGCGGTGACGGACAGGCCGGTCTGGCGGCTGAGTTCCACCACCGCCTCCAATGCCGCCGGCAGTGCCCCTGGCGTGACCAGGGAGCCGGTGTCGGGACCGTTCCGATCCGGGGCCCGCAGGAGAGCCACCAGGCGCCGCAGATCGGTCAGGGCCGTGCTGGCACTGGAGTGCAGGTCGTCAAGGACTTCGGTGATCCGCGGGTCGGTGGTGCTGGTGGCGGCGATGACATGCCGGGCGACACCCACGCGCAGCACCATGGAGGAGACGTGGTGGGCCACCAGGTCGTGCAACTCGCGCGCGATGGTGGTGCGCTCCGCCGCGCGGGCGGCCAGCAACTGTTGTTCGCCGCGGAGCTCCCGCTGCTCCGCGTACTGACGGGCATGGACCGCGGCATCGCGGGTCACGCGTACGTACGCGCCCAGGAGCAGCGGCAGACCTGCGACGACACCCATTTTGTACAGCACCGGGAGGAGTTCGCCCGGCAGGTCCTCAAGGCGGTTCACGGCGACGGCAAGCGCCAGTGCCGTCGCCCCGGCGGCCGAGCGGCGCCCGGCCTGCCGAACCGCCAGCTCGAAGAGAGTCACGGCGGCCAGCACCTTCAGCGAAGAAACGGTGCTCGCGCCCAGCGCGTGCGCGGCGACGAGCAGGGCCGACTGCGCCAGGAGCGCGCCGAACACCCACTTACCCGCGGCCAGGCACAGCAGGAGCCCGGTTGCGGCAAGGCCCCACTCCCCGGCCCCGGACGGCCGGTTCCGCAGCAGGAGATCACCGATCAGGACGCCGGCGAGCGCCAGGACCCGTATGCCGGCGAATCTCCCGTCGAACGCAAGCTCGATCCAAGGTCGGTTCACACGGCCCACGATAGGCGGAGGCCCATGCCCACGGGCTCCTGCCACAGGAGGAGACAACTCCTCCCACCGGCCGCTATGTCCGGCCCGAGGACGGAGGTGCGCGACCGGGAGCAACCGCGAGTGTGATCGCCATGCATACGAATGCGAACACGGACACGGACCCGGGTACCCACGCAAACGCGAAGTCCGGCGCCCCGGGGCGGCGGTCCCTCCTCGGTGGCGCTGCCGCCCTGGGCCTGGCGAGCACGGTTCTCGGCACCGCCGCCCATGCGGTCGGCGCCCCCTCCAGGTCCCGCATGGCCGGCCGCTTCAGAGGAAAGTCGGTGCTCATCACGGGGGCCACATCGGGTATTGGCAGGGCGGCGGCGAAGGCGTTCGCCGGGGAGGGAGCCCATGTCGGCTTCTGTGGCAGGCGAGCCGAGCTGGGGCGCCAGGTGGAACGGGAGATTCGCGAAGCGGGTGGCGAAGCCACGTACATCCAGGCTGATGTACGCGTAGACGCCCAGGTGCGCAGCTTCGTGGACCAGGTCGCGAGCCGTTATGGCGGCATCGACGTGGCCTTCAACAACGCCGGCATCGGCAGTGGCAAACTGCCCCATGAGATGAGCGTCGAGGAGTGGGATGACGTCCAGGCCACGAACGCCCGGGGTGTGTTCCTCGCGATCAAGTACGAGATCCCGCACATGCTCAGGGCACAGCGCGGTGTCATCATCTGCACCTCGTCGTCAGCGGCGGAACAGGCACGTCCGAACGGCGCCGCGTACACCGCGAGCAAGCGGGCGGTGCAGGGAATTGTGAAGTCCGCAGCGCTCGCGTACGGGCCCAGGGGAATCAGGCTCAACGCCCTGCTGCCCGGCACCACCGATACCCCCTTCGTCCGCCCCCCGGGAATCCCGGACGCAGCATGGGCCACGTACAAGCAGGCGTGGGGGCCGCTCAACGTCGAGGGTCTCGAACGGATGGCCGATGCGGAGGAGATCGCCCGTGCGGTGCTCGGGCTCGCGTCCGACGACTTCCCGTATATGACGGGGGCGTCGGTCAGCGTGGACGGCGGAGGCACCGCGGGCCGGAAAATGATCCAGCCGAGTGGCGCCTGACCTGGTCCTTGACACCTGGGCGATTCGCCGACCCCGACGTACCAGGGCCCGTTCGTCCGGCCGAGGAGCTGCCCGGACCGGGCAACCGGGTGTCTTCGACGGGACTCGTTTCACTCCTCGTGGCTTCTCCGCGTCGTGAGGGGGGCACGGGTTCCTGACCCGATCTCTCCTCGCCCCGCTGACGCGACAGCGAGGTTGTCACGGATCACGCCGCGCCGGCCGGGGGCGACGGGCCATCGCAGGAGGAACGGCCGGTCGCAGCGCGTTGACGTGAGCCGGCCAGAAGGCATGGTGCCGGTCTCGGGGACCTCGTGCCGGGCTGCGCGGCCTGCCTGCCTTGAGGCGGAGAGGGTACGTCGCAAGGCGGAGTCCGCTGTCGGCGGCGGCGGTCACATGGGCGTCGGGGCGGTCCCTTGGGCCGGTACCTGGGACGTGCGGCCGCCCAGTCCGTAGGATCCGCCCATGTCGAGTCGAGGATCCTTGAGCAACGCTCCGGAGACGGTGCTGACCGGCGGCGGCACAACGGCCCGCTTCGACGGGCAGCGCTTGCTGGTCGTCCGCGGGCGTACGACGTGGACGTTGCCTGTCCGCGCCATCGCCTCAGCGGCGGCAGGCTCGGGCGGCACCGTCCGTGTCGAGATCAGCGGGGATCCCGGCCGGGCCCAGCACGGTCTGGGCCGGGTGCTGGACCTGCCCGCCGCCAACGCCCGCGCCGCGGAGGCGTTCCTGGGGCAGTTGACGGCCGCCCTCGCCACAACGGTGCCCGCCGCGAGCGGCCATGCGCTGATACGGACGCACACACAGCCACCATCCTCGTACGCCCTGGGCCCCGGGGGCCGGCGGGCGCTGCGGGTCGGCTTCTACACGGCCGGGTACGCGCTGCTGCTGTCCCTGCTGGGGTGGGTCAGCCCGCTGGAGGGCACCCTGGCCGCGGTCTCACTGAGCGTCGCGGGCCTCCTCGGTCTGGTCGCAGGAGCCGCGGTGTGGCGGATCGCCCGTCGCGTGCGCTCACTGTGGCTGCTGCGGCGGCGCGGTGTGGGCGTGGTCGGCAAGGCCAACGGCTTCGTACGCATCTGGGACAAGGGAGCCCACCTCTGGATCTTCTCCAAACTGACCTTCACCACGGTCGAGGGCCGGGAGATGCGGGATGTCCCCTCGGTCGTATCCGTCTGGGGTCTCTCCGGCGAGGCTGTCACCGGCCGCGTCGACCTCGTTTACGACCCCGAGGACCCTGCCCGCGCGAGCCGCCCTCTGACGGTCGCCTTCGCCCTGCGTACCGCACTGCTCACCGCGGTAGGCCTCGTCCCGCTGGCGGGCGCGGCTGTCTGCGTCATCCCCAACCTGCCGCTCTGACAGGGGCGAGTGTCATGGCCCTGGTGCCCCGGCGTGTGTGGTGCGGCCGTCGTCGGGTTCGCGGGAGCGTGAGCGGTAAGAGGCGGCACGACACGGCAGCGAGCGGCTGGAGGTCCGGGCGCAGTCCACGCGGCTCTTTGTCTGCGGCGTTCCCCGGTTGTCGGCGATCAGAAGAAGCCGGTCCTCGCCGGCGCCGGGGCACACGAGCCCGGCGGGATCCGAACGAGAGGCCCCGAGTGCTCGGCCTGGGATCCCGCGGTGAGCAGCGAGGTGTAGGGGACCATCCTCGGTCCGCGGGACGCGGTGGCGTGCTGCTCGCCGGTTCCGGTCCGCCCGGGTGCCATTAGGTCCCTTCTGGATAATCCGCCTCGGATCGATTTGCTCTACGCTGGCGGGCATGACCGCCACGACGCCCGCGCGCACCGAACCGGACCTGTCGTTCCTCCTCGACCACACCAGTCACGTCCTGCGCAGCAAGATGTCCGCCGCTCTGGACGAGATCGGCCTCACGGCGCGGATGCACTGTGTACTCGTTCACGCCTTGGAGGAGGAGCGCACGCAGATCCAGCTCGCCGAGATCGGCGACATGGACAAGACCACGATGGTGGTGACGGTGGACGCCCTGGAAAAGGCGGGTCTGGCCGAGCGCCGCCCTTCGAGTACGGACCGGCGGGCCCGGATCATCGCCGTCACCGAGGAGGGCGCGCGCATCGCCGGGCGGAGTCAGCAGATCGTCGACCGTGTGCATCGTGAAGCCCTGGACACGCTGCCCGAAGCGGACCGGGACGCCCTTCTGCGGGCCCTGAATTGCCTGGTCGGCAACGGCCTGGCGACTCCCGTCGAGGCCCCTCGCGCCGCCCGCCGGGCACGTCAGGCGAGGAAGTAGCCCAAGAAGCGATCCGAAATAGATCGTCTACAACAAAACTATCTGCTACGGTCCTTCCTGTCGCCCCGACTGACAGGAGAGACCGCATGCTTGCCACGTCCCCCTCCGTGCCGCCGCCCGCTCCTCCCGTCGGGCCGCGCTCGCGCCGCCTCGCCCTCGGGGCCATCGCCACCGGGACGCTGATGATCGTTCTGGACGGCTCCATCGTGACCGTGGCGATGCCGGCCCTGCAGAACGACCTGGGCTTCACCCCCGCCGGGCTCAGCTGGGTCGTCAACGCCTACCTCATCGCCTTCGGCAGCCTGCTCCTGCTGGCCGGCCGGCTCGGTGACCTCATCGGCCGCAAGCGCATGTTCCTGGCCGGCACCGCCGTCTTCACCGCCGCCTCGCTGCTGGCCGGCATGGCCACCTCGCCCGCCGTGCTGATCGCCGCCCGCTTCCTCCAGGGCATCGGCAGCGCGGCGGCCTCCGCCGTCAGCCTGGGCATCCTCGTGACGCTCTTCACCGAGCCTCACCAACGCGCCAGGGCCATCGCCGTCTTCAGCTTCACCGGCGCGGCGGGCGCGTCCATCGGCCAAGTCCTCGGCGGCGTACTCACCGACGCGCTCAACTGGCACTGGATCTTCTTCATCAACCTGCCGATCGGCGTCGCCACCCTCGCGATCGCC
The DNA here is from genome assembly GCF_036322365.1 of Streptomyces sp. SP18CS02. Taxonomy (NCBI): domain Bacteria; kingdom Bacillati; phylum Actinomycetota; class Actinomycetes; order Kitasatosporales; family Streptomycetaceae; genus Streptomyces; species Streptomyces sp. SP18CS02. The sequence continues at coordinate 81,891 of NZ_JAQYXC010000256.1, forward strand.
GTACGCGTCCTGCCCGGTGACGGCGGCCCCGGCCTCAAGGCGGGAACGGACGCCCTCAGCGCCGTCCTGGTCACCGCCGGCCTGATGCTCGGCATCCACACCGTCGTCAAGGCCGAGGAGTACGGCTGGACCTCGGCCCGCACCCTCGGCTCCGGCGCCCTCGCCGCCGTACTGCTCGCCGCGTTCCTCGTCCGCCAGGCCACCGCGGGGAACCCGCTCATGCCACTGCGGATCCTGCGCTCCCGCAACGTCCGCGCTGCCAACCTGGTCCAGATCCTGATGGTCGCAGCGCTCTTCTCCTTCCAGATCCTCGTCGCCCTCTACCTCCAGAAGGTGCTCGGATACGGCGCCGCCGGGACCGGCCTCGCGATGCTCCCGGCAGCCGCCGTCATCGGCGCCGTCTCCCTCGGGGTCTCCGCCCGCCTCAACGCCCGCTTCGGCGAGCGCACCGTCCTGCTGGCGGGCATCGTGCTCCTCATCGGTGTCCTCGCCCTCCTCACCCGCCTGCCCGTGCGGGCGAGTTACGCCGTCGACCTCCTCCCGGTCATGCTGCTGGCCGCCGGCTTCGGCCTCGCGCTCCCCGCACTGACCACACTCGGCATGTCCGGGGCGAGCGAGAGGGACGCCGGCCTGGCGTCCGGCCTGTTCGGCACCACCCAGCAGATCGGCATGGCACTGGGCGTCGCGGTACTGTCCACCCTGGCGGCCTCCCGCACCGAAAGCCTCACGGCGGACGGCATGAGCCGGGCCGAGGCCCTCACCGGTGGCTACCGCCTCGCCTTCGCGGTGGGTGCGGGGCTCCTGGTCACCGCCCTCGCGGTCGCCTTCACGATGCTGCGCCGCCCGGAGCGGCCCGAAGCCCACCGGCCGGCCGCAGACACACCGGCTTCCGCCCATGCCGCGACCGTCCGACCCGCCCCCTGATCCGTCCCGCCCCCGGCCCCGACCACCGAAAGGCTCACCCTCATGAGCGAGAACACCACCACCGGCACCACCAGGAACGACGGCCCGGCTCCCCGGGCGCTCACCGACCAGGAACTCTCCGAGCTCTTGGACCGGCAGCAGTTCGGCGTCCTGGCGAGCGTCAGGAGCACCGGCCACCCGCACCTGTCGACCGTCCTTTACGACTGGAACGCCGAGGAGCGCGTACTGCGTGTCTCCTCCACCGCCGACCGCCTCAAGGTCCGTCAGCTGCGCCGCGACCCGCACACCTCACTGCATGTCAGCGGTCCGGACATCTGGTCGTTCGCAGTGGCGGAGGGCGAGGCGGAGATCGTGGACCCGGCCGACGGGGCGGCCCCGGGCGAGCAGCCGCTGCCCGACCGGCGCGTCACGATCCAGATCCGGGTCTCGCGTCTGTACGGGACCGCTCTGGACATCCCCGCCCAGGACTGAGCACGCGGCGCCTGCGCCCGGACCGGGCGTGAACGGCTTCCGGGAGCGGGAGCCCGAGCGCCCGTCATGCCAGCACAGAACGCTCATTTGACACTCCAACAGACGCTCGGCTTATGTCGTGGTCCGGGGCGCGGCCGCTCCCGCCGTTTGTTGCCCTGTGGGAGAGAAGAAGATGTCATACCCGTCGCAGCCCCATCCCAGCAGCCCGAATCCGTATGCCCAGCAGCCCCTGCCGGCCGCCCCCTTCGCACCACCGGGCAGCCCGCCTCCCGGCCCTCCGCAGTGGATGCCCCAGGGTGAGGCTCCCCGCGGTGGCCGTGCCCGGAAGGTATTCGGCACCGTGCTCGGCGTCTTCGGGGCGATGCTGCTCCTTGGCGGCGGTGCGCTGACCGCGCATGCCTACAGCAACACCCGGCAAGAGCTTCCGAATGCCGCGTACGGCAGTGTGATGTGGCGGGACGAGCGGGTCGACAAGGTCTTCCCGCTCACGATCGGCGGCCGCGGAGGCTACAACGGCGGTCTGTACGACCGCGACAAGGCCCTGTGGCACCGGCTGGGCATCTCACCGGAGACCGACTGCGCCAAGGGCCTGACCCGCGCCATCCTGGCGGCCGCCCAGGACAACGGCTGCAAGGCGGTCCTGCGGGCCACCTACGTCGACCCCACCGCCAACATGGTGACGACCGTCGCCGTCGTCGTGCTCCCCGAGGGGCCGCGCGGCGCGGGGCCGAAGGAGAAGGTCGCCGAGGTGTATCAGGACAACCGTGCCACCGAGGGGGCCGTCGCCGCGTACGCGGTACCGGGGACCGCCGCTGCCCGGTGGAAGGACCGCAACGGCGCCTATCTGATGGCCGTTCCCGGGGAGCACATGCCGTACGTCCTCGGAGCCAGCATCGGTTCGGTGGACGGCCACGTCGCCGGTGAACTGCCGGGTGAGTTCGGCGAGGACAACGACACCGACCGGGAATCCTGGCACGCCGACGCCCAGGACCTCGTCGAGCTCTTCGTCTCCCACTTCAACAACCTGCAGAACGGGGAGCTGCGATGGACAGCGGCCGCTTCGTACGCACCACCGCCGTCACCGGCACCGCCCTCGCCTCGCTCCTGGGAACAGCTCTCTCCTGGGGTGCCCCGACCGCCGCGGCCGCCGAGAACGCCCCCTCCGGCTGGGAGTCGGCCGCGCTCGGTCTGCCCGCCGCCCATCGGACCACCCAGGGCGCGGGCGTCACCGTGGCGGTGCTGGACAGCGGCATCGACCCCGAGCACCCGGCACTGAAGGGACGTGTCGCGAAGATCGGCCCCGACTTCTACAACAGCGACGGTCTGGGCCCCGGCGACGAGGACTACGGCGTGCACGGCACCGCCATGGTCTCCGGCGTCCTCAAGGCCGCCCCCAAGGCGACGATCATCACCGCCCGCGTCATCGACGACAGCGAGGAGGAGAAGCTGGAGCGCCTCAAGGACGGCGTCAGTCCGCTCGCCAAGGGCATCGACTACGCGGTGGCCAACGGCGCCGACGTGATATCCCTGTCCCTCGGCGGCGGCATGTTCTCCGACCTGGACGGCAGTGAACTGGGCGCCATGTCCCGGGCCGTGCACAAGGGCGTGACCGTCCTCGCCGCGGCCGGCAACAGCGGTGACGAACTGAACGACGGCAACTTCCCCGCCGGGTACCCGACGGTGATCTCCGTCGCCGCGACGCAGCCCGGTGGCAGTCGCGCCGGGTTCAGCACCGTACGCACGCACAACACCATCGCCGCGCCCGGTGTGGACATCACCAGCGCCCGCAAGTCGGGTGGCTACCACAAGGTCAGCGGCACCTCGCCGGCCACCGCGCTGGCCGCCGGCGTGACCGCGCTCATGCTCGCCGAGAACCCGGACCTGACACCGGCCCAGACCCGCGCGATCCTCATGCGCACGGCACACGCACCCGAAGGCGGCCACGACCCGCTCGTCGGCGCCGGACGGATCGATGCCGCTGCCGCGGTCCGCGAAGCCGCCGACCCGCCCCGCGTCGACACCGCCCCGAAGCCCTACCAGGGCGGAAAGGAGCACTTCGCGTCCCCCACGGGAACCAGCAGGATCAGCCACCCGCCGATCGAGCGAGACCTCCTCAACATCGGTCTCGGTGCAGCGGGCGGTGGCCTGCTGTTCGTCGTCGTGGGCCTGCTGCTGGCGCTCCGCAAGAGGCAACGGGCCACCGCCTGAAACAGACCGTCCCTCGCATCCGCCAGCTGCCGCCGCACCCGGGCATGAAGGCCGCCGCCCGGATGCCGGCCCGGATCGCCGGCCCCGGCGCCGCCCCTCACCCATAGGCGTCCCGGGCCGCCGGCCGGCCGCCGCCGGCGGATCCGGGCGGACCGACCACGCGGTGCGACGGCCACTGGACGCCGGCCCCCCCACGGGTGCCGGGGCCTGTCCCGGGCACCCCGTCCGGCGCACGCCGGAATCAGGTCCCCCCTGTCCAGGCAGGCATGGGGCCCGCCATCCGTATCGCGGGAGGAGCAGCCGGGGGCGCAGGAGGATTCCCGTGACGCCGCCGCTCACCGCTCCGGCGGTCACATCGGCCGTGCACCATCCGTGCACCGACGCGCAAGGGCCCTGACGCGTGTGTGCAAGAGGTCAAGCCGGGACGCGCAGACCCGTCAGGAGCCGGTCGAGCGCCTGCTCCGCAGCCTGCGGATCCCCGCCCCGCGCGATCCAGAGCGCGGCTTCGTTCATTGCCCCCGAGAGCAGCCGAGCCAGGGGTTCCACCGGCTGGCCGGCGATGATCCCGGCTTCGGCAAGCGCCGCCAGGGCCTCTGAGAGGTGCCTCGCGGAGGACTCCTCGTCCAGGGTCCGCCACTCGTCCCAGCCCAGCACGGTAGGCGCGTCCACCAGCAGGATCCGCCGCACCACCGGATCCGTCCCCGCGGCCAGGAACGCCCGGCAGCCGGCCCGGAGCTGCTCCCAGAGGTCCTCGTACCGCTCGGCCGCGGCCGCGACCCGCTCGCCCAGTTCCTGCTGGACCTCGGAGACGACGGCCCGGAAGAGCCCCGCCTTGCTGTCGAAGTGGTGGTAGGCGGCCCCTTTGGTGACCCCGGCGGCCCGCGCCACTTCGGCCAGGACCACGTGGTGGTACCCGTCCGCGGCGAACCGTCGCCGCCCTTCGGCCAGCAGCGCTCGCCGCGTGGCCGCCCGCTGCTCCGCCCGGTTGACCGCCATCACCCGCACCGCCCTTTCCATTTCGCGTACCGGGGGTATGCTAGCGCCGATATTCGCATACCTAAGGTATGCGAAACGGAGCTGGAGGACCGCTGTCATGACGAACGGACCCACGACCACCCCCGCGCCCGGACTCGGCGGCTTCTACCCGGTGCTCGCCACCCGGGACGTGGCCGCCTCCCGTGACTTCTACACCCGCCACCTCGGGTTCGAGGTGACCTTCGAGGCGGACTGGTACGTCAGTCTGCGCCGCCCCGACGCCCCGCAGTACGAGCTGGCCCTTCTCGACCACGCCCACCCGACGATCCCCGACGGCCACCGGGATGCGCTCCGGGGCGGCCTGCTGCTGAACTTCGAGGTGGACGACGTGGACTTTGAGCACCAGCGGCTCGTGGCACAGGCGGGCCTGCCCGAGGTGCTGTCCCTGCGTACGGAGGAGTTCGGCCAGCGCCACTTCATCGTCGCCGCCCCCGACGGGGTACTGATCGACGTCATCACCGTCGTCCCGCCCAGCGAGGAGTTCGCCGCCCAGTACACCCACGTCTGATCCCGGGGACGGGCCGGACATCAACGGCAGGGGCGGCTCGCGGCCCAGGGCTCTGCCCCGCGGGGCCGCAAAGCGCAGGTCTGACGACCTGCCCCGCGACTGGCCCGGCTGAGAGTCCTGATCGGCGGGCGGGTCCGGGATTTCTGTTGCCGGGCTGCCGCCACCGTCCGAGAGGAAGGTCGGCCCGGCGGCGTTCACCAGTCGACCAGGTCCATGGACCTCCGCGCGAGCCAGTCCGTGAAGGACACGGGCTGATCATCCAGGTGCAGAGGCAGGATCCGGTCGCAGGTGGCCCGGCCGTCGAGCCACAGTGAGCCGTGGTAGGGACCGGTGACAACGAGCAGGGTCGAGAAGCCGCAGCCGTTTCCCTGGATGAATACGGCTCCAGACGTCTTGCGCTCCTGGAACACCTCGTACTCGGCGTCCCACTGCTCCCACGCCGCCCGGTAGGCAGTGTGGTCCGGGAAGTCCTCCGGTACCGGCTCGCGCGCGATCAGCTCGTCCTCGGAGGCACGGTAGGAGTCGGGATGCGGGAAGGCGGTGGTGAGCAGGTCGTAGTTGGTGTCCGCGTCCCCGTGCCAGCCCCAGCCTGCGGCGCATCGGCACAGACGCTTCACCGCGTCGCCGGCGTCCTGCCGGAGCAAGTACGCGCGGTACTGGTCCGGGAACGCGATGCCCAGCTCCGCCTCCGCTTCGCAGATCTCCGCCTCGGACAGCGGCGCCGCCGGGCAGGCACCCTGCCGCGAGGGGGGAGAGCCGCACTCGTCAAAGCGCCGCCCCCGGGCAACGCGTTGTGCTTCCGCTGTCCAGTCGGTCGTCATACGGGTGAGATGAGACCGAGCGACCCGTCGAGACTCTGCCGCGACGTGGGAACGGAGTACGAACTCGTCTTCACCGGCCGGGCACGGCGGTTCCGCCCTGCGGGCCGCGCAGCTCGGCCTGTCGGCGGTGCTCGCCGGAGCTGGTCCGGGCCGACTCCCTGAAGCTGGTGCGCAGGTCGGCGGGGAGCCTGCCCCGGCGGTGAGGGGGTGTGGCCGGTTGTGCGCCACTGTTCATGCTGGGGCCGGTCCTGTTGTCCGGGCGAGTGACGGCGCGGGCGGACCGTGCGGCCCAGGCGGCGGCCGTCCGTCCTTCATATGAGCCGCCCTGACGTTCGACCGCCGAAGGCTCGCTGCCGTGACGCGCGCAGGTACGAACACCTCCCGGTCCGCCAGGATCCTGGCGACAGCGGTACCCCGGCGAGCACGAGGCAGGTGTGGCGCCAGGACAGATGGCCGGCGAGGGCCGCGGTCTCGCGCAGAGGGCGGGCAGGGCGGCGCGGGGCCGCGACCGGTCCCCTGTTCCGGTCGCGGCCCCGCGCGGGGGGAGGGTCCAGGTCGGTCACGAGCCGCAGCAGCCGCCCGCCGGGGTCTGCTCGGCAGCCGCCCCGACCGCGGCGGGGGCGCCGAGCTGGACGAGCTGCGGCGCGGGCGCGCAGCAGCCGCCACCGTCGGCCTGCTGGGCGTCGGGCGCGTCGAACAGTCCCGCGCCGCCGCAGACTCCGGTCTCGGGCAGGGTGAGTTCCACCCGGTCGGCGGAGTCGAGGTCGCCGGCGATCGCGGCGGCCACGGACCGCACCTGCTCGTAGCCGGTCATCGCCAGGAACGTCGGCGCGCGGCCGTAGGACTTCATGCCGACCAGGTACACGCCCTGCTCGGGGTGGGAGAGCTCGCGGTGGCCGTGCGGGTAGACGGTGCCGCAGGAGTGCTGGTTCGGGTCGATCAGCGGCGCCAGCTCGACGGGTGCCTGGAGGCGCTCGTCCAGGCCCAGGCGCAGCTCGTCCAGGAAGGTGAGGTCGGGGCGGAAACCGGTCAGCACGATGACCTCGTCCACCGGGTCCAGGCGGCGTCCGTCCTCGCCGACCAGGACCAGGCGGCCGTCGGTGTCGCGCTCGATCGCCTCGGTACGGAAGCCGGTGACCGCGTCCGCGTGGCCCTCGTCGACGGCCGCCTTCGCCGCCAGGCCCAACGCTCCGCGCGCCGGGAGCTGGTCGGCCTCGCCACCGCCGAAGGTCGAGCCCGAGATGCCCCGGCGCAGGATCCACACGCCCTTCGTGCCCCCGCCGTCCTCGGACCCGGCGAGGTCGGCGAGGTGGGCGAGAGCGGTGAAGGCGGAGGCGCCGGAGCCGATCACGGCGGTGCGCCTGCCGGCGTACCGGGTGCGGACGGCCGGGTCCTTCAGGTCCGGGACGCGGTAGGTGATCCGGTCCGCGGCGGCCTTCTCGCCGAGCGCGGCAAGGCCGCTGCCACCGGCCGGGCTGGGCGTTGCCCAGGTGCCGGAGGCGTCGATGACGGCGCGGGCGAAGACGCGCTCCTCACGGCCGTCGGCGTAAGCGACGTGCACGACGAACGGCTGCTGCTCCCGGTCGGCGTCCACGATGCGGTCCCGGCCGGTGCGCGAGACGCCGGTGACCGTGGCGCCGAGGCGGACGCGGTCGCCGAGGACGTCGGCGAGCGGCTGCAGGTAGAGGTCGGCCCAGTCGCCGCCGGACGGGTAGGTGGCCGGGTCGGGCCGCGTCCAGCCGGTGGGGGCCAGCAGCTTCTCGGCGGCCGGGTCGACAACCTCGCCCCAGGTCGAGAACAGGCGCACGTGCGACCACTCGCGCACCGCCGCGCCGGCAACAGGGCCGGCTTCCAGGACCAGGGGTTCGATGTCCTGGCCGAGCAGGTGGGCGGCGGCGGCCAGGCCGGCGGGCCCGGCCCCGATCACGAGGACGGGCGACTCGGTGGTGGCGGGCGCGTTCACGGCGACTCCTTGCGTGATTCGACATCTGTCGATGGCTTGCGCGGCCCAGCATGGCACCTGTATCGACAAGCGTCAACATAGACATTCATCGAATTCAGGGTTCGCTGATGGAACACATCGGCGTCGCCGTGCTCGGCGGCGGCCAGTCCGGCCTCGTACCGCCCACGCGCCACCGCGGTACGGGTTGCGGCCGGGGGGCTGGAGGTGTTCCATCGCGCGGCCGGGTCGGGCCGCGCGACTACGACCGTCACCGGCGGGCGAGGGGAGCGGCCAGGCGGCGCCTCCCCGCTCTGGTTCGACGTGTGTCAACATAGACGCATGTCGAATGTGAAGGTGCTGCCGCTGCTCGAGTCCACCGACGGTCAGGGTGTGGCGCCGTGCTGCCCGCCGCTGACCGAGCGCCCGATGACCGCCGAGGAGGCCGAGAGCGCGGCGCGGATGTTCAAGGCGCTGGGCGACCCGGTTCGGCTGAGGCTTTTTTCCGCGGTGGCCTCGCACGATGGTGGCGAGGCGTGCGTGTGCGACATCTCCGACGTCGGCGTATCCCAGCCCACCGTCTCCCACCACCTGAAGAAGCTGAAGGAGGCCGGGCTGCTCACCTCCGAGCGGCGCGGCACCTGGGTGTACTACCGGGTCGAGCCGTCGGTGCTCGCCGCCATGGGAAAGCTGCTGGTCACGCCCGCCTCCGCGTGACGACCGGACGGGCGGAAGGGGAGAAGCGGTGAGCGGGCGCTGAGTGCGGTGGTCGTGCCGCCGGCGGTGGAGCCACCGTGCAGGTGCCGGCGATCCACCAGGCGGGCATCGGCGAGGGCAGCGCCGGCTTCGAGACCGGCCCACCGTCCTGGCCGGGAGGTGTTCGACGATTCGAAGCTGCCCGAGCCCCGCTTCGCCGCCCGCGACGAGAACGGGGCGGTACGGGGGTGGGTCGCGGCGAGCCCGGGACTCCGACCGGTGCGCGTACGCCGGCGTGGCCGAGCACTCCGGCTACGTCCACCCCGCCCCCGCGGCATCGCCTCCGCCCTCTTCCAGGCGCTGATCGACTCCACCGAGCGGGCCGTGATCTGGACCATCCGGTCCGGGAACTCTCCCGAGAGCACCGTCGGCCTCGCCGTCACCACCGGGCCGGCTTCCGGGGCACCGGCACGCGGGAGCAGGTCGGGCGCCATCACGGCGTCCGGCGCGACGTCCTCCTCGTCGAGCGCCGCAGCGCGCGTCACCTGATCGTCAGCTCAGCTGTGTGATCTCGCGTACGGCGTCACGGGCGGTGCGCCCGACGCCGATGAGGGTGGCCGACGCCGGGCCGGTCCAGTCGCCGTAGCCGAGCAGGTGCAGCCGCGGCTCGCCGAGGGCGCGGGTGCCGTCGGTGGGGATGAGACCGCGCGGGCCGCGCAGGTTCAGCGGGGCGAGGTGGGTCAGGGCCGGGCGGAAGCCGGTGCACCAGATCACCGCGTCCGCACCGCTCCGGCTGCCGTCGTCCCACTGGGCGCCGTCGGCGGCGAGCCGGGCGAACATCGGCTTCGCGGTCAGGAGCCCGGCGTCGCGGGCGGCGCGGACGGGCGGCACGGCGACGATGTCGCCGAGCGAGGCCACCCCACCGGGGTCGTCGCGGCCGATGTCGAGGGCGCGGCGGCGGGCGGTGGCGACGTCGAACAGGGCGCGGCCGTCGATGTCGTCGGCGAGGAACCGCGGCGGCCGCTGGGTCACCCACGTCACCTCGACCCGTCCGTCCAGGGCGAGGTCGGCGGCGATCTGGGCGCCGGAGTTGCCGCCGCCGACCACGATGACGCGCTGTCCGGCGAACTGGGCGGGGGAGCGGTAGTTCACGGTGTGCGACTGCCGTCCGGTGAAGAGACCGCGACCGGGGACGGCGGGGAGGAAGGGCCGGGACCATCTGCCGGTGGAGCTGATGACCGCCCGGGCCCGCCAGGTGCCGGTGTCCGTCTCGACCAGGAGCCGGCCTGCGGCGCGGCGTACGGCGTCCACGTGGGTGTCGTGCCGGACGGGCAGGCCGTAGCGCTTCTCGTAGTCGGCGAGGTAGTCCACTACGTGCCCGGCATCCGGGTAGGTCTCGCCCGCTTGGGCGGGCATGAGCCGTCCGGGCAGGGAGGAGTGCTCGGCCGGGGAGAACAGGTGCAGGGAGTCCCACATGTGCTGCCAGGACCCGCCCGGCGCCGCCTCGGCGTCAAGGATCACGTGGTCGAGGCCCTGGCGGCGCAGGTGGTAGCCGGCGGCGAGCCCTGCCTGTCCGCCGCCGACCACCACCACATCCGTGTGCTGCGTCACGGGGCCGTCGTCACCGCGTCGGCGGCGAACTTCCGGCGCCGGGCGAGCGCGACGTGGACCAGGCCGATCAGCACGGGGACTTCGATGAGCGGGCCGACGACGCCGGACAGGGCCTGGCCGGAGGTGACGCCGAAGGTGGCGATGGCGACCGCGATGGCCAGCTCGAAGTTGTTGCCGGCCGCGGTGAAGGCGAGGGTCGTGGTGCGGTCGTAGGCGAGGCCGAGGCTCTTGCCGAGGAGGAAGGTGCCGAAGAACATGACCGCGAAGTAGACCAGCAGCGGCAGCGCGATCCGGGCCACGTCCAGCGGCTGGGAGGTGATCGTCCCTCCTTGGAGGGCGAAGAGGACGACGATCGTGAACAGCAGCCCGTACAGGGCCCACGGGCCGATTTTCGGCAGGAACGTCGCCTCGTAGTTTCCGCGTCCCATCTTCCGCTCGCCGATGCGGCGGGTGAGGAACCCGGCCAGCAGCGGGATGCCGAGGAAGATGACGACGTTCAGCGCGATGTGCCAGACGGACACGTCCAGGCCCTGGCCGTCGCCGAGGTTCATCCAGCGCGGCAGCAGGTCGAGGTAGAACCAGCCCAGCAGGCCGAACGCCAGGACCTGGAACACCGAGTTCAGCGCGACCAGGACGGCTGCGGCCTCACGGTCGCCGCAGGCGAGGTCGTTCCAGATGATGACCATGGCGATGCAACGCGCGAGCCCGACGATGATCAGACCGGTGCGGTACTCGGGCAGGTCCGACAGGAAGATCCAGGCCAGCGCGAACATCACCGCCGGTCCGACGATCCAGTTGATGACCAGCGAAGAGATCAGCAGCTTGCGGTCGCTGGTGACGCGGTCGAGCTTGTCGTAGCGGACCTTGGCGAGGACCGGGTACATCATGACCAGCAGGCCGAGCGCGATCGGCAGGGAGATCCCGCCGACCTCGATCTTCGCGAGCGCGTCGTTCATGCCCGGGACCAGGCGTCCCAGGCCGAGGCCGACGGCCATGGCGAGCAGGATCCACACCGCGAGGTAGCGGTCGAGGGTGGAGAGCTTCTTGACGATCGAGTCGTCTCCACCGGCTGATGACGTGCCTGCGGCGGTGGTGGGCTCGGTGGAGGTCACGGGCAGGCCCTCTTGTTCTCGGAAGCGGTACGAGCGGAGTCGGCCAGCGCGGCGAACTGCTCGGACAGCCCGGCCAGGACCTCGGGCTTCAGCTTGTAATAGGTGAAGCGGCCGCACGGCTCGGTCTCCACGACCCCGGCCTCGCGCAGCACCTTCATGTGGTTGGACAGGTTGGTCTGCTTGGCTCCGGTCTCCTCGACCAGGTGCGTCGTGCACAGCGTCTCGCGTGCCAGCAGGGTCACGATCTTGAGGCGAAGAGGATCGCCCAGCACCCGGATCACATCAGGATCGACTGAAGTCAGCATGCGCTGATACTGTCACATCGTCGTCCGCTGATACCAGCGGGGGCTGAAGTCATTGGCGGCTGGGTTCCGCCATGCGACGGGAGAGAACGATCACCATGGCCGACAAGCCGTCCGTCCTGTTCGTCTGTGTCCACAACGCCGGCCGCTCCCAGATGGCCGCCGCGTGGCTGGCCCATCTGGCCGGTGACCGCGTCGAGGTCCGCTCCGCCGGCTCCAACCCGGGTCCGGCCGTCAACCCGGCCGCCGTGGAGGCCATGGCCGAGGTCGGCATCGACATCTCCGCCGAGACGCCGAAGATCCTCACTGTCGACGCGGTCCGCGAGTCGGACGTCTGCATCACCATGGGCTGCGGCGACACCTGCCCCGTCTTCCCCGGCAAGCGCTACCTGGACTGGCAGCTGGAGGACCCGGCCGGACAGGGCGTCGAAGCCGTCCGTCCGATCCGCGACGAGATCAGGACCCTGGTCGAGGGCCTGATCGCCGAGATCGCGCCGGAGAAGCCGGAGGTGACGGCGTGAGCGAGATGCGCGAGGTGGTCACCATCGGCTCCGGCCCTGACGGATGCACCGTCGCCCCTACACCGCTCGCGCCCAGCTGAAGCCCCGGCCGAGGCGGAGCCGAGCAGGCGAAGCCACGGCATCACCCCGGCACGGTCACAGCCACTGGCTTGCCGTCGCCGAGATGCAGCCGGCCCCGGCCCGGGGCGATGGGCCGGCCGATGACGGAGTCGCCGACCCTGACGCTTATCACATCGCCGATGCTCCGTTCCTGTGGGGACAGTGGGGACAACAGAAGGCCGCGATGGGCTTTCACCGCTTCTCCGAACCAGCCGAGACGGAGATGGCGTGTGTCTTCGCGGAGGCGTGCGAAGCGAGGCCAGTGCGACGCGGGTGCCAGCGGCGAGCAGTGAGAGTGCGACGTTCACCAGCGCAGTCGGGGCGTGTAGGTGTTTCTGGCACACGTTGCCAGGAACAGCCTTGGACGAACACTGCGGTCCGCCACCTGGCGAAGGTGACGTCGGCACGGCGCCGCGGCACCCCAGGGCTGGGCAGGTTCACGCTGTCGGAAGCCCCATGCGGGCAGGGCGCGCCTCAAGGCGAGCTCCGGCCCGTGTCTCGGCTGCGCTGGGCCACCAGCACCTTCCGCGCATTGGCGTCGTGCGGTGCCGGCACGCCCATGCGACTCTCTTGGATCCTCACCTGCAGACAACTGCTGAGCGATCGATCAGGGCCCCAGTCGTCGTCCGGCGCCACCGGCGGTCCGTCAGGAACAGACTTGCCTGGCCGCCGCGCCGGCACTGTGGTGCCAGGCTTGATGTGGGGAGATTCGGCGCACGGCCGAAGCTCCCTCTCGAGAAGGACAGCGGGTCGCCGATGGACGACGGCGGGCCGTTTTCGGCCTTTACCAAGAGCAGGTGCCGGTGCTCGCGGCCGAGCAGCGAGCTGAGCTGGACCGCCACGATCGCTTTCGGCCAACGTCACCTGATCGTCGATGCCGCCCGCATTATCGACGTACAACTCGTGGGTCCGATGTGCACCGTTGTGGGCGTGATGGGAAGGTGACACGTGCTGTCTGATGAAGTCTGGCGCGACCTGCGCAGCCAAGGCGTGACCAGGATGTTTCCGGAGCGCAGCGTGATGCTGCGGCAAGGTTCTCCCGGGACACACCGCCTGGCCCTCACCTCCGGGTTGGCCAAAGTGGTGTGCCGCGAGCCGAACGGTGCCAAGACCTGGCTCGCGTTCCGAGGGCCGAGGGACCTCCTCGGAGAGGTATCGGTCTTCAACGGCACGTCACGCACGGCAGATGTTGTCGCCTTGACGCCCTGTGTTGCGGTCGTCCTGGATGCCGAGCGCTTCGTGCGGTTCGTCGAGGAGCGCGGACTGGTCATCCATCTGATGCGCCAGGCACTCGCCAGGATGCGCGAGTCAGACATACACCGAGCCGAACTGCAGACGTTGCCTTTGGTCGTACGGCTGGCACGCACGTTGCTGAGGCTGGCCGTGCTCACGGATCAGATGGCACAGAGCAACGCCGTTCGGCTGACGGGGCTGAACCAGGAAGAGGTCGCGCAGGCGATCGGCGTCACACGCAATGCGGTCATCAGCGGGTTGGGGCAGCTGCGGGCCGTCGGGCTGGTCGAAACGGCGCGGCGGGTGATCGTCATCAGGGACGTGGAGGCCCTGCAGCGCTGGGCGGCGGCCGACTGAGAGCGGCGACCTGTGACCCGGGCCACACCCCATGCGCCCAGCGCTGTGCACTCGGCGGAGCGGCGCGGATGGAACCTCGAAGCAGCCCGACCACGGCTACTTACCGGACCATCCGTGAGGAGATTCCGCATGTCTGTACCCATGCCTGTTCCGTACGCCGAAAGCCGGCCGCTCCCGCCCTACCGCGCCCTGTTCGCCGTTGACGCAAAGGACTTCACCGGCCTGCCGGCCGTCCAGCATGGACCGGTCAGCCAGCTCATTCCCCAGCTGGTGGACCAGGCCCTGGAGCGGGCCGGCCTGCACCAGTTGCGCGATGCCCAGCGGTTTCCCGCCAATACGGGGGACGGTGTCGTCTTCGGGTTCGATCCGGTGCACCTGCCCTTCGTGCTCTGGCCCTTCCTGGGCGTTCTGGACGACGTGCTCGGTTCGTACAACCGTCAGGCCGTCGGCCCCCGGATCAGGCTCCGGGCCAGCGTCCACGTCGGCCCGCTGCCCGACGGGGGTGAGCCCGGGGACGGCAACGGCACGGCCCGCAACGACACGCACCGGCTCCTGGATTCGCGTCCGGTCAAGGCGATCCTCGCCGCGGCGAGCGAGGAGGTGACTCACCTCGCCGCAGTCTTCTCGGACCGGGTCCACGAGGACGTCGTGGTGGGCGCCTACACAGGGCTCCACCCCGACCGGTGTGTCGAAGTGTCGGCCACCGTCGAAGGGAAGAACTTCTCGCAGCGGGCCTGGCTGTACGTTCCTTCGCCTTCCGGGAACCTCGTGCGGGCGGGCATCGAGCCGCGTGAGGAACCCGTAGGTGCGCTGCCGACGGCGCCCGCCGTGGCACCGGACAAGGGTTCCGGCACGGAGTACAGCGGAAACTCCCAGCACGTCGGGGAAGGCGCCGCGGTGATGGGCAACGTCAGTCGTGACTTCACCTATACCGCGCCGGCGACCACGTACCGCGGAACCAACCAGCACTGGGGCAGCGGGGACAACGTTGCGGGTGACAAGCGGGCCGGCGACAGGGACCAGCGGTGATCGCCGGACCCGGCCCGGCCGCCGAGCCGGACATCGAGCCGAACACCGACCGGCCTGATCCGTCCGTTGGCCCGGGGGCCGGTCCGCACACGTCCCTCCGTGAGGGACACCAAAGGGTCGACAGCGGGGTCGCGTTGATGGGGAACGTCGGCGGCGACTTCACGTATCTGAATATCAGTGCGTGGAACGACGAAGCCACTGAGCGAATCCTCAAGCCGCGCCTGCGCGAGGGGCCTTATCCGGCGGAAGAGGTGCGCGGCCGGCTATACGGATTCGTCGAACCGCCGTCGTACGCACGCTGCCGGAAGGCGCTGGACAGCCGGATCGTGCTGCTCAGGGCGAGGGCCGGAACGGGCGTCGGCACGGCGGCGTTTGCCCTTCTCGTCGAACGGCACGGCGAGGGCGGTGTCACGGGTCTGGACGCGATGGCGGATCTGTCGGCATGGCGGCCGAAGGCCGGCCGTGGTTACCTCCTGCAGGGCCTGCCGGCGGCATCCGCCCGGTCGCTCGACGACGTGCGGCTGGCGGGTCTGGCCGAGGCCTTGCGCGGCGCGGGGGCTCATCTGGTCGTCACCATGGCGCAAGATGCCCGGTTGCCGTCCGACACCGGCCGGTGGGAAGAGGCGCATGCCGCACCCGGACCGCACGAGGTCGCAGAGAGGCGACTGCGGCTCGCGGCCGCTGAGGGGAGGCTCGACAGCTCACAACTGGATGCCGCACTGGGGCATCTGGCCTCCCCCGAGTTCACCGACTATCTCTCGACGCATTCGCTGCCCGGCGACGCCGTCGACCTCTCTGACGGGTTGCGGCAGTCCGCGGAGACGTCGGCATCGACCGGGTCCGTACTCGAGGACCTCCTGACCGGTACCGAGGCCGCCGCCCGGTCCGCGCTCGCTCAGGCCCGGCACAGTGCCGACAAGGTCTCCTTGATGGCGGCCGTCGCTCTGCTCCCGGGACAGGACCGGACGGTGATCGAGCAGTTCGCCACAGCAATGCGCCCTCTGCTCGGTGCGCGTGCTGCCAAGACGGGTCAGGACGGGGCCCCGGAGGATCAGTCGCCGGACGTCCTCGGCCCCTCGTTCGAGGACCGGCTCGAAGCCATCGGCGCACGCCCGCTGGCACCTCGTAGTTCTCCCGCAGACCGGTACCGCTACCCCGTGCAGCCGGTCGTCTTCTCCGGCAGGCACCGCTCCGCGACACTCCTGCGCCACCTGTGGCTGGACTTCGAAGGCATGCCAGAAGCGCTGTGGGGGGCGCTGGAGCAGCTGCGCTATCAGCCGGGCCTGGATGTGGCCGCCGGAGAGGCGATCGGCCGGGTGCTCGCACATGCCACCGGCCCCGGCGCGCTGACTCAGCTGCACCGCTTCGCCTCCTCGGGTGACCGCTGGCGCCGACGTCTGGTCGCGGTCGCGCTGGGAGAGATCGTCCAGCACCCCCTGGTATCCGGTGCGGTCAAGGAGCAGATGCGCAGGTGGAGCCGGTCATCCGCCGTTCTCCGCTGCACGGTCGCCGAGACCTGTGCGGGCAGCTACGGTCTCGCCCGGCCGGCCGCGGCCCTCAAGCTTCTGGACGCCGTCCTCGACGGCTCCTCTCCGGAGTTGGACGCGAGACTGCGTTCCGCCGTCTCCTTCGCGCTGGGCGCCCTCCTCACCGAGGAGGAGAACCACATCGAGGTCCTGGACACAGTGACGAGGTGGCTGGAAGCCGGCCGGGGAACACCCCGTCACACGCTGGCGGTGCACGTGATCCACTCCATGTGCCTCTCGACGTTCCCACAGCCGGGCGCACCTGGCGCCGTCCGTGTGAGCCTGGCCGGGACTCTGGAGCGCCACCCGGCGCAGGGCTTCGCCCTCGTCGTGCTGGGCCTTGACGACCCGGCCACGTACGAAGCGGTGGCCCAAGTGCTTGGGCGGATCGAAGCCGACCCCGACATGTTCCAGAGGGCTGCCCTCGATCATGTGTTGAGCGAGCTCTCCCGTACCGCTCGCCATCGTCGGGGAGTCATCCGCTTCCTACTGGGGCGCCACCGAGATCACACGAACGTATCGCGAAGGAGGAACGTGTCATGAGTAGGCCACTGTTCACATTGGTCAGGTCTTCAGCGGTTCGCCAGTTGCTGCGGCAACGGTTCGGGCCGTCTTCAGATCGCGCGCTCGTCTTCCTCTCGGATCAGGGAGCGGACCGCCTTGAGCCGTCCCGAGGCGGAGACATCTGGGGATACCCCCGACCGTCGATCGGGGCGGCCTTCCGACGGGATTTCGACTCGATCGGGTGGGTTTCGCTGTCGGAACGCCGGACCGTGGTGGAGGTGCCACGCCGGGGCCCTGCGACATCAACGCCTTCGCGGGCACGCTACGAAGTCGCCTGGAACGTCAGCAACCCGGTGGTCGCGGCGCGCAGCGGCCTCACCGAGGACACCGCGCACCGACTGATCGACCAGGCCATCCGTGGATGTGCCGGAGCGCCAGGTGCTTCCGATCCCCTTCGACAGCCGCCGATCCTGTACGGGACCGCTCAGGTCGAGCCCCCCGGCCAGCCACGGAGCATCGACGGGACGGGCCTGACCTACTGGTTCCTGGACCCTCCAGCAGGCATTCTGCCGGCTTCAAGCCATCCTGCCGAACTCCTCCTTCCGCCGGGCTTCGGCGAGGCCCACCGCGAGGCGTACCGCTTCTACCGCGAGGTGGTTGCCGGTGGGCCGGTCGGTCTGGCGGCGCTCTGGCTGCTTCACCATCCCGACCAGGCCAGGGAGGTGCTCGACTGGACTGTCACACACGGCGACCTGCTCACCGAGCGGGACGGATGGGAGCGAACGCTGGCGGCAACGCTTCAGGGACTGACAAATGAGGACCGTGGCTTCGTCGGTGTGAACCTGGCGCGCCTCCTCAGCGAAGTCGGCGTACCCCAGGGCGATGAGGTCTTGCGCAGGATAGGTGACGCGGGTGTACCGCACAGCGGCATGAACGGCTTCCACGGAGGGGCGCCGTGATGTGGGCTCAACGATCTCGCCTCGCCCAGTTGAGAACCCGGCCCGAACGCCATGCCTCGGACGCGGACCACGTGGTGGTTCTGTCGCGAGAACTCATCGCGCAGAACTACGTGGAGATCGGCAGGGCT
Source organism: Streptomyces sp. SP18CS02 (assembly GCF_036322365.1). Taxonomy (NCBI): domain Bacteria; kingdom Bacillati; phylum Actinomycetota; class Actinomycetes; order Kitasatosporales; family Streptomycetaceae; genus Streptomyces; species Streptomyces sp. SP18CS02. The sequence goes on from NZ_JAQYXC010000256.1 coordinate 99,874, forward strand.
GACGGCAAGGCGGCCATTCTTCTGGCTACTGGGGGAACACTCTTCGGGCTCCTCTTCGTACGGCGTCCCTTCGATGCCCTGTGGGCCGTCCCTTTGTGGTGGACAGCAGCGGCCACCACGACCGGGGCGTTGGTCTTCCTGCTCCTGGCTCTCGCCCCGCGCCGTGGGGCACGAGCCGGCGAGAGGCACGGCCTCCTCGCATACTACGAAGACGTGGTGCGTGCGGAGAAGCGCGCCGATTTGTCGGCTGGGCTCAGGCGGGACGGCTCAGATCCCCAGCCCCGGCTATTCCGTGCGCTGAGGGAAACCAGCAGGATCGCCCGAGCCAAGAACCGCTGCGTGCGGTACGCCATTCTCATGCTGCTACCGGCGATCACCGCGGCCTTCCTCACTGTTGCGCTCGGTCGCTGACCAGCCTTGGATGGGAGGTTCGGTGCTGTCGTACCTGGACCCGCAAGGCGTTGTTCGGCTACGTCGTGCGCCATCGCCGTGATTGCGCTGCGGGGGACTGTAGAGCGGCCCGCCAAGGGACTTGGCTGGAAGAGCAGAGCGGCTCTGCGCCTTGATGACGCCGAGGCCGTCCATGTCGGGCAGCCCGAGGTCGAGAAGGATCATGTCCGGTTGTTCGGCGGCCACGAGCCGGAGGGCGGTCGCGCCGTCGGGTGCCGCGTCCACCACGTACGAGCGTGTCTGCGGGTTGAGCACCAAGGCTCGTGCGAGCTGCGCGTCGTCCTCCACGACCGGCGCCCGGGTCGTCGGCGTGCCGCCTGCCTTCCTCTTGTCCTGTCGTCCCACGTGCGGCGGAGACGGCGGGCCCCGGTCGTTCCGGGGCCCGCCGACACCTGCTCCGAGGCCATAGGACCATCAGCCCTTGGTCAATTCCTTGAGCGCGATGTTGAGTTCGAGGACGTTGACGCGGGGCTCACCGATGAAGCCGAGGATCCGGTCGTCGGTGTGGTCGGCGACGAGCTCGTCGACCCGGGCGACGGTGAGCTTGTTCCTCTCCGCGATCCGGTGAACCTGCAGTCGGGCGTACTCGGGGGAGATGTGAGGGTCCACACCGGAGCCGGAGGAGGTGACGGCGTCGGCCGGCACGTCCTCGGGCCTGACCTGGTGGTCCGCCGTGGAATTGTCCTTGATCACCGCCGCCTTGGCGTCCTTGACCCACTGGATCAGATCGGCGTTGTCGCCGGACCGGTTGGTCGCGCCGGAGAGGATGATCGAGTACTGGGTGTTGACGCTGTTGTCGCCGAGGCCGTTGGACGGACGCGGCTGGAACCACTTCAGGTCCGGGACCACCGCCTCCTCGGCGTCGTCCGCGTTCTTCTTCGGCAGGTCGTAGCTCTGGCCGATGAGTCCGGAGCCGACGACCTTGCCGCTCGCGTCCTTGATCTCGGAGCCGTTCGCCTTGCCGGGGAAGGCCACTTGGGCGATGCCGGTGACGGTGAGCGGGTAGAGGACGCCGGTGATCACGGTGAGGACGAGGAGGGCGCGCAGGCCCGCCCAGAGCAGACGCCCCGCGTTTCCTACGGAGTTGTTGGTCATCGTGGATCAGCCGATTCCGGGGATGAGGGAGAGGAGCAGGTCGATGAGTTTGATGCCGATGAACGGGGCGATCAGGCCGCCGATGCCATAGATCCCGAGGTTGCGGCGGAGCATCGAGTCGGCGCTCGTGGGCCGGTAGCGGACGCCCTTGAGGGCGAGCGGGACCAGCGCGATGATGATCAGCGCGTTGAAGACGACCGCGGAGAGGATCGCGGACTCCGGCGAGGCCAGGCCCATGATGTTGAGCTTGTCGAGCGACGGGTAGGCCACGGCGAACATCGCGGGGATGATCGCGAAGTACTTGGCCACGTCGTTGGCGATGGAGAACGTGGTCAGCGCGCCTCGGGTGATGAGGAGTTGTTTGCCGATCTCGACGATCTCGATGAGCTTGGTCGGGTTGGAGTCGAGGTCGACCATGTTGCCGGCCTCCTTGGCGGCCGACGTGCCGGTGTTCATGGCCACGCCGACGTCCGCCTGGGCGAGGGCCGGGGCGTCGTTCGTACCGTCGCCGGTCATCGCGACGAGTTTGCCGCCGGCCTGCTCGCGCTTGATGAGGGCCATCTTGTCCTCGGGCGTGGCCTCGGCGAGGAAGTCGTCGACGCCCGCCTCTTCGGCGATGGCCTTCGCGGTCAGCGGGTTGTCGCCCGTGATCATGACCGTCTTGATGCCCATACGGCGCAGCTCGTCGAACCGCTCCCGCATGCCCGCCTTCACGACGTCCTTGAGGTGGACGACGCCGAGGACCCGCGCGCCCTGGTCGTCCTCCACAGCCACCAGCAGCGGCGTACCACCAAGCTGGGAGATCCGGTCCGTGAGCGCCTGCGCGTCATCGGAGACACTCCCGCCCCGCTCCTTCACCCACGATACGACCGAACCTGCCGCCCCCTTCCGGACCTTGCGCCCGTCCACGTCCACACCAGACATGCGGGTCTGGGCTGTGAACGCGACCCAGTCGGCGTGCGCCGGCTCGCCCTGGTGCAGCTCGCGCAGCCCGTACACCTCCTTGGCGAGGACGACGATCGAGCGACCCTCCGGGGTCTCGTCGGCGAGCGAGGACAGCTGGGCGGCGTCGGCCAGTTCGGCCTCGGTGGTGCCCATGACCGGGACGAACTCCGACGCCTGCCGGTTGCCGAGCGTGATCGTTCCGGTCTTGTCCAGGAGCAGGGTGGAGACGTCGCCGGCGGCCTCGACCGCGCGGCCGGACATGGCGAGGACGTTGCGCTGCACGAGGCGGTCCATGCCGGCGATGCCGATCGCCGACAGCAGAGCGCCGATCGTCGTCGGGATCAGGCAGACCAGGAGCGCGGTCAGGACGATCATCGACGTCTGCTTGTCGGCGCCCGCGTAGATCGCGAACGGCTTGAGCGTGACGACGGCGAGCAGGAAGACGATGGTGAGAGACGCCAGGAGGATGTTGAGGGCGATCTCGTTCGGTGTCTTCTGGCGGGCGGCTCCTTCGACCAGGTTGATCATCCGGTCGATGAAGGTCTCCCCGGGCCTCGTCGTGATCTTGACGACGATCCGGTCGGACAGCACCTTCGTGCCACCGGTCACCGCCGAGCGGTCACCGCCCGACTCACGGATGACGGGAGCCGATTCGCCGGTGATCGCGGACTCGTCGACGCTCGCGACACCTTCGACGACGTCGCCGTCGCCCGGGATGATGTCGCCGGCCTCGCAGACCACCAGGTCACCGATGCGCAGCTCCGTCCCCGGAACGCGCTCCTCGCTCTCGCCGGCGAGGCGGCGCGCGACCGTGTCGGTCTTGGCCTTGCGGAGCGTGTCGGCCTGGGCCTTGCCGCGGCCCTCGGCCACCGCCTCGGCCAGGTTGGCGAAGATCGTGGTGAGCCAGAGCCAGGCGGTGATCGCCCAGCCGAACCAGTCGCTCGGGTTCGTGATCGCCAGCGCGGTGGTGACCACCGAGCCGATCAGGACGACGAACATGACGGGGGACTTGACCATCACGCGCGGGTCCAGCTTCTTGATCGCGTCCGGGAAGGACTTGATCAGCTGCTTGGGGTCGAACAGACCCCCGCCGACGCGTCCGGCCGGCCGGTGTCCGCCGGACAGGTCGCCGTGCGGCGCCTTTGCCGGAGTCGTGGTGGACACGTTGTCCTCGCGCTTCTCTACGTCGATGGTCATGCCGCGAGCCCCTCGGCGAGCGGGCCCAGCGCGAGGGCCGGGAAGTAGGTCAGACCGGTGATGATCATGATCGTGCCGACGAGGAGGCCCGTGAACAGCGGCTTCTCGGTCCGCAGCGTGCCTGCGGTCTCGGGGACGGGCTTCTGCTCGGCAAGCGAGCCGGCCAGTGCGAGCACGAACACCATCGGCAGGAACCGGCCGAGCAGCATCGCGACGCCGATCGTCGAGTTGAACCACTGTGTGTCGGCGTTCAGACCGGCGAACGCGGAGCCGTTGTTGTTCGCACCCGACGTGTAGGCGTAGAGGATCTCGGAGAACCCGTGTGCGCCGGAGTTCGTCATCGAGTTCGCCGGAGTGTCCAGCGCCATCGCCGCGGCGGTGAAGCAGAGCACCAGCGCGGGGGTGACGAGGATGTAGCAGGCCGCGAACTTGATCTGGCGGGTGCCGATCTTCTTGCCCAGGTACTCCGGCGTGCGACCGACCATCAGGCCGGCGATGAACACCGCGATGATCGCCATGATCAGCATGCCGTAGAGGCCGGAGCCGACACCGCCCGGGGCGATCTCGCCGAGCTGCATACCCAGCAGGGTGATGCCGCCGCCGAACCCGGTGAAGGACGAGTGGAAGGAGTTGACCGCACCGGTGGAGGTGAGCGTGGTTGCCACGGCGAAGATCGACGAGCCGCTGATACCGAACCGGGTCTCCTTGCCCTCCATGGCGCCGCCGGCGAGGTCGAAGGCCGGGCCGCCGTGGTGGAACTCGGTCCACATCATCAGACCGGTGAAACCGAGCCAGATGGCGGCCATCGTCGCCAGGATGGCGTAACCCTGCCGGAGTGAGCCGACCATCCGCCCGAAGGTCCGCGTCAGCGCGAACGGGATCACCAGGATCAGGAAGATCTCGAAGAGGTTCGACAGCCCGTTGGGGTTCTCGAAGGGGTGCGCCGAGTTGGCGTTGAAGTAACCGCCGCCGTTCGTGCCCAGTTCCTTGATGACCTCCTGCGAGGCGACCGCGCCGCCGTTCCACTGCTGCGAGCCGCCCATGAACCGACCGACCTCATGGATGCCGGAGAAGTTCTGGATCGCACCGCAGGCGACCAGGACCAGGGCGCCCACGACCGAGATCGGCAGCAGGATCCGGACGACACCGCGGACCAGGTCGGCCCAGAAGTTGCCCAGCTCACCGGTACGGGAGCGGGCGAAGCCGCGGACCAGTGCCACCGCCACCGCCATCCCGACGGCCGCTGAGACGAAGTTCTGCACGGCCAGCCCGCCGGTCTGCACGACATGGCCCATGGCCTGCTCGCCGTAGTACGACTGCCAGTTGGTGTTCGCGACGAACGACGCGGCCGTGTTGAACGCCTGGTCCGGGTCGATCGAGGCGAAGCCCAGCGAACCCGGCAGGGATCCCTGCACCCGTTGGAGCAGGTACAGGAAGAGCACGCCGACCGCGGAGAAGGCCAGTACCCCGCGCAGATAGGCGGGCCAGCGCATCGCGACGTTCGGGTTGGCACCGATGCCCTTGTAGATCCACTTCTCGGCCCGGAGGTGCTGCTCGCAGGAGTAGACCCGGGCCATGTGGTCACCCAGAGGGCGATGGGTGAGCCCGAGTGCGACGACCAGGGCGAGGAGCTGGAGCACACCAGCAAGAACGGGACTCATATCCGTACTCAGAACCTCTCCGGTTTGACGAGGGCGAGGACGAGATAGCCCAGCAAGGCGGCGGCCACGATCAGGCCGACGATGTTCTCGGCGTTCACAGCTTTGCCACCCCCTTGGCGATGAAGGCCACCAGCGCGAACACCGCGACCGTGGTGACGACGAAGGCCAGATCGGCCATCGTGAGCTCCTGGATGAAGAACGGATTCTCGGACCAGATGAGGAAAGCGCTTTTCGGCCACCGCGTGGCTCTCGTTGACGGCCCTCTTACGCCCCGCAGCGCCCTCTTGACGCGTCTCCTACGGCGTGACCCGGTGTGAGCAGTTGCGGTACGGAAGGCGCCGTTGAGCTTGGTCGTGGGCCCGCTGGCGTCGGGGGGAACGGATCACCCGGTCGCCGGATGCGGAATCGGCGGGGGCGAGGGATGTCGTCGGTGTCCTGGAGATCGGCGAAGTCGGCGCGCGTCTGGGCGACGGCTTCGGGGTACGCCTCCTGCTTCTCGTGCTCGGCGAGCGCCCGGTGGATGCCCGCGACGCCGGGGCCTGCCCCTTGCGCTCGCCGGTCGGGATGACCCGGTCGGGCTGGATCCGCTGACCGACTGGCCGTTCGCACGGCGCCGCGGCACGGTGCTCAGGGTGTCCTCGATGATGACGGGCGGCCGGCCGGCGTGCCTGCCCTTGCGGGCCGCCGCGTCAAGCCCTTCGAGGGTCGACTCCCGGATGTTCTCCCGCTCGGTCTCCGCCATGGCCGCGAAGAACGCGAACAGCAGCAGCCGGCCGGGCCCGCTGGGGTCGTACGTCCCGGGCGGGGGTCCGGCGAGCATCTCCAGGACCAGGCCGCGGGCGGTGAGGTGGTCGGCGAGCGCGGTGAGTTCCGCGGCGTCGCGGCCGAGGCGCTTCATCTCGTACACACGGCCGGTGTGGTGGGTGCCGGCGACCGCGCCGGAACGCGAACGGCACGGTGAGCCGGGTTCGGCCCGGCGGCGCGGGCAGGGGGCGGCGCTCGACGCGTCCGCGTCGCCCGGGGATGTGGCGACCCGAGTGCTGCGGGGGGCCGATTGCGGCTGGTGACCAAGTCGGGCCGCGAAGCCGGACAGCGGATCGGTGTCGCAGCCCCTGCCGACGATGCCCAGGGGAGTGCCGTGAGTGATCGTGGTCGCTAGAGGCCGTACGGGGGCAGCGTGAAGGTGTCGGCAGGCGGCACGAGGAAGCGGTTGAGGGCTTTGGCGATACGGGGCTGGGAGGCAGCGCGCAGGACGGTGCTGAGGGCGTGGATGCCGGCCCGGGTGCGGGGGGAGGCGATGGCCGTCGAAGGCGCCGCTGGCGAAGGCGGCTTTGGTGCGGTTCGCCGCGTCGACGAAGCGGATCCCTTCTTCGCGGGTGGCATGGGCCCGAAGGGTGCGTTCCAGGCCCATCTTGCGGGCGACGGACCGGCGCGGGACTCGTCCGGGCCGGCCGGGGGCCGCTTGCCGCGCATGGTCCCTGGCCGGGGCTCAGACGGGGAGGCGCTGCTTGGTGCCGGAGCCGTCGGCAGTCGCCTCGGGGGTGGTGCCGTGCTGCTCCTCTTCGGGGCGGCCCTTTTTGGGCAGCAGGAAGGTGATCGCGAGGAAGACCACCAGCAGACATGCCTGGACGATCAGCGCGCGGCGGAAGCCGCCGATGAAGTCACCGGTCTTGGCCTGGGCGAAGAACACCGAGCCGAAGACCGCGACGCCGATGGAGACCGCTTTGACGAGGTATTGACGTCGATGCCCAACGGACGTCAGAGAGCCGTTGATTCGGGCGTTCAGCCCCTCCCGGGACCTCCGCGGTCGGCCAGTTTTCTCCGCGGGGTCGCTCACCAGACCGTGGACGTCAGTGGCCTGATCGTTCCCCGGGCCGGGACACGGTGGCCCTCCCTGTTCCGCCGCCGTGCCCTCGCTCCGCGAGCGTCACTGTCCGTCCACAGCCGGCGTGCGGATGCCGGGATGCCCCGCGCACCCACAAACCATGGGCGGCCGTTGTGTCCCGACCGCTTCTCCCAGTCGTCTCTCCCCGGCGTCCGCCGCCGTGCGGGCTGTGGGCCGAAGAGATGGTCCTTCGCGATGCGTCCCGCCGTCCCCCAACGGGTGCCCTCGGTCCCTCCCGCCCCGCAGGCCCCCACTCCGGCCGGCGCACCGGCCCACCCCTGTGGATTCGAGGGCGGACAGCCGTGCGGGGACCGACCGAAGGCGAGGTGATGGCGGGACGGGCCGGTGGCGCGGCGGCCGAGGCGGGGGCGGATCAGTGCGCCGGGTGGTTGCTGAACGTGCCGGAGGTTGACCACCGTGACGTGGATGCGGGCCGCCCTCCCCTCGCACAGAACGGCCTTGGGCGGCGATGCCCGGGGACCGCTTCGGGTCGTCCTCCTGCCGGAACGTCTCCCCAGTAGCGGGCGAGGTGCCGCAGCATGTCGTCGGCCCGGTCGATCACAACCATCGGCCGCGCCACACCGTCGAGGTCGTTGCCGCGTTTTGTTCGGGGCATCACCGGACGGCAAATTACATGGTCACAATCCGTTTTCGCGGTCACCGGATCCGGCGGCATGGCGCGTGATCAGCATCGGGAGCTCCATGCCAATCTGCTGGCGCACGAAGAGGTGTGGAGCCGGAGGTGAACCGACCGTGGCGGCGAACAACAATCCCACCGTCAGGGGACGGCGCCTGGGAGCGCAGCTGCGCCGGCTGCGTCTGGCCCGTGGCATGACCGGGGTCCAGGTGGCGGCGCATCTGCTGATCTCCCAGGCCAAGGTCAGTCACATGGAGACCGGCCGTCGTGCCGCCAGCCCCCGCGATGTGCGCGAGCTGTGCAAGCTTTACGGTGTCACCGACCAGCATGTCATCGACTCCCTGATGGAGCTGGCCAGGGAATCGAACCGTCAGGGCTGGTGGTGCGCCTACGGTGACATCCCCCACAGCGTGTATGTGGGTATGGAGACGGACGCCACCTCCATCCATGCCTACGAGCCCCTCATGGTCCCCGACCTGCTGCAGACCCCGGCCTACGCGGCCGCGGTCATCGAGGAAACGATCCCCCTGGTCACTGTCGAACAGGCCGCGGCCCGTCTGAAGGTGCGGCTGCGCCGACAGCACCGCATCTACGCCCCGGCCCGCCCCCTGCGCCTGTGGTTCATCCTCGACGAGTCCGTCCTACGGCGCGTCGTCGGCAGCCGGGAGATCATGCGCGAGCAGGTGGAGCACCTGTGCGCCCTGAGCACCGAGCCGCACATCACTGTGCAGGTCATCCCCCATACGGCCGGTGCCCACCCGGGCCTGGCAGGACAGTTCTCACTTCTGCAGCTCCCGGACAGCCGCCAGCCGGTGGTCTACCTGGAAAGGTTCACCAGCGACCTCTACCTGGAAAAACCATCCGACGTGCGGCACTACAGCGCGATGTACGCGCGCCTGCAGACCCAGGCCCTCAGCCCGGCCCACACCCGACACTTCATCACCACGGCCCTCAAGCTCTATACATCGTCAGCACCGGGAGACCAGCCACACTGCGGCCGCGGGCCCGTCGAGGAGGAGGCGGGCACGGGCGTCGCCGGACCAGGCGACCGACAGCAGGCCGCCGGGGACGTGGCCGGCGACGACGGCCGCAGCGGCGGGATTCCCATGACCACCCACCAGGTACCCGGAGCAGTAAGTGGTTGTTTCGAAGCTGCTCTTAAGCGCACGTAGGCTTTGGCCATGACTTCGGATGCCGTAGAGAAGCTGCTTGCTGATGTGTGCGGGACATTGGCCCGTGCCGGCTCCGATGTGGCGTCGGCCGGTGATGAGGGCAGCCCTGGCCTGCGGATCGGGTCCCCAGCGGGGTGGGGCATCTCTCGCGGCCGAACATGCGCAACAGGCCATAGGCGCGGACCTGGTCGGTGACCGGGGAACTGGCGGCCTTCAGCATGTCCGGCCAGTGCGGGATCACCTTGTTCAGGTTTACGCGATTGCGGGCCAGGTCTCCCAGCGCGCCGTACCTGCCGGTCTCCACGCCGGGCATCGTGGCCCGCCAGAACCGATGGTCGTCCAGGTCGCGGAACCGGGCGCTGAAGTTGTGGCCGAGAACCTTGATCTCTCTTGCAGGTAGCCCACGATCTCACGTGCCCCCTGGACGGCGTCACCGGGCCGGGATCGACTGAGTGAGGTTCACCGGGTTGCCGTCGGGGTCCTGGATGTGGGCGACGCGCTGTCCCCACGGCATGTCCTCGGGGCCGCCGCGGACCGATCCGCCCAGCGCCTCCACCCGGCCGAGCGTCTCGTCGACGTCGTCGACATCGATGCTGAGCAGGATCCGCGACGCCGCCCCGTTCCCCGGGTTCGCCTTGGCCACCAGCCCGAGGTCGGTGTCACCGATGCGCAAGCCGAGGTAGAAGGGCGGGCCTTCCGCCGGTACCCGGAAGACCTCCTCGGCGCCGAACAATTCCGTATAGAAGCCGAGCAGAACGTCCTGGTCGGCAGTCACGATCACTGGCTGGATGGTGGACATGGCACTCCTGTCGAGAACGGCTGTGTCGCTGGTGGACCGTTCGAGGACGGTGAACTCATCGGCACCACCACCCCGCCGCGCGGACGGTCCAGCCGGTGAGGCCGATCCGGGGGCTGATCTTGTAGAGGCCGGTGGTCGGCTCGGATGCCATCGTCCCGGCCGGGACCTTCACCTTGATCCACTCGACATCGGTCGGGGTGCCGCTCTGCCGGGCAACCGAGATGACCACCTCCCGATCTCCTCGGGCGCCGACCAGGATGCGGGTACGGCGGACGGCCTCCAGTGCGGCGCGGCCGGGCTTTGCGGGTTATTTGTGTGTGCTCCACCGATGAGGCTTACATCCTCCTTTGGAGGCTTTCGCCCTGAGGTTCACCGAGCCTCGCGGCAACGCGCCCAGTGACCACACAAACGGATTCGTCCGGGCTGGCAGCCTGTTCGAATCCCAGTCGGGTTGCGACACGGCCGTCGCCGACACGATCAATGCGCCGGAGCGCGATAGCTGTCACCTGAACACGACGCCTGTCACCACCGAGCCCGCGAGTGAGTCACAGCAGCAGGAAAGGGCAGGTCCCCACGGGGAACAGCCCGCTACGTCGTTGGTGGGTGTGGCTCAGGTGTGGTTCAGCGGATTGATGCGCGTGCCCGCATGCGGCTCGGGGCCTGTGAGTGGAAGGCGACCCTGTCCATCTCGGCGCGGTGCGCCCGGGCGTCATCGACCTCGCGTCGGACCTCCTCGGTACCGACAGGAGACCAGTGAGCGCACCGAGCTGATCTTCGACCGGAAGACCTTCACCTACCGCGGCAGCCGCGGCGTCCAGATCGAGCAGAAACGGGACCATCAAGCCCGGCACCGTCGTCGAACGCACCGCCGTCCTCGAACGCGCCATCGTCGACGCCCAGAAGGAACGCCCGGGCACCCGGGGCTCCGCCCGACAGCACCGGGCCGACGGCGGAGCCACCTGCTGCGTGGTGGGCTTACGCCGACGCCGGCGCGGCCGGCCGGGAACCGGAGAGCGGTGTCGAGTCGAAGCCCTGGCCTTCCCTGGGGCGCCAGGAGTTGGAGCCCCGGGTTCCCGCGCCCGCAGCGTCCCGGTTCTCCCCGGTATACACGGCGCACTGCACGTGAGCGTGAGCGCCCCATGAATACTGTGTGCGCCCTACCGGTGACCGCAGGTGATGGAAATGATGAGCGCACCGCATACGGACCAGGTGATCCGCACCCCTGTCCCTCGGCCAGGTGGACATGCCGACAGAAGGAGCTCACGGTGTTGCTTCTCATCTCCCCGGACAGCGTCGAGGAAGCCCTCGATTGCGCGAAGGCGGCGGAGCACCTCGACATCGTCGATGTCAAGAAGCCCGACGAGGGCTCGCTGGGTGCCAACTTCCCCTGGGTCATCCGGGAGATCCGCGACGCGGTGCCGGCGGACAAGCCCGTGTCCGCCACCGTGGGTGATGTTCCGTACAAACCCGGCACGGTGGCGCAGGCCGCACTCGGCGCTGTCGTCTCCGGCGCCACGTACATCAAGGTCGGCCTCTACGGATGCACGACGCCCGATCAGGGCATCGAGGTCATGCGCGCGGTCGTCCGAGCGGTGAAGGATCACCGCCCCGACGCGCTCGTCGTCGCCTCCGGCTACGCCGACGCCCACCGCATCGGCTGCGTCAACCCGCTCGCCGTGCCCGACATCGCCGCCCGCTCCGGCGCCGACGCGGCCATGCTCGACACCGCCATCAAGGACGGGACGCGGCTGTTCGACCACGTTCCTCCTGAGGTCTGTGCCGAGTTCGTACGGCTGGCCCACATCTCAGGTCTGCTCGCGGCTCTCGCGGGCAGTGTCACGCAGGCCGACCTCGGTCCGCTGACCCGCATGGGTACGGACATCGTCGGCGTGCGGGGAGCGGTCTGCGAGGGCGGCGACCGCAACGCCGGACGGATTCAGCCGCATCTGGTGGCCGCCTTCCGGGCGGAGATGGACCGGCATGCCCGGGAGCACGCCGTCGGCGTTCCCGCCGTGAACTGACGGCCGGCATGCCGACGCCTGAGGCAGGCAGCGTCTCCGGACGCAAGGCCGTACATTTCCCAGTCGTCGACCCGGCCACCGGGGAGACCTTCGACGAGGCCCCCGACCAGCAGCCGGGCGAGCTGGACGACGTGGTCGCCCGCGCCCAGCGAGCCTGGCACGGCTGGCGCGCCGACCCCGCCGCCCGCACCGCCGCGTTGCGCGGCGCGGCCGACGCCGTGGAGACGGCCGGCGACGACCTCGCCCGGTTGCTCACCCGGGAACAGGGCAAGCCCCTTGCCGAGTCGTACGCGGAGGTCGTCCGTACCGCGGCACGGCTGCGCTACTTCGCCGACCTGGCCCCCCGGACCCGCCGGATCGACGACGGCCGGCCCGTACACAGCGAGGTCCGCTGGCGACCCGTCGGGCCCGTCGCCGCGATCGTGCCGTGGAACTTTCCCCTCCAGCTCGCGGCGGCGAAGTTCGCGCCCGCGCTCGCGGCAGGCAACACCGTGGTCCTCAAACCGTCGCCGTTCACTCCGCTCGCCACCCGGATGCTCGGCTCCGTCCTCGCCACCGCCCTGCCCGAGGACGTGCTGACCGTCGTCACAGGCCGCGAACCCCTCGGTGCCCGCCTCGCGTCCCACCTGGGCATCCGCCACGTCACCTTCACGGGTTCGGTGTCCACCGGGCGGGCCGTGGCCGGAGCGGCGGCGGCCTCGCTGGCCCGGGTCACCCTGGAGCTGGGCGGCAACGACGCCGCCGTCCTGCTGGACGACATCGACGTGGACCGGATAGCGGACAGGCTGTTCTGGGCGGCGTTCCGCAACTGCGGGCAGGTCTGCATGGCGGTCAAACGCGTCTACGTGCCGGTCCGCCTCCACGCCGAGGTCGTCGAAGCCCTGGCCCAGCGCGCGAAGACCGTCGCCGTCGGGCCCGGTCTCGACCCCGGAACCCGGCTGGGGCCGGTCAACAACGCCCCGCAGCTGGCCCGGGTGGAACAGGTCACGGAGCAGGCCGTGGCGGACGGCGCCCGGGCGGCGTGGGGCGGCCACCGGTTGGACGGGCCGGGATACTTCTTCGCTCCCACGATCCTCACCGACGTCCCGCCCGGCAGTCCGGTGGTGACCGAGGAACAGTTCGGGCCGGTTCTGCCAGTGCTGCCGTACCGGAGCCTCGACGAAGCCGTCGACGCGGCCAACAGCACCGGCTTCGGCCTTGGCGGCTCCGTCTGGGGCACCGATCTCGACCAGGCCGAGGCGGTGGCCGACCGGCTCGAATGCGGCACGGCCTGGATCAACCATCATGCCGAACTGTCCCTCGCCCAGCCCTTCGCAGGGGTCAAGGACAGCGGAGTCGGCGTCGCGGGGGGACCGTGGGGGCTCTACGGCAACCTCCGGCCGTTCGTCGTCCACCGCCCGCGGGAGGCGTGACGATGAGGTTCCAGGCGGCCGTACTGCACTCGTACGAGGACCCGTTCACGGTCGAGGAGGTGACCCTGCGGACGGAACCCGCCGCCGGCGAGGTCCTGGTCGAGATCGCGGGCACCGGGATGTGCCGGACCGATCTCGCGGTCCGGCGATCCGCTGGCCGCAGCCCCCTGCCTGCCGTCCTGGGCCACGAGGGCGCCGGGGTCGTGGTGCGGACGGGTAGCGGCCCTGACAGCACGGTCAACGTGGGTGACCATGTGGTGCTGAGCTTCGACTCCTGCGGGCACTGCCGGAACTGCCGCGGCGCGGCCCCCGCCTACTGCGACTCCTTCGCCTCCCTCAACCTCTTCGGAGGACGCGAGGAGGAACCGCCGCGTCTCACGGACACGACCGGGAAGGCGCTGGCGCCCCGATGGTTCGGCCAGTCCTCGTTCGCCGAGTACGCGCTCGTCTCGTCCCGCAACGTCGTCCGGGTCGACCCCGCACTCCCGATCGAACTGCTCGGGCCCCTCGGATGCGGTTTCCTCACCGGCGCCGGAGCCGTGCTGAACACCTTCGGCGCAGGCCCCGGCGACACCCTGGTGGTCCTCGGTGCCGGAGCTGTGGGCCTGGCCGCGGTGATGGCGGCCACCGCCGCCGGCGCACTGATCGTGGCCGTCGACCGGAATCCCCAACGGCTCGCCCTGGCCGAACGCTTCGGCGCGATCCCACTGCCCGCCGGAACAGCCGGACTGCCCGAACGGATCCGACGGCTGACCGACGGCGGCGCACAGTACGCCCTGGACACCACGGCCTCGGCCCCGCTCATCAACAACGCGCTTCAAGCACTGCGCCCCACCGGCAGCCTCGGCTTGGTGGCACGCCTCCCCACCGTGCTGCCGCTCGAACCCGGCACGCTCGACCGAGGCCGCAGCATCCGCCACATCTGCGAGGGGGACGCCGTACCCGGACTGCTGATACCCCGGCTGACCGCGCTCTGGCAGGCCGGCCGCTTCCCCTTCGATCAGCTGATCCGCACCTACCCGCTGGCCGACATCAACGAGGCCGAGCGCGACTGCGATGCCGGCCGCGTGGTCAAACCCGTCCTGCTCCCGGAAGGAACAAGCCGATGAGCGAGGCGCGCGGCGCAGCGGACCCGTCCCATCCGACAAGCAGACACCTCGTACTCCCCACTCCCGCCAACGGAGGAAACATGGCCGGCGCGGCGCCGCAGCAGACAGACGTGGAAGGCGTGGACGGAGGTGTGGGTCTGACCGCCCTTCTGGTCGCCGCGGCACGGGCGATCGAGACCTACCGCCACGACAGCCTGACCCAGGACGTCTACGCGGAACACTTCGTGCGCGCCGCCCCGGCATGCACGGACTGGCCGGTCCGCATCGAGCAGGTCCCGGACGGGGACGACAACCCACTGTGGGGTCGGTTCGCCCGCTACTTCGGCCTGCGGACCAGGGTCCTCGACGACTTCCTCCTCCAGTCGGTCCGTACGAACGTCCGCCAAGTCGTCCTGCTGGGCGCGGGGCTGGACACACGCGCCTTCCGGCTGGACTGGCCGTCCGACTTGGTGGTCTTCGAGATCGACAGAGCGGGCGTGCTGGCCTTCAAGCAGCAGGTGCTCACGGACCTGTCGGCCGCCCCGAAGGCGAAGCGCGTACCCGTACCGGTCGACCTGCGCGCGGACTGGGTCACCGCGCTGACCGCCGTCGGCTTCGACCCGGCCGTGCCGAGCGTCTGGCTGGCCGAGGGTCTCCTCTTCTACCTGCCGAGCACAGCCGAGACGAACCTCATCGACTGGGTGGACAGGCTGACCACCGGAGGCAGTGCTCTGGCCTTCGAGGCCAAGCTGGAGAAGGACCTGCTGGCGTACCGCGACAGCCCGATCTACACGGCGACGCGCGAACAGATCGGCATCGACCTGCTCCGCCTCTTCGACACCGGCCCACGACCCGACTCCGCGGGCGACCTGGCGGCCAAGGGCTGGTCCACCTTGATGCACACGCCCTTCGACTTCAGCCGCCGGCACCGACGCGGCCCCCTCCCCGCGCCGAACGACGCGCTGGAGGGAAACCGGTGGGTGTTCGCGCACAAGCCCCGGTCATGACGTCCGCAGCGCTCACGACGACGTCCGCGCAGGGCCCGGCATTCCGTACCTGGCCGGGGCCTCACCGGGGTCGGGAACGACCTCCCGCCAGCACCGGAGTCGAGAGCGGGGCCCTGCCGCAGGCCCCGCTCGGTGGGACACCTCCCGGCGGAGGCGGTAGCTCGGTTGCGTCATGGCGATTGCCGCCTGGGCCCGGGACGGCGAGCGGCACCCCATGATGAACGAGCGGCCGCCTCCCCGAACAGCCGCTGACGGGCCGTGTCAGACGGCCTGGGCAGCCACCAGCTGGTCCCCCGGGATCCCGGCCAGGTCCGGCGCGTAGTAGTCCTCGATGCCGGCGGCCCATGTGGCCACGGTGATGCGGTCCTCGGCGTCCGGGCCGAAGGCGTCGAAGAGCGCGTGGATGTTCGCCTTCTCGAAGCCGATCGCAGTCATCAGCGATTCGAAGAGCGGGCGCTCGATCAGGCCGTCCTTGTCGGGGTCACCCAGTGCGGCGAGCGCCTCGGCGAACTCGGTGATCGTGGGACCGAAGCGCTCGGGGGGCGAGCACGAACGGACGAAACTCGTCGACCGTGATCACACCGTCGCCGTTGGCGTCCAGTTCAGGCGAAAGACATAGAGGACCCCCCCCGCGAGTGTCCCGGCTCGACGGGCAGACCGCCGGGTCGGACCGGCGGCAGCCAGACCGCGAAACCCTTTGGCGCAGAGCTGGACGTGCCTCCTCCTCGCTCCGATCGTGCTCCGAGGCAAGAGGCGCGACGCCGCAGTGGTGGCACCCGGGTGACATCGTGGCGATTGCCGCCGGTAAGCATGACGGCGAGCGGGTTCCGCGGGCGGTCGACCGTCAGGTGGTGCTTGGATCTGGCCGGGCGCGGTCGACGGGCGCGGTCGACGGGCGCGGTCAACGGGCGAGGGCCCGCCGTGCCCCCTTTGGGAGCCCGGACATGCAAGTCGTCCACGGCGCAGTCGTCCAGATCCAGGGAGGTCGCCACGGTACGGTTCGCTCCGCAGGACTGCGCGCAGGCGTGGCCAGACACCGGCCTCGTCCAGTCGCGCGGTCTTCGTCAGGCCGTTGCCCCGGAGCAGCCGACGTTCTCGCGGGGGACATGGCGCCAGGCAACGCCGGTCCGCAGCACGGACATGACGCCGACCGGACCCGCTCTGTCCGGAACGCCGAGTCGCCCGGGACAGTGGTGGCGCCGCTCGGGAGCGGCTGGCAGCGGTGAGCCATTCGCTCCCCGAGATTCTCCGCGACAAGACGAGCCCGCATCCGGACACCCTGCCGGCCAGGATCCCGGGCGCAAGGTCCGCAGCGCAACTTGCCCTGCACGAAGGATCTGGAAGGAAGCGTGCAGGCCAGGATCTCCGGCACACTCGTGCGATGGGTCGTGCTGTCCGGACGGAGCGGGCCCGGGCGGAGGCCCGGGCCCGCGTGGGGCCGGTGATCAGGCTTCCTCCGCGGACCCCTTGTCGGACGGCTCATCGGCCTTGCCGCCCTGGTTCAGCATGCCGCCGAGGGCGCTGAGGTTGCTGCCGCCACCGGTGACGAGTGGTGCCGCCTTGCCGGCCGCGTCGACGGCGATCTGGGCCATCTTCTGCAGGTGTTCGGTGGCGGTCTTCATGGCGGCCTGGGCACGTTCGCCGGCGTCCTTGTCGTTGCCGGCGGCGGATTCGATGCCCTTGGTGAGCACCTGGCTCATGTTGCTGAGGCCGCTCATGTCGCGGAACAGGTTCGCGGTGACCATGGCCTGCGCCGCTTGCAGGGCGGTCGGGTCGGGCATCGCCGCAATCGGCGTGAACTTCGCCTGGGAAGCACCCATACCGGCCGCCGTGACGTCGAGGTTCTGCGCCCGCGACGCGGTGGAGACCGGTGCGATGTCGGCCGGCGTGATCTGGATGGGCGAGTCCTTCCAGTTCCAGAAACGGGTGAGGTCGATCTTCTCCGCCGAGTTGGCCCGGCCCAGCACGGCCTCGGCGAAGACACCCTTGGTGGCGATGGCGATCGTGCTGGTCACCGGCGTCCCGAAGGTGGCATCACCCGGCTGGCGGGCCTTGGTCCACGCCTCTCGTTCCTGCTCACTGCCGAAGTTCCACCGGAAGCCGAGATAGTTGCCGGTGGCGGCGACCGGCTTCGGGTCCAGCAGCGTGCCGAGCAGGACCGGCGCGGCGTTGGAGCCCGGCGGTGTGTACGAGTAGTTGGCGAGGATGCGGCTGAGCGTCAGCTCGTCGGCGTTGGCCCACACGGCCTGGCTGTAGTGGCGGCGGTTGTCGTTCAGGTGGTCCAGAACCGCCTGCGGCACGTTCCCGCCGCGCACGTGGAAACCGAGCGAAGCGACGTAGGTGCGGGTGCCTGACTTCACCGTCGAACCGAACAGCCCGCAGATGGCCGCGCCACCGGCATCCTCGGACAGGTCGGGTGCGACGGTGGTGGTCTCGGCGATCCCGAAGTTGGCCACGCCCGAGGCCATCGTCAGGCGCAGCCCGGCGAGGCTGCCACGGGCGGCCGTACCGGACCAGGCGTCGACGGAGATCAGCTTGTCGGCGCCTCCAAAGGCGTACGAGGCGCGCTGCAGCACGCCGGAGCCGCCGGTGTCGCCGCACCGGAAGGTGTGGCCCGGGAAGACCACCTGGAGGCTGCGTATCCCGAACTCGTCGTACCAGACGTCGATCTTGGACGCGTAGGGAGAGTCGGTCTTCGGCGGGACGTCGAAGGAGACCGGTGCCTCGCGTGCGGCGGTGAGCAGCCGGAGGATGTACCCGTTGCTCGTCAGCGCCCAGTATTCTCCGCCGACGGACGAGACGACATCCACCAGTCCGGGGACCCCGGCGAAGTACTTGGGGGCAGTCCAGGTCGTCGCACCGGCCTCCACCACGTGAGCCTTGCCGTCGGCCGCGATGCCCCAGAGCACGCCGTCCGGGCCGGAGGACAGGCGCTGAATGTTCGGCGCCGGAGTCCGCTCCACCCAGTTGGCACCGCTGCGCTCCCACGTCTGTCCCTGCCGGCAGTACCACGCCTTGTTCTTTCCGACGACGGCGACATCGTCGGCGGTGATCTTCAGGCCCTGCGATACGCCGTTCGGGTCGCGGTGGTAGAGCGAGTTGTCCGTGCCGACCAGGTAGAGCGTGCCGTCCGAGCCGCATGCGAGGCTCAGCCCCGCCCAGCCCTGCGGGTCGGGTCGCCAGGTCGTCCCGTCGAACTGCACGAGCAGTTTGTCGTTCCTGAGCGCCCACACGGTGTTCTTGCCCGGCGCGATGCGGATGAGTTCGCTGTTCAGTCCGGTGGTGGGCATCGGGTTCCACTGCCGGGCCACGGGATCGAACTTCACCGGACTGCCGTCGGACTTGCGCACCCCGTACACGCCCATGGCCGATGCGGCGATGTCGACCAGATCCACCCCGTCGAACACCTGGGGGACCGACGGCGTCTCCGGGGCCGAGCACGGGTCGAGCTTGCGCACAGTGGTGTCGAACGGATTCGCGGCCCGGATCTTCGCAGCCCAGTCGGCCGGCGCCACCGACGCGAGCACCTCCTTGTACCGCTGGAGGCTGGTGTAGTTGAAGGTGAGCTCCTGCAGCGGAATGAACAGGCAGCGCTCCAGCTTGGTCGGCTTGGTCGTCACGTTGTAGACCTGGACGACCTCGTAGTACTGCACCGACATCGCGTGCATGTGGTTGTAGTTGGTGACGACGCGGGTGACGACCTGGTCCTTCTCCGACTGTGTCGTCTCGCGCACGACCGTCATGTTCCGGCTGCGGGCCGCGGTCGCCAGCTGCTGGGTCCGCGCGCTGATGCGCTGCGCCGCCTCCTCCGCGACCGACTTCACGCCGGTGGAGCGCGACACCGCTGTCGTGAAGCCGGTGTTCGACGACTCGCCCCAGTTGCCGCCGGCCCCCATGCCGAAGAACGCGACACCGATGCTGCCGCCGGAGCTGGACGACTTGCTTGCCTGCGATGCCTGGGACGTGCCGAACTGCTCCTCGCGGGCGATCGCATTCGCGACCTCGCTGATCGACCGGTTCTGGTCGGTGGTGCCCAGCAGTGTTTCGTTCTCGGAAGCCGTCTCGGTGCCGGTGGCCTTGGTGCTGCGCTGCCAGTCGACGACCGCGACCCTGGTGCTCTCACCGGGTGCGAGTGCGAGGCTGTGCAGCAGCCGGCCGAGGGTGACGCCCTGGGCCGACCAGCTCTGTTCCGTCGTGACGATCATGCCCTCGGCCGGCCGGTCGTAGAACGGCAGGTTCTCCTCGCCGAGATCGATGGCACCGGTCAGCTTGCGGGCGGGTTTCGCTCCGGGGATGTCGGTGAGTACCACCGAGCGGTACCGGACGATCTCCACCGGGTAGTTGCCGGTGGTCGGAAGCAGGTCCTTCGGCGTCGGACCGTCGAGCATCGCCTTGTCCACTTCGAACTTCGGCGAGGTACTCGACGGCGTCGTCTTGCTCGCCGGGGTGGTGCCGGATGTTCCGGTGTTCGGACTACTCATCACGATGCCCGTCTGCGAGGACGATGGGAAAGGCCGGCGTGACCGCCGGGACGTGGAGTGCCTGTTCCGGCAACGGATCACACCTTCCAGATCGCTCGAAAACTACACAGCCCGATCACGGAAACAGCACACTTTGCCGAACTTGGCCGGAACCAGGGACCAGCGGACATTCCTCCCCCGACGCCGGTTCCGGGCACGCCCCCGCACCGGACGCCCGCCAACCTTCGACCGCCGTGCCCGCGCATGGTGAGACCGAACAACATGCGGTTCAGCGCTCCCAGGGTGAGCCGGGACACGAAGTGGTCCCCGGGTGGGAGTCTCCTAGCATGATCGAGTGACTATGGGTAGCGAGTCCGAGGGAGGACGGGAAGCTGTGTCCCGTGCCGCTGAAGCCGAATACATGCACGTCGCCCCCTGTGGAGAACATCGTGAAGACGGGCTGCCCCGCCGATCGGAAGGTGACGATGCGGGGGAGAGCGCTCACTCGGTTGCCGCTCTGGTGGAGCGGGCGGCCGACCTGGCTGAACCGATCAAGCCGCGGTTGCGTGGCTGGCTCCATGCCGGGATGGTTCCCGCGGCACTGATCGCAGGCGTCGTGCTCATCTGCCTGGCCCCTACGCCGCAGGCGGTCCTGGCCTGCTCCGTGTACTCGGTCACCGCCTGGCTGCTGTTCGCAACCAGCGCCATCTACCACCGCGGCACCTGGGGGCCGCTCGGCGAGGCTCTTCTGCGACGGCTCGACCACGCCAACATCTTCCTGATCATCGCCGGCACCTGCACCCCCCTGGCCGTGCTCCTCCTCCCGCCGGCTCAGCGGTCCGTGCTGCTGTGGATCGTGTGGGCGGGCGCGTCGGCCGGCATCGCGTTCCGGGTCCTGTGGATCACAGCCCCGCGCTGGCTGTACACCCCCTGCTACCTGGCCCTGGGCTGGGCACCGGTGAGCTACCTTCCCGACCTCCTGCACACCGGCGGAGCAGCCGTCCTCGCCCTGATCGTCACCGGCGGGCTCCTCTACAGCGCGGGCGCGATCGTATACGCCCTCCAGCGCCCCGACCCCTCACCCCGCTGGTTCGGCTTCCACGAGGTCTTCCACGCCCTGACCGTGGCCGCCTTCACCGCGCACTACATCGCCATCTCCCTGGCCGTCTACTGACCGGGACAAAGTTCTCGCTCGTCCGCTCGTCCGCTCGCCGGATCTCCGGACGGCCGCTGCGTGGCTCCCGGGCCGATCCCTGGCGCCGCAGCATGACGAGTGGTGTGATCAGCCGGTCCAGCTGTCAGACGACTCTCGGGCCGGGGTTCGTCAGCGGGACGGTCCACGGCGGTGAACACCTGCCGGACTCCGTCGGGGTCGCGTCGGGCGGCGGGGCCGTCCGGCGCCGGCCCGAGGTACCACCCGGCGTGGACATATACGGCCTGCGGTCGATCGGGGCGTGCGAGGCCCACGGTGACGCGGGGTTCGTCGGAGGGCATGCCGAGGGAGACGACGGTGTGGACGGCGGAATCCCGATCGCTCCTGTCGACTGCGGTCGGACGGTCTGCCGGATTCGGTGCCCCCTGGTGGTGGAAAGCACCAGTCCGCTCGGAACGGGGCCGAGGTGATTTCCGGGCATCTCGCCGCTCCGGCTGTCCTGCTCATGCGCGTTTATCAGGTGGTGTCCAGATGGGCGAAGACGACGAGGTTCTCGGTGTAGTCCTTCACTGCGTGGTCATAGGCGCCCGCGCAGGTGATGAGCCGCGCCAGCGCCTTGGGCGTGTCACCGTAGACACGCTGGTCGGGGAAGTCGCTCTTGTGGAAGCTCTCCACGGAGTCGACGAGGAAGACGGCGGTGGTGCCGTCGGCCCGTAGGACTTCGAAGCTGTCTCCGGCCGCGAGCTCGTCGAGGCGGGCGAAGACGGCCGGGGCGGTGGCGGTGTCAAGGTGACCGGCCATGAGGGCGGTGCCCCGTTCACCGGGAGAGGCGCCGGAGGCATGCCAGCCGACCAGGTTCGTGTCATCGGCCGGGGGCGGGTCCAGGGCGCCGGAAGGGCCGATCTCCAGGTGGGTGAACGGTGCGTCCACCCCGATCTTGGGGATCTTCAGGCGCGTAGGTGCCGACCTCGGCATCGCAGGGCCGGCCGGGGGGACGCTGCTCGGAGAAGCCCGGCGCAACGTTTCCGGAACAGGCGACGCGGCGGGCCGCGGTGCGGCTGCCGGAGCGTGTTCGGCCCGCGAAGCGGTCGCGGGGCTGGGCGGCATGCTTGTGTCCGGTGAAAAGTTGCCCGGGCCGAAGACGATCAGAAGTACAACCAGCACCAGTGCCCAGAAAACAGTCGGGACAGCCCATCGGGTACGCCTGCGCACTTTCACGGCGGCGGGGTCTGGGAGGGTCTTCACCAGGGGCACCTTTCGAAAGTGCGAGACAGATGCGGGGCGGTGGGCGGGAAGGCGGACGAAGCCGGACGCAGGGGCCAGGGGCCCGTGCGTCCGGCCGGGTGTCACGCCGTCACGCCAGCGGCCTTCCTGCGCCGGTGGAGGACGAACGCTGCCGCTCCGCCGGCCAGCACCACGGCACCGGTCACGTTCGTGCCGGTGCTCGCGAGGCCACCGCCGCCGGTGTGCACGCCGCCCTTGGGCTTGTCCTGCTCCTTGCCCGACTCCTTCTCGTGGTCCTTCGTGTCCGTCTCGGACCCGCGCTTGGACTCGGACTCGGTCTTGGACCAGTCATCGGCGTTCACCGCCGTGAGGGCACCACCGCCGGTGTGCACGCCACCGTGCGGCTTGCCGTGGTCCTTCTCGTCCTTGTCGCCCTTGTCGTGGTCCTTGGACCACTCGTCACCGCTCGACACGGTGAGCGCGCCGCCGCCGGTGTGCACGCCGCCGTGCGGCTTGCCGTGGTCCTTGTCGCCCTTGTCGTGGTCGTTCTTGTTCTGCTTGTCGTGGTCACGCTCCTGGCTGTGGTTGGAGCTTTCCTTGTCCCCGTCCCCGGTGGTGAGCGCGTACGCGCCGGGTGCGGTGATAGCCAGAGTGGCTGCAGTGGCGGTCGCGGCGAAGAGAATGCGGGCAGCGCGCATCGATAGCTTCCTTCCGTCCGCTGCGTCAGCTGACCCACTGTCGGCTTCTCACACGCAGCGACATGGCCCACCGTCAGGTGCTGCCCGTACGGATGCCACTTGAGGTAGTGCATCCGGGCGCCCAGCGTGGCCCTGCAGAGCCGAAAGGGCGTCAGTGCCGCCTCCTGGACGCTGGCGGGCGTTTCGAACACCTGCTCACCCGATGAGGGCGGCCATCCGCGTGCTGTTCAGTGCGATTCCTTCATCGCGCCGGCTCGATGCCGAGGACTGTCAGGAGCTTGCTGCGCTGCCGCAGACGGTGCGTCCTGGAGGCGGCGGAGCACGCCAGTCAGGACGCGCCGCCTGCGGGGTGAGTCGGGGTCTTGGTCCGTGACTGGTCCGGAAGCGCTGGTCAGAAGCGGGATTGCGGTGGGAGGAACCGGGAGTCACGGCGTGAACCGGACCCTGCTCCGAGCGGGGCGAGCTGAAGGCGCCTGACGGGCAGAAGCCCAGGTCACGCGCCTTCTGCCGTGGCTCTAGCCTCGGCCTTTCACGAGCTCTGCCGATCTCGCCGCCGTCGAGGTCGCCGTACCCCCGCTGGCCTCGGCCGTTTCCGTCTGGGTACAAGCCGGGCTCGTTCGATGCGGCATCACTCGCCAGATGCGCGACGTTGCCGTCATGTCAGAGCTCGCTCTGGACGGGTGACCTCCTCAGGTGTCACCTGCAAGGCTGCACAGCGTGGAGAACGAAACGCTGACCGCCGAAGACTATGCGTCCATCCATCGAGCTACGGAGATACTGTCCACGAAATACCTCCACCGCCTGACCCTCAACGCTCGTCTGGAGGCGTGGTCGGAGTTCGTCGAGGACGTCGAAGGAGGCTTCGACGTCTGCTGGGCTTGGGAGTTCGACAACGACGCTGCCCATAGAGACTGGCTCCACGATGCTTGGCCGATCTTGACTGAACGGGTTCGTCGGCTTCGCCAGCCCGAGCTCGACGCTCTGGACGACCGGTTCCGAGCAGCCACCGCGCCAATTACGCCACTTGGCATGAGTAGGAGCACGATGGACGAACGGGAGGAGTGGTGGCAGTTCCGCTACCCCCTGCAGGTGACAGGAGATCCGGGAGATCCGCTGCCTCCGACCTGGTCGCCGCCACCGACGTACATCGGATAGTTCTGCGGCATGGCACCTGGTGGCCCCGAACACAGAAGAGTGCCCCTGACCTGGGACGATTGGGCTTGTCGAAGGTCCATGTCGTCGCAGCGAAAGAAGCACCCCCCAGGTGAAGAGGGGGAGCGGGCCGTACCCGCCTGTCCGCGTCCAGGGCGATGGCAGGGGCGTGGTCACGCAGGCCGGTGCGGTCCTGATGGTAGAGACAGCCCGGTGGGCCGGTCTGGATGCCGTGCTGTCGGCGGCGCTGACGCCGTGGCGCAAGCCGAGTGCGGTGCACGATCCAGGCAAGATCCTTCTGGACCTGGCGCTGGCCACCGCGTTGGGTGGGGACTGCCTCGCAGACGTGGGCGTGCTGCGGCCGAGCCTGCCGTCTTCGGTCCGGTGGCGTCCGACCCGACCGTCTCCCGCCTGATCGACACGCTTGCCACCGCCGGCCCGCAAGCCCTGACGGCGATCCGGCAGGCCCGGGCTGAGGCCCGCGAGCGCGTATGGCGACTGGCCAAAGCCGCGGCCCCGGACAGCGGTGGCGAGGTAGTCGTGGACATCGACGGCGTGCTGGTCCTGGCGCACTCCGAGAAGGAGGATGCGACCGCGACCTGGAAGAAGACCTTCGGCCACCACCCGCTGTTCGCGTTCGTCGACCACGGCGCCATCGGGTCCGGCGAGCCGGTGGCCGGCCTGCCGCGGCCGGGGAACGCGGGCAGCAACACCGCCGCCGACCACATCACCGCAGCACGGCTCGCGCTGGCCCAGCTCCCGGCGGAGTATCGCCGCGGACGTCGGACACTGATCCGCACCGACTCCGGCGGCGGCACCCACGAGTTCGTGAACTGTCGAAGGCCCGCCCGGCCTCCTCCACCCTGCCCAGGTCGAGCAGCGTCGGAGCCCGGTTGTTCAGCTCGTCGGCGCGGAGATCCGCGGCCGTCGGCTGCGGGCGCGGATACGGCGAGCCTTGGCAGCCGGGGCACTGTCCGGCTTTGGTGTTGTACGAGAAGCGGCCCGCGCTCCAGCCGCGTCGCTTGGCCACCTCGGTGGCCGCGCAGCTTGCGCAGCGCATCGAGTGCGCCGGTGTAAGTGGCCGGTGTGGAGCGCGAGTTGGCGCAGATCGGCGTGGCATCGATACGGCGCAGCGCGGAGAGCGGGGCGTCGGAGGTGAGGCGGGTGACGTACTCGGGCAGCGGGTCGTCGGCAGAGTTCTGCTTCACCAGCGGAGGCGAGGCTGTCGAAGATCAGGGTGGACTTGCCGGATCCGCTGGAGCCCAGAGCTCCCCGCAGTGAGCCGAAGCTGATGGGATCGGGTAAGGCGACGTGGAGGCGAACTCGGGCGACATTGAGTGGCGGGACAGGTGGGAGGAAAAAAATACTCGGCGCGCGGCAACCATTCGCGGGTCGGCGGCCACTGACAGGGCGTAACTCCGTTCTTCTCCCTGTAAGGAAGCCCCGTGGCTGCTCGCTCCCATCGCCGGTCCCTCCGTTCCCGCCGTGCCGCCGTCATCTGCGCGGCTGTCGTAGCCGCAGGCGTCGGCGCGGGTGTTGTCGTGATGAACGCCAATGCCGGGACCGTCGACCTGTACCACCAGACGCTCACCCCCAAGGACGGCTGGGCGTCCTCCGGTACGGGGACCACCGGTGGCACGAAGGCCGACACCGCCCACACCTTCACCGTCTCCACCCGTGCGCAGCTCGTGAAGGCGCTGGGATCGGTCTCCGACACCACGCCCCGCATCATCAAGATCAACGGCATGATCGACGCCAACACCGATGACAGCGGAAAGAAGCTGACCTGCGCGGACTACGCCCTCGGTACCGGCTACTCGCTGTCGGCCTACCTCAAGGCGTACGACCCTGCCGCCTACGGCCGCTCGAAGCTGCCCTCCGGCACCCAGGAGAGGGCACGCGCCGCCGCCCAGGCCAAGCAGGGTAAGAACATCGTCTTCAAGGTGCCCGCCAACACGACGATCGTGGGCGTTCCCGGCACGAACGCGGGCCTCACCGGGGCCATGCTCCAGATTCAGAACGTGGACAACGTCATCGTCCGCAACCTGACCTTCGCCGCCACTGAGGACTGCTTCCCGCAGTGGGACCCGACCGACGGTGACGACGGCAACTGGAACTCCAATTACGACTCGGTGTCCCTGCGCGGCGCGACCCACGTGTGGGCGGACCACAACACGTTCACCGACGCGCCGCACTTCGACAGCGCCAACCCGAAGTACTTCGGCCGCGAGTACCAGATCCACGACGGCGCCCTCGACATCACCAAGGGATCCGACCTGGTGACCGTCTCGCGCAACCAGTTCACCAACCACGACAAGACGATGCTGATCGGCGGCAGCGACACCGACAGTGTCGGCAAGCTGCGCGTGTCCATCCACCACAACGTGTGGAAGGGCATCATGCAGCGCGCCCCGCTGGCCCGCATCGGCCAGATCCACATCTACAACAACTACTACGACATCACGCCCCTTAACGGGTACACGCCGCAGTACAGCATCAACTCCCGTGCCAAGGCTCAGGTCGTCGCGGAGAACAACTACTGGAAGCTCCCGTCCGGCGCGAAGGCCGCCAAGCTCCTCAGCGGTGACGGCACCGGCTCGGTCAAGGGCTCCGGCAACCTCGTCAACGGCGCGGTGACCGACCTCGTCGCCGCCTACAACGCCGCCTCGTCCAAGGACCTGAAGACCACGGTCAACTGGACCCCGACCCTCACGACGGGCCTGGAGACTTCGGCGAGCAACCTGCCGACGTCGCTGGCGACGACGACGGGGGCGGGCGTGCTCAAGTAGCACCCGGGACACGCGAGGACCGGGAGACCAAGAGCCCCCGGCCGCCGCGTACTCGTGCCGCGCGGTCCGCCGCGCCACGGACTGTGAGGGGCCCGGGATGCCTTCCCGGGCCCCTCACGGCGTCTGCCAGGCATCAGCCCGCAGAACGGTGCACGCAGGCCGCTGGCTTTGTTCTCGGTGGACAGAAGCGTAAATGCTCCACGAGCGACGCTGGCCGCTACTTGGGGTGCCACCTCGACGGCTTCGGTCGGGATGACCTCCTTGCCGTTGCTGGCGCCCGCCGGTCGCGTTGCGCCCCTTGTTCCCCTGCTCGTCAAGGGTCCGGCTGCAGCTCTGGCGGTGCTCGGCGGCGCGATCCGGTCGAAGCGGGCGGCATCGACTGGGGGGCTGGACCAACCGGGCCACGTGCTCGCCGGGCCCGGTCCCGGCAGAACCGGATCGGCGACACGGCCGAGCGCGCGACGCCGGGGCGATGTGCACACGAGGTGGTGGCCTGCGCAGCCCGGCTGCACCGAGGTCGAGTGCTGCCCTGCCGGGCCTGCGGTGTGGCGTTGGTACTGCGTCCTGGCGCGCCGGGCGCAGGCGCGGGCGGCGCGGGCGCGGTCGCCGCAGCGGGTGGAGCACCACTGGCGGCGGCCGTGCTTGAGCAGGAAGCGGTTGCCCGGACTGCTACGGCGTCGGGAGCCGAACAGGCACCCCGGCGGGGGAGACCGGCTGCCGAGCTGGTGGCCGGCCCTGACAAGATGCGCGAGAAGCGTCAGGGCACCGGGGACGGGTCCCTTGCGCCCTCCGGGCGGTGCGGTAGCAGGACCACGGCCAGGGCAGGCAGAGCCGCGAGAGCGAGCCACGGTACGGCCGGTGGGAGGCCCAGGTCGAGGAGGGAGCCGGTGGCCGAGCTGCCCAGGAGGACGATGAGGCCGGAGACGGAGGACAGGGCGCCGGTGTAGAGGCCGAGGCGGCCGACCTCGGCGAGGTCGGGCACCCAGGCGCGGGCGGCCGGGACGATCAGCATCTGGCCCAGGGTGAGCAGGAGGACGTATACGGTGGCGGGCAGCAGCCCGGTGACGCCCGTCCACTCGGCGGGGCGGGCGGCGGCCACGACCGCGAGGCCGGCGGCGATGAGCAGGAGTCCGCCGGCCATCGAGCGGCGCAGGCCGAGCCGGTCGCCCGCCCAGCGGGTCACGGGGAGCTGCGCACACACGGCCGAAAGGGAGGCCAGGGCGAACAGCCAGGACAGCGCTGCCTGGGAGCCGGTCGCGCGCTGCACCTCCTCGGGCAGGGCGAGGTAGAGCTGGTTGTAGGCGAGCAGATAGGCGCCATAGGCGCAGCACAGGGCGAGGAAGGGGCGGTTGCGCAGCAGTACGCGGAGCCCGCCCCGGGCTCGGATCGGGACCTGGCCGGGTATGTGCTGTGGCATCAGCCGGGCGTGTCCGGCAAGCACGAGGACGAAGACGGCGGCTCCCGCGAGGCAGGCGGTGCGGAAGTCCACGGCAAGCAGCAGGGCGCCGAGCAAGGGGCCGACGAAGGCGCCGGCCTGGCCGGCTGCCGAGAACAGGGCCAGTACCCGGGTGCGCGGACCATACCCCTCCCTCTCCCACGCCACGGCCTGCCGGGCGGCCTCCGACTCCACGGCCGGGGAGAACAGGGCGGCGGCGAGGCCGATCAGGAGGACCGCGCCGATCACCGTCCAGGTCTCCTCCGCGTACCCGAGCCAGGCGAATCCGGTGACGCGCAGCCCGCAGCCGACCAGGACGACGGGGCGTACGCCGTAGCGGTCGACGAGCCAGCCGCCGACCACGAACAGCCCCTGTTGGCTGAAGGTCCGCAGGCCCAGGACGAGACCGACCAGCCACCCTGCCATGCCGATCGCGGTGCCGAGGTGCGCGGCGAGGAACGGCAGGACGGCGTAGAAGCCGACGTTGAAGGCGAGTTGCGTCAGGACGAGCAGCTTGAGGAGCGGGGACAGGGTCTTCCAGGTCCGTTCGCGCGGAGACGTGGAGGCTCCGGTGCCCCGTCCGGGCAGCACGCGGGAGAAGCGGGCGGGCATCCGGTTTCCGTCAGTCGGTGGGATGGGTGAGGACGGGAGTACGCGCCGGTTCCGGGACCGGCTGGGCCGTGTCGGCGGGACGTGCCGGAGGCACTGCGGGGTGCTTGCCGGAAGATCGCCGGAACCGGGGCAGGCGCACTCCGTCCGCCGTGGTCACCGCCAGCGCCCCGAGCAGGGCGAGCACGGCGGCCGGGGCGAGGACCGCCCATGGCGCCCGCTCGGCGTACGGCTGGTTCTCGGCGATCAGCAGACCCCACTCGGGGGACGGCGGCTGGGAGCCCAGGCCCAGGAAGCCGAGCGCGGCGAGGGCGAGGGCGATGCCCGGCAGCCGGAGCAGAGCGTGGCGGGTCACGGGCGGCAGGACGGCCGGGACCAGTCGGCGAATGAGGAGGTACCACGCGCCCGCGCCGAGCGCGCGTGTGGCGTTCACATGGGTGGCCGCGCGTTCCTGCCGCAGCAGGGCGGATGTGTGGGCGGCAAGCGGCGACCAGGCGACGGCGGCCACCGCGAGGGCGGGCGTCCACGGGCCGCTGCCCGCCGTGCCGGTGAGCAGAAGGGCCAGCAGGACCGGTGGTACCGCGTTGACGGTGTCGGCGAGCGGCTCGGACAGCCGGGGCAGCAGCCCCAGCAGGACGCCGATGACGAGTGCGGCGGTGCTCACCGCCACAGCGACACCGAGGGTGCTCACCGCGCCGTGCGCGATCCGGGCCAGGATGTCCCGGCCGAGGGCGTCGGTGCCGAACGGGTGAGTGGGCGAGGGGGCTTGGAGGCGGGCACCGGTCTCCAGCGCGAGCGGGTCGCGAGGCAGGCCGAGGCCGATGACGGCGGCGAGTACCGCCCCGTACAGCAGGGGAAGGATCCGGGGGCCGGGCGGGGCGTGCCGGTGCAGGGAGTGCAGGGCTCCGTCGCGCAGGGCGGGGCCGATCAACGCCCGGGCGGCGAGCCGGGTCAGAGTGGTGGCGATCGCGGCGAGCAGGACCAGGGCCAGGGCGCCGGTCTGCAGGACGGGCAGGTCCTGGGCGAGCGCGGCGCCCAGGGTGAGCCGGCCCAGGCCGGGGATGTCGTAGATCTGTTCCACGGCGACAGCGCCGCCGTTCAGGCCCACTATGAATAGTCCCAGGTTGGGCAGCACTCCGGGCAGGCTGCGGCGCACGGCCTGTCGGGCCACGGGCCGGGGCGGGATGCCGCGTGCAGCGGCGGCGAGCGTCCACGGCTCGGCGAAGGCGCCCGGCAGCAGATCGTCCAGCATCCGCCCGAGAAGCGCTCCGGCGGGCAGGCCGAGAGCGAGGGACGGGAGCACCATCCACTGCGGCCCGTACCAGCCCAGGGCGGGCAGCCAGCCGAGCTGCACCCCGACGACCGACACGAGAACCGAGGCGAGAAGGAACTCGGGGAGCGCGGCCAGCACGGCCGACCCGGTACCGCCGGGCTTCCGTTCACCGAGCCGGCGTCGCGAGCCCAGCCACAGCGTCCGCGCGCAGACGGCGCCGGCCGTCACCGCGGCGACCGCCAGGGCCCCGGCCATCAGGAGCAGGGAGGCACCGAGGGCCTGGGCGACGGACGGCAGCACCTCACCGCCGGAGACCCATGAACGGCCCGCGTCCCCGTGGAGCAGTCCGCTGACCCATCGCCCGAGCAGGGCCACTGGGCCGTCGTCCAGGTGGAGTTGCTCCCGTATGTCCCGCAGTGCCTCGGGAGTGGGCTCACCCTCGGCCGACCGGGCCTTGAGCACGGTCAGCGCGGGGTCCGTGCGCGACAGCCAGGGCAACAGCCCGATGCCGCACAGCAGGGCGGCGGTGACCAGGCCCCGCCACATCAGCGCGGGCCCGCCGCCCTGCGCGAACGTGCGCAGGGCGGCGGCACCCCCCGTCGTCGGTCCGGTCATCGGGTCAGCGCCGGGTTCCCGTGCCGACGAGGAGACGTTCGTACGGGTCCCTCAGTGTGCCCTCGACCGAGGTGCTGAGGCCCATGGCCGTCTTCATGTGCACCAGCGGGACTACCGCGTCCGTGGCGAGCAGGGCGGCTTCGGCCGCCATGACGGCGTCCTGGCGCTGGCCGGTGTCGGTGACAGTCGCGGCCCGCGCCACGGCCTGGTCGACCTTCCTGTCGCACAGCTGGGACTGGTTGTTGCTCCCCTCGCAGGTGTAATCGCTGGCGAGGACCGAGACCGGGTCGCCGGTGTCCACGAGGACGTTGCGGGCGTAGACGGTGGCGTCGAACTTCCCGGCCAGCGCGTCGCTGTCGAACCGTGCCAGGTCGCGTACCTCCACCTTCACCGTGAACCCGGCCTTCTGGAGCTGCTGTTGCAGCACCTGGGCGACCTCCGGGAGCTCGGGCCGGTTGCTGTAGGTGGCGATCGTGACGGCGGTGCCGTCCGGGTCCGTGGCCTTCGCCCGGTCCTTCTGCTCGATGCGCTTGCCCGCAGCCCAGTTCAGGGCGGGGCCGAAGACGCCCTGTCCGGGCTCCGCGTACCCCTCGTACACGTCCCTGGCGAGGACGGTGGGGTCGATGGCCTCCCGGGCGGCCGCACGCAGTCCCGGATCGGCGAACGGGCCGGACTTCGTGTTCAGGTTCAGTACGACGGTGCGCGCGGTCGGCTTCTCGTGGACGGTCTTCTTGTCCAAGGAAGGGAGCTGGGCGATGGGCAGCGTCTCGGCGATGTCCACCCGGCCGGTGCGCAGAGCGTTGGCGCGGGCGGTGCCGTCGGCGATGAACGTGGCGTCGATGCCGGCCGCCTGGGGGCGTCCGCCCCAGTAGCCGTCGAAGCGGTTCAGGGAGGCGGCCGCCGCGCCGGTGATCTTCTTCAGGGCGAACGGTCCGGTGGCGGTGCCGACCGGGTTCACCGTGCCGGCCTTCGCGTACGCCTTGGGGGAGAAGACCGCCAGGCGCGGGTTGGACAGTCTCAGCGGCAGTACGGGGTCGGGGGCTTCGGTGCGGACGCGCACCTGGTGGTCGCCCACCGGCTCGGCGGACAGTTTCACCCCGGCCAGGGCGACCGGCACGGGCTTGATCTGCGCGGCGCGGGTGAGGGCGATGGCGACGGCGTCCGGGGTGACCTCGCCGCCGTCCTGGAACTTCGCGTCCCGCAGCGTGAACAGCCAGCTGCGGCCGCCGTTCTCGCTGTTCCAGGACTGAGCGAGCGCCGGGGCCGCGCTGCCGTTGGCGTCCAGCTGGGTCAGTCCCTCGGAGACGCCGAGTCTGGACAGGTGGTAGGCGTCCTCGCCGTACGGGGAGAAGTTCTCCGCGGGCGGGAAAGCCATTGCCACGCGCAGCCGTGAGCACTCGCCAGAGTCCGAAGACCCGGTGGCCGGGGAATCGCCCTCTCCGGAGGCGAAGCAGCCGGTGAGCAGGGGGGCGAGGAGCAGGCCGACTATGAACCGCCGGCGGGGTCTTCTCATGGTGCGCGTTCTCGTCTTCCGGTCGTGCCGATCAAGGGGCGTTGACCGATAGAGTAAACGATAATCGTTTTCACTAAAAAGGGGTACCTCGACGTGCAGCGTCCCCTTGCCTCCGCCGGCTTCTGTCCGCTCGTCGAGCACCGGCTTCCCCGGAGACCGTCACAGTGCCTCCGCGTCCGGGAATGACGGGGGTGCAGGAAGAGCGCATTCATGGACACAGAGCAGTGAGATGAGGAAGCGTGACGGAAGGCCCGGCGACCGGTCGCCGAGCTGGCCGCCTTCGCGAGTGCGGACGGCGGCTGCCGGTCAACTGGACGTGATGGCCGTAGCTGTGCCAGCGGCGAGTGCCGTGGCGGCGGAGATGGCCAGGGGCGGCTGGTTGTCGTTGCGCGGAGCCCTGGCCCGTTCTTCAGGCGGGACGGGGAGTCGTCTGTGGAGCGGCAGCCGGAGCTTGCTGGATGCGGCGGAGCAGACCCTCGCCGCGGCGGCAGAGGAAGACCGCGACGATCTGCGCAGCCGACTGGAGCAGCGGCTCGTCCTGCAGCTCGCCGCCTATCTGGACCGCTATCCCGATATGGGCGAGGGACTGGCGGCGCTCCTGCCCGCCCCGCAGGACGACGCGCCGTCGGAGGGCGCCCCGGTGTCGACCGCGCAGGACAACACCAACAGCCAGATCGTGCAGGCGTCGGGCAGCCTGGACGCGGGCAGCGGAGCCATCAACTACGCGGTGCCGCCGCGCGACCTGCCCTAATGTGTCCTGCGGGCATCGAACGTTCGTCGAACAGATATCAGGGCTGACACGTCGCCGCGGCCGGCGTACGGAACGCCTTCGCGCCCGAGTGCTCGGCGTCGGCGTGAGCCGGAGCACGGTCCTGTTACTGGTCGACGCACTGCCGGAGCCGGAGCCGGAGCCGGAGCCGCCCGCCCCGCGGGTGGTCGGGGTCGACGAGTACGCGACCCGCAAGGGACGGCACTACGGAACCGTCCTGGTGGATGTCGAGAACCGGCGGCCAGTTGACCTGCTGCCCGACCGGGAAGCGGCCGGCCTCGCGGCCTGGCCGGTGAAGCAGCCGGGGATCGAGGTGGTCTGCCGGGACCGGGCTCCCTTCTGCGCCGAGGGAGCCACCGCCGGCGCACCGCAGGCGGTCCAGGTCGCCGACCGGTGGCACCTCTGGCACAACCTCCGCGAGGCTGCCGAGCGTAGCGTCTCCCAGCACCGTCGCTGCCTGCGCGTACCCGCCTTCTCGTCGGCGGTGTCGCCGGGCACCGGGCGGGCCGCGGCGACCACCAGCTTGGAGACGACATCGATGACGACCTGCCGTCCACGATCAGCTTTGGGTTCTGTCTCTTTGGACAGCGTCGGGTCCAGATGAGGATGCCTCGCGAGGTGGAGTGCGGTTTGGTAGGCGATCGCCAACCGGCTCGACAAACTGGCCACCCGCTACAAAGCCGGAGTCCACCTCGCCTCACTCATCCTCTGGATCCCGCGTACCCATCCGAGATCGTTTGTCAGCCCGAACAGCCCGCGGGCGAGCTGTTCGGGCTTCGGTCAGCCGGAGCAGGAAGAGCAAGAGCAGCAGGACCCGACCCGCACGTTGTCGATCACTGGACCGTAGGCGCCGCTGGCAGTGGTGCTGGCGAACGACAAGGTCGTGGAGGCACCTGTGGCCACGAACGTCACCTGACGTCCCACATACCCCATCCGGGCAAAAGTCTTACCCGTGGTGTCGAACGAGAAGTCCTGGAAGTTCTGTCCGTCAATGAGAACGCGCCCTGTCTTCACGCCCTGAACATCTGCCGGGTTGCCGGCCAGCGCGTAGGAGATCGTGTACGTCTCGCCCGCCGTCGTCCTGAAGGTCTGCGACACCTTGCCGGGCCCCGTGCCGTTGAGGTCGACGGATTGCTCCCCGTCAGCCGCCTGCCAGAAGCCGCTGCCGATCAGGTCCACCGAACCGCTGTCCACCGTCCAGGGGCCGATGGTCTGCCCGGCCGGCAGCGTACTGAAGGAGTTCGCAGGCGCGGTCGGGTATTCGAAGCTGCCGTCATCGAGCGCTACCGGGGCCGCCATCGCGGCACCAGGCATAAGTGCCAGCAGGCCGGCAACGGCAACAGTTGTGAGGGATGCGCGTAAGGCCACCATTAATTCCTCCAAGCGGGAGAGGTCTTCGGGCGCATTGGTGGTGCACACAAAGTCTGTAGCGCAGGCGTCGCTCGGGACAGATCACGAAGACGGCGCGCGGGTGTAACGGCTCTGGTGAGATCACCTCCCGCGCCGCGCTCGCGCATCAGCGCGCGGGCAAGAATCAGCCAGCGCCGGTCGCGAAGCATCTCCGGCTGCGGGTGGCGGCTGCTTCAACCGCAACCCGCCTGGGCCGGCACTGCAGGCAATTTGCCCGAGATGCGACCCTGTAGCAATACATGACAGCAGGTACTTCGCTCTGCGGGGATACGTCAAACGTGGTTGCAGCATCAGGATCCATCCGGCCGATTACGTGTAGGTCGGGATGACCGCGATCACTGTGGGGCGGCGTCGAGGAACATATGACCGCGTCTGCCGTAACGCGTGGCGTGGGCTTCGGTGCGGACGCAAGTGCCCTGCCCCATGTGCAGATCGGCGCATCAGCATGGCGGGGGATCACGAAGTCGCTCGCCGCAGCGGGCCGGCTGGTAGTAAACGGGTGGAGTGGTGCCGAAGACTCGGTCCACTCCTCGTCGCCGCCCAGGCACTGAGCTGTCCACGTGAGGAAGGCCGTGTCGAAGTTCGCGTTCTTGCCTTACAGGCCGAGGCTTGGTGAAGGAGCACTCCCGAGGCTTGGTGAAGGAGCACTCCCGCTGAGCCGTCGGACGGCCGCGGCCAACAGGGTGGCGTTGTGGGCGAGCCCGTCAGCTAGGCTCAGAGAATCCCTGTCTTCAAACCGCTTTGAGGGAGCCATGACCGTCACATACCTGATGCTCGCGCGGCTTCCTGAAGGGGGTTTGGACGCCTTCGACGCGTATGAGAACGCCGTGCTGCCACTCCTTGCGGAGTATGGAGGATGTCTTGAACGCCGATTGCGCACTCTGGACAATCAGGTCGAGGCCCACCTCATAACCTTTCCCAATGGCGAGGATCTCGCTGCCTACCGGGCAGATCCCCGGCGTTCTGCCGCTGCACCCCTGCTCGAATCGTCTGGGGCGTCGGTCGAACTGCTGGCGATGCGCGACGTTCAGTGATGCGGTGCAGCGTCAGGGGAGGCTCGCATAGGCGTCACCACCAAGCATCGGTGACCGCTCGTGCGGAGGTCTGGGACAAGGCGCTGATGAAGAGCGCTGGAACACGTGGAGCTGTTCGGGGGCCAGTCGGTCCAGGTCGGCGGTGAAGCGGGCCAAGGCCTCGCACAGGGGCACTGCGAACCTCTCCATGAGGCACGAAGCCCCGGCAGGGCTTGAGTCCCAGTGTCGTGGCAACGTCTTAGTCAAGAGGACGCGATGGACTTCGAGATCCGCAAGGTCAGAACCACCGGGCGGAGATGGCTGTTCGCGTTGTAAGGGCCTCGGTGACGTGGTGCTCCGTCGCGGCGGATTGTCGAGGGGAGTGGAGTGCTGGTGCGCGCTCAGTGATGGGGCAGTCGGCTGCCGTGCGAGTTCGCAAGCCGAGCTTCTTCGGCGAGTACGACACCAGCAGGTTCTTCGAGTGCTGGCGGTACAGATGTCGAACCCACGCTGACCAGCGGAGACGGCAGGTGGTGTGCCTCCTCGGCAGGGGGTGGTCCGGAACTGGCCCGGATCTTGGTCCTGGTGGTCTCAGGCGGAGAGATGGCGTGGGATGGGAAGTTCTGGGAGTCATCCATGTCCTGCACGTCCATGGCGTTCGCCAGGTGGGCCCGAACGTGGGGTCGTCTTAACGCCGGGGTGCCCGGGCGCGCTGTGCCTGTAGTTGTGCGGAGGCGGCGTTTGCGCGTGCCATGGAAAGAGGCTGTGAGAGCCGCCCGGCTGCTTGGGTGCTCCACCAGCAGTGGGCGTCGGGCGAGAACGCGGCCTCGGGGACGTGATCGATGGCTTCCTGGTACACGGCGGGCGAGTCGTGCCCTTCGGTGTGGTCGATCACTCGCAGGGAGCGGCGCGAGAGGCCATCGAGGAGGGTGAAGAGCCGGGAACTGCCGGCAGGCGGTGTCGGCTGGGGCCGGCTTGGTGGACGCCGCCTGGATACTGGGTCCAGAGCAGGTACTGGGCAGGCCACGGCAGGTCGATCACCTCGCGTCCGTCGTAGGCCACGACCACCGGCTCGGCCATGGAAGCAGCGATGCCGGTGACCAGCCCACGCCCCGCGTGGTGCAGTCGATCGGCCAGCCTGATCACCCACGGTTCATCCCGCAGATCGCGCCGGATCGCCCGCTCCAGGGCGTCGTATGCACGCGCCCATCGTGCCGCCACCGGAGAGGCGTGGTTGTTCTGCTCGGCAGGGGTGAGACGCATCAGGGCATGGAGCCACTTCTCGCACCACCGGTCGAAGCCGGACTGGTAGTCGTAACGGGCCGTGCCCGAGAGGGAGTCCTTCCCTGTGCGTCCAGGGCTTCCTCGCAGATCTCTTCCCAGGTCTCCTGCCAGGGGAGCCGGAACCTTCCGGGCCGACGGCGTCGGAAGCCGGAGTCGCGGAGTGCCGCCCCCCGATCAGGAGCAGCTCTTCCTGGGCCTTCCCGCCTCGGCATGCGGCGACATGGCGTTCCGCCACCCGATCACGAGCGGCGCCCAATGCCGAGTGCGGCTTCCGAAGGAGGCGGTGGATGTCCCCCGCATTGCACCCTCCCGGTCCGAACATCCCGAAGGTGAGGACGTCGCAATACGGACCTGCCCCCGTCAACCACGGGCCGCGCCTGGCTGAGGGAAACCGCACGAAACCGCCCATCGAGGCCGTAGTGGCAGCTGCGGGACACGTGGCCTCGGCGCGGGGCCGGGGGGCTGTCCCGGGCAGGAGCCAGGCCGAGAACTGATTCCACGTCACCACGTCGCGGCTACTCCGGGCGCGGGGTCCCGGCTGCTGTCCCCCCAGCGTCCGGCCGTGGGCGGGAGGAACATCGGGTGGCCCACGGCAGGAGGGGCCGGAACGCGGCTGGACCGCGCCCCCGGGTGGCCGGCGGTGGGGAAGGTGCTGTCGTCGTCGGCCTCGATCAGGATGCGGGCTCCGGTCCTGACGCCGACTGCCGGGATCGAGGTCAGGGCTTTGGAAAGGGATGGGCCTCCAGAAGTTCGTCGATCCGCCCGGCAAGAAGTTTCCGCTGATCAGGCACGGCCGTCAGCGAAGCGGCCAGGCTGGGGATGATCAGTGCGGCCGCGTCGGTGCCCGGACGGTGACGGTCTGGTCGTGGTCAGCTCTCGGATGATCAACGCCCGGGCCATAGACGTATTCTCAATTGGCTCAGTAGCGAAAATCGTTGAGCGGCTGGTGCCGGATGATCTGTGGGAATTGTTCCAGCGAGTGGTGCCGGAGGCTCCTTCGCGGCCTCAGGGGAGTGGCCGGCGTCGGCATGGCGATCGGCAGGTGCTGGCGGCGATCGTGTTCGTGGCCACCTCCGGCTGCACGTGACAGCAGTTGCCTGCCTCATCTTTCGGGCCTTCCCGGGCCACGGCTCACCGCCGGTTCGCCGAGTGGTCGAAGGCGATGTGGGCCAAGCTGCACCGCCTGGTCCTGGATGAGCTCGGCTCTCGGGGCGCGCTGGACTGGCCGAGGTGCGCGATCGACTCGGTCAGCGTGCGGGCGGTGAAAAAGGGGAGCTGACGGGTCCGAATCCTGTCGACCGGGGCAAGTACGGGTCGAAGATCCGTCTGATCACCGAGCGGATCGGTCTGCCCATCTCCGTCGGGATCTCCGGCGCCAACCTCCACGACCGTCAGGCCCTGATCCCGCTGGTGAAGGGCATACCCCCGGCCCGTTCACGCCGCGGCCGACGCCGGCGCAAGCCCGGCAAGCTTCACGCCGACAAGGGCTACGACTACCGCCACCTGCGGCGATGGCTCTCCGGCCGAGGCATCCGACACCGCATCGCCGGCAAAGGCATCGAGAGTTCCCAGCGACTCGGACGACACCGATGGACCATCCAGCGAACCACGTCCTGGTTCGCCGGCTGCCGACGACTCCATCGACGCTACGAGCACAAGGCCGAGCACTTCCTGGCCTTCACCAGCATCGCCCGCACCCTGATCCGCTACCGCAGACTCAACTCACCAAACAAGGTGAATTCTGCCGTAAGGGTTGTCTCGTCACTCCGACGGCCTTGGCTTCGACTGTGATCGGAAGGTTTGGTCAGGCGTCACTGGGACCGGGAGCCCAGCCGGTGTGCTGGGCCCAGGCGTCAGCGCGTCGGATGATGTCCCATACGAAGGCATCTTTTGCTTGGGCGTAGCCGGGACGGTCGTTGCGGAATTCGGCTGCGCAGTGCTTCTTGGCTGCCGCGTACTCGTTCGCGGCAGCCGTGTGACACCGAAGGTAGTCGCGAAACAGCAGGGGGAACTGCTCTGAGAAGCTACCCAGTCGCCGCACGTGCACGTGGGTCCGGCGCTGACCTGGAGGTTCCCGGAAGTATCGTTTGGTCTGTTCAGGATTATCCGCCCGGTACACGAGCCCCATCTCTGTCAGCGGGCGCAGGAACGCATCCGTTGCTTCCAGCGATACCACTGAGATCTGGATGTCAATCACCGGCTTGGCCGCCAGCCCTGGCACCGAGGTGGACCCGATGTGGTCGATTCGAGCCGCAGCATCACCGAGGGCGACACGTAGGCACGTGCCCCACCTGGCGAACATGGCTGGCCACGCAGGGTCGTAAGGCATGATCTCGACTGGCTCTCCCATACTGCGAGTGTTGCAGGGCTTGCCGCAACCGTGATGTGCGGCTGCCGCCGCCTGCACCGCCGCTACGAGCGCAAGACCGAGCACTTCCATGCCTTCGTCGGGATCACAGCCGCTCTCATCTGCTGTAGCAGGCTGGTGGCCTGCCGAGCAGCGCCCGGAAATGGGAGCTCTCTTACCAGGAGGAGCTTGGAAGCCATCTTGCCTCCCTTCCTCCGGAGGGAGGCGCCACCGAGCGTGGTGGAGTTCTGACGGTAGTTCTGGACCAGGCTGACGAGAGCCCACTTCTGCCGTATCCGCCGTAGCGGTTGAGAAGGTCACTGCACGGCCGGGGTCTTAGCCGGGTTCGGTTTCTCGTGGCCTGCCGCACGGCCGGCTATCCCGCGACCCTGACGTCTGTACTGTCCGAGGCCTTCGGTGCTTGTTGGTGCGTTGATCTCGCTCCGTTGAGCCGGCGGGAGGCTGTGGCGCTGGCTGATAGCGCCGGCGTGCCGGGCGAAGAGCTAGTGACGGCGGCTGAGGCTGCTGGTGCCGCCGCGCTTGCCGGCGTGCCGTTGACCCTGGAACTGCTGGTCATGACCTATCGGGCTGACGGACAGATGCACGGGCTGCCAGAAGAATTGTTCGCTCGCGGTGTGGCACTGCTTGCTGAAGACCCTGACGCTGGCCGACTCGAAAAGTCCCTGATCACCACGGTTCCGCAGCGAAGCCGCGCTACCTCGGCGCGGCCCACCCGAAACGCACCGCCCCGTTGCCCAGGCAGCCCGCCTGGCTCAGCCCTGGATGGTGGCGAGCCAGTCGATCAGCAGGCCGTTGACCTCCTCGGGGCTTTCCTGCTGGATCCAGTGGCCGCAGCCGTCCAGGAGGTGAGAGGCGGACAGGGCGGGGAGGGTGGTGGGGTAGGCGTCGATGGCGTCGGCCATCCAGGTGGTGGAGGCGTCCAGTGCGCCACCGACGAACAAGGCGGACTGTTTGATCGGGGCTCCGCGGTGGGGGGCGAGGTCTTCCCAGTCACGGTCCATGTTGCGGTAGCGATTGAGGGCGCCGGTCAGGCCGGTGCGCTCGAAATCCCCGGCGTAGACGTCGAGGTCGTCTTCGCTCAGCCAGGCCGGGAGGACCCCTGTGGGGAAACGGTCGCGCAGCCGGCCGCCGGCGCGGGCGACGAAGTGCGGGTCGGGCTCGCCCTCGGCGGGCATGGTGTCGGCGGACAGGGCCGCGTAGAAGCCCGCGAGCCAGCCCCGGACATCGGGCTCGATCTCCGCCTCGGCGCGGCCGGGCTCCTGGAAGTAGGAGACGTAGAACTCCTGTTCGGGACCGCCGATCTGGTCGAAGACGTCGGTCGGGCGTGGGCCGCCGGGCGGCGCGTACGGAACGCTCAGCAAGCCGACCGCGCGGAAGACCTCGGGGCGGAGCAGGGCCGAGGCGGCGGCGATGTTGGAGCCCCAGTCATGGCCGACCACCACCGCGTTTTCCTCGCCGAGGGCACGCACGACGGCGACGTTGTCCTCCACCAGGTCGAGCATCCGGTAGGCATCGGTCGCCTCCGGCCTGGAGGAACGGCCGTAGCCCCGTACGTCGATCGCCACTGCCCGGTAGCCGGCCGCGGCGAGGGCCGGGAGTTGGCGGCGCCAGGAGTACCAGGACTCGGGGAAGCCGTGGACGAGCAGGACCAGCGGGCCGGTGCCCTGTTCGGCCAGGTGCAGGTGCCCGGCCGGGGCCTCGACGGTGCGATGGCAGAGTGCGGCGGTCGGCTCGGGCTGCATGGGCTTCTCCTCGATTTCCGGATGGACGCGGCTACCCATCGATCATGCGGCGCGGCACCCGCCCGACGCGATCAGCCTTGCCCTTCTGGCAAACTCGCAGGACAGAGCGGTGGAGCGGCACGGCAAGAAGGAGCGGGAGAGGTGGCAGTCGATGACGTGGACGGCACGCTGGCCGCGATGGGATCCCGGTTGCGGGCCGCGCGCGAGCACCACAGCGCGACGCTCGCCGGTGTCAGCTGCGCGACCGGCATCTCGACCAGCACGCTGTCCCGGATGGAGACCGGTCGGCGCAAGCCCACCCTGGAGGTGCTGCTGCACCTGTCGAAGGAGTACGGCGTCTCCCTGGACGAACTGGCCGGCACCGCGCCGATCCCCGCGGCCGAGCCGCGTGCTGCGGCGCCTCTGAGCTTCGGGGATGACAAGGCGGTGCTGCCGCTGACCCGGTACGTCGGCGGCCTGCACGCCCACAAGCATGTTCTGCCTGCCGTCGAGGAGCCGTCCAGGCGGCCCCGGCAGGTGTCCCACGAGGGTTACGAGTGGCTGTGCGTCCTGTACGGGCGGCTGTGGCTCACACTCGGTGACCAGGACGTCGTCCTGACTGCCAGGGATGTCGCCGAGTTCGACACCCGCGTCCCCCACGGAGTTGCCAACGCCGGATCCGACGGACCGGTCGAGTATCTGATCATGTTCGGGCCGCAGGGAGAACGTCTACGGCCGCGCACCTTTCCAGCCGCTGGCCGTCGTGGGGCCGGTGACAGAAAGGATGCTGAATGAGCGTTTGTGACAAGCCGCGTGTCTCGCTGGTGACAACCACGCCGCTTCGCCCGGTCTCGTTCGCTCGTCATCCAGTTCTGCCGGTGACAACTAGCGTGCTTCGGCTGACGCCCATCAACCTGGACAAGAGCCCGCTGTCTGCCGTGGACGAAGAGGCCGTGCGCCTGGCCGACGTCCTGGAGGACCACCCGGACGCCAGCGACGTCACCGACTCCGGCCGCCAGGGCGGCAGTCTTCGCCGTGGTGGGCGCTCCTTGGCTCTGTCCGCGAGAACGGGCAGCGGATGTACCCCGGTGTGGGAGGCAGCCGCCGCCTGAGGGGGAATCGAAATGTTCACGGGTTTCGACAGCAGCACTGGCACCGAGAGGTTGCTGCTGGGGGTGCGATGGCCGACGTCGCCGGTGTGCCGGCTTCAGGCAGGCGGTAACTGCCCTGGACGGTGACCGTGCCGGTCCACCCGTCC